>NZ_CBFHTG010000007.1:0-132659 GCF_965658795.1 Lentibacter sp. | reverse complement strand
TTGCAAGAAGCGTGAACACGCTTGTGCTGAGTGTTAATTTTTTCATTTTGGTCTCCTCCCAAAAACTGCATTTAAGCTATCGGCAAAACTTCGCTCGTCAAATAGGTTCCGTTGCGGCAAGGTTTGAACAGCACTCACCTGTGACAGGAAAGACAAAATGTCGCGTGTTCTGTCGCCGTTCTCGGCTATCTTTCGATGGGTTTACGCGTTTCGTGCCAGATATTGAGGTAGTTGCCCGCAAAAATGAGGAGCGCGCCACCAAATACCCAAAGCTCCATGGCTTCGCCGTAAAAAACGGCTCCGATCAGGGCGATCACGGGCAGGCGCACAAAGTCGATGGGCACAACCACCGTTGCTGGCGCAAGGCTGAGTGCGGTTGTCAGGCAGAAATGGGCAAGAAGGCCTGCGCAGCCGATAAGCAAGAGCCACGGTGCCGTTGCGGCGGAGGGCAGGGCGATATCCCCGTCAAACCCCGCACAAACGATACCAAACACCGCCTGCATGGCGGTGAGATAGAACAAAATGCAGGTGATGCGTTCACTACGCGTGAGGCGCTTGGTGAAGATGATCGAGATTGCAAAGCCGATGGCTGCAAGCGCCGCTGTCATAACACCCACGCCAACGGTCTCGCCAAAAGGGCGCGCGACAATCAGGATCCCTGCAAAGCCGAGCAAAGCCGCCAAAACGCGCGTCTGGGTCATGCGCTCTCCCAAGACAAAGGGCGAGAGCAGCAGAACCCAGATCGGCGAGGTGAATTCAAGCGCAAAGACCTGCGCCAGCGGAATCACGGTAAGCGCAAAGAACCAGAGGTTCTGGCCTGCAAAATGGGCTAAGTTCCGAACGAGATGTAGGCCAAGGTGGCGCCGGGTGATATCACTCAAATGGCCCGTTGCCCGCGCGACGGTGAGCACAATCGCCAGCCCGACGAAGCTGCGATACATCATGATTTCAAAGGTATCGAGCTCAAAGCTCACGGCGCGGCCCGCAACTGCCATGGCTGTGAAAGAAGCGATGGCTCCAACCATCCACAGCATGGCGCTCAGCGTTTTGGGCGCGTCACTCATATCTTTCTCTTGCCGAAAATATCCTGGGGGTCTGGGGGCAAAGCCCCCAGCTGGTCGGCGCGCAGAGCGCGGCGAAACCCTTTATTCCCACTCGATCGTGCCGGGGGGTTTAGATGTGACGTCATAGGTCACGCGGTTGATGCCTTTGACCTCGTTGATGATCCGCGTTGCAGTCTCGCCGAGGAAGTCGTGGCTGAACGGGTAATAGTCCGCGGTCATGCCATCTACAGACGTTACGGCGCGCAACGCACAGGCAAAGTCATAGGTGCGGCCATCGCCCATCACACCCACGGTGCGCACAGGCAGGATCGCCACAAAAGCTTGCCAGATGTCATCATACAGGCCGTGTTTGCGAATTTGGTCGATATAGACCGCATCAGCCTTGCGCAGGATCTCGAGCTTTTCGCGGGTGATCTCGCCAGGGCAGCGAATGGCCAAGCCCGGCCCCGGGAAGGGGTGGCGGCCAATAAAGCTGTCGGGTAGGCCGAGTTCGCGGCCAAGCTCGCGCACTTCGTCTTTGAAAAGTTCGCGCAGCGGCTCAACAAGCTTGAGCCCCATTTTCTCTGGCAAGCCGCCCACGTTGTGGTGTGACTTGATCGTCACCGATGGACCGCCCGAAAAGCTGACGCTTTCGATCACGTCAGGGTAAAGCGTGCCTTGGGCCAGGAATTCGGCGCCTTCAATCGTGTCGGCGTGTTTCTGGAACACATCGATAAAGAGGCGGCCAATAATCTTGCGCTTGGTTTCGGGGTCTGATTGCCCCTCAAGCTCGCCAAGAAACAGCTCGGCTTCATCGGCATGAATGAGCTTGAGGTTGTAGTTGTCGCGGAACATGGTGACGACTTCTTCGGCCTCGTTCTGTCGCAAAAGACCATGGTCAACAAAAACGCAGGTGAGCTGGTCGCCGATGGCCTCGTGGAGCAGGATCGCAGCCACCGAGCTGTCAACGCCGCCAGAGAGGCCACAGATCACATTCTTGTCGCCAACCTGTTCACGGATCAGGCGGATCATCTCGTCGCGGTAGGCGTTCATGGTCCAGTCGCCTGTGAACCCCGCAAGTTTGACAAAGTTCTCATAGAGCGTTTTGCCGTTGGGCGTGTGGTGCACTTCGGGGTGGAACTGCACAGCAAAGAACTGGCGCTCAAGATCGGCGGTCATGGCAAAAGGCGCGCCGGGGGATGTGCCGAGCACTTCAAAACCCGGGGCAATTTCGCTCACATGGTCGCCGTGGCTCATCCACACTTGCTCGCGGCCTGAGCCGTCCATGAACCAGCCGTTGATAAACTCGGGGCGGGCCTCTTTGGGCGAGACCCATGCGCGGCCGAATTCGGCAGTTGCATGTTCACCTGCTTCAACCTTGCCGCCAAGGTCGTGCATCATCACTTGTTGGCCATAGCAAATGCCAAGGATTGGCACACCGAGCGTGTAAGCGCTTTGGGGCGGGCGCGGCGAGCCGTCGCGCATGACCGAATCGGGGCCACCGGAAAAGATGATGGCTTTCGGGGCCAGTTCGGCCAGAAATGCGTCTGTCACCTTTTGGTAGGGGTGGATTTCGCAATAGACGTTCAGCTCGCGCAGACGGCGCGCAATAAGTTGCGTGACCTGGCTGCCGAAGTCGATGATGAGAAGGGTTTCATGCACTGTGTTTTTCATGATTTGCTCGTAAGGCCAAAGCGGCGCGGTATCAAGACCCCAGCGCTGAATCCCGATCTCGGGGTTGCTTTATTCAAGTGTAAAACAGCCAGAGCCGTGCTTAGCTGGTGCTGTCGCAATCCAAACAAGAGGCTCTGCCTGAGACATGATCAAATTTCGCTATACCATTTTATATGTCGAAAATGTCGAAGCGAGCCTTGGCTTTTACGGGCGCGCATTCGGGCTTGAGACAGGCTTTTTGCACGAGGGCAAAGACTACGGCGAGCTCGTGACCGGCGAAACGAAGCTTGCCTTTTCAGCGCGCAGCTTGATGGAAAGCCTTGGCAAAGACCCGGCAATCGCAAACGCTGATACGCCGCAATTCGAGATTGCTTTTGAAACCGATGATGTGGAAGCCGCTTTTGCGCGCGCGTTGGCTGCGGGGGCTGTGCCAAAACGAGCGCCAGAAGCGATGCCGTGGGGGCAGGTTATCTCTTATGTCGCTGATCCTGACGGATACCTGATTGAAATATGCTCACCTGTGTCTGGCTAGGCGTGCGCGGCTATTCTTGGCAATGTCGCTTTTACCCGCCAAAGGGCGCAAAAGTGCCGCGGGGGCTGCGGGCTGCGGGCTATGTAGAGGCAGATTTTAGAATGTCCCAGAATCGAGGATAGACTTATGACCGAGGCAGCAACCAAGCGACGTGGCCGTTCAGGTGGTGGTGGCGCCGCGCGCCGTGCCGAGCGCAGCGCCGTTTCTTTTGAAACCGCAAAATACATCGAACGCAATATTCCGAACTTTGAGGTGCTCAACGAAGAAGCGCTTCAGATCATCGAAGCCAATGCCGAGGCCATTCTGGAAGAGGTGGGTGTTAACTTCGTTGACAACCCCGCCGCGCTTGAGCGCTGGCGCGAAGCCGGAGCCGATGTGCAGGGCGAGCGCGTGCGTTTGCCCAAAGGCTTGGCGCGTGAGCTGATCAAGACAGCCCCGAGCCAATATACCCAGCATGCGCGCAATCCTGAGCGTAATGTGGTTGTTGGTGGGCGTAACCTTGTGCTCGCGCCCGTCTATGGCCCGCCCTTTGTGCGCGATGCGGCGGGTGGCCGCCGCTACGCCACGATGGATGACTTTCAGAAGTTTGTGAAACTGGCCTATATGTCAAAGTGGCTGCACCACTCGGGTGGCACGGTCTGTGAGCCGACCGACATTCCTGTGAACAAACGTCACCTTGATATGCTTTTGGCGCATATGCAGCTCAGCGACAAACCCTTCATGGGCTCTGTCACCGAGCCAAGCCGCGCCCAAGACTGTGTGGACATGTGCGGGATTCTGTTTGGCAAAGACTTTGTCCAGGAAAACACTGTCATGACATCGCTTGTGAACATCAACTCACCGATGACATTTGACGACGTGATGATGGGTGCGCTTGAAGTCTATGCGACCAACAACCAAGCCTGCATCATCTCACCCTTTATTGTGGGTGGGGCTATGGCGCCTGTCTCGGTTGCCGGGACTTTGACGCAAGTTCTGGCCGAGGTTCTGGCAGGCGTGGCCTATAGCCAGCTTTGCAAGAAGGGCGCGCCCGTCATTTTCGGCGCATTTGTCAGCTCGATTGATATGAACTCGGGCGCACCGACCTTTGGCACGCCCGAAGCCAGCCTTGTGACCTATGGCGCAGGCCAGCTGGCGCGCCGCCTCGGGTTGCCGTTCCGTTCGGCAGGTTCGTTCTGTGGCTCCAAACTGCCAGATGCACAGGCGGCTTATGAAACAGCCAACTCCCTCAATATGGGTCTGCTGTCAGGTGTGAACTTCATGCTCCACGCATGTGGCTGGCTTGAAGGCGGGCTTGTGGCTGACTTTGAGAAGTTTGTGATGGACGCCGACCAGCTTGGTGCGTTGCACCAGATGGCCAAAGGTGTCGACATGAGCGCGGATATGCAGGCTATGGACGCGATCCATGAGGTTGGACCGGGGGGGCATTATCTGGGCTGCGCCCATACGCAAGCCAACTTCAAGACGGCTTTCTGGAAGTCGGACCTGTTTGACTACAAGCCATTTGAAACATGGGAAGATGAAGGCGGGCGCGACACGCGCCAGCTGGCCAGTTCACGCGTTGAAAAGCTGCTGGCACAGTATCAGCAGCCAGCTCTTGACCCTGCCATTAATGAAGCGCTCGAAGCCTATGTGCGCGAAAAGAAAGACTCGATGCCAGACGCGTTTGTCTAAGCTTCGGCGCAGATCAAATTTGAAGGGCCTCGCGATATGCGGGGCCCTTTTGCTGTGCGGGGCTATTCTGCGGGTGTTGCAGCATGGCTTGTGCGCAAAAGATCGGCCTCGGCGATGGCTGCGATAAGCACTTCGACATGGCGAAAATAACTGTAGCTTGCTTCGTTTTGGCGGCGCGCAGCATCAAGGCTATGCTCAAGCTCCAATAGCGCTTCAAGAGCCAGCAAGGGGCGCGCCGCTTCACGCTGTTTTGTGCTGCCCAACACACGGGAGAGGTGTGTCTCGCGGATATAGTGGCACACGCCAGCGCGCGCAGCTTCAAGCAGAAGGCGCGGGCGACGAAGGGTTTGAAAGCGCAATAACGGATCTTGCATGGGAACCTCACAACAATTGAAACCAGATGTAAGGCCAGCGTAATCAACTTTAGAGGGTGTTGCGTGATCCCCCCGAGGAGCGCGCGCCAGATTTAGTATTGTTTAGAATTTATCAACAATAGTTTCCAATACGTAAAAATTAACGAATGCGTAACCACACAAGTTTAGGTTGTGGATAACCTGTGTAAAACGTGAGGGTCTCAGATGACCGTGTTTCGCCTTGAGTTGGCAGATGAAGAGCGCTTTGGGGCATCCCATCAGCTTTGGCCCAAATGGTTTCCAGCGTCTGCGCTGGCTTATCTGGCGCATACGGAGCTGGGTATGTCGATACGAGCTTTAAGCCGCTTGAGCCATTGCCATCCATCAACGATTTCTCGCCAAATCAGCCGGTGGGAACGGCTTCGCGACGACAGCTTGATTGATGAAGCGCTCAATCTGTTGAGACCCGACACGCCACCAGGGGCGCTGCGCATCAGCCAAGAGGAACCTGCCTTCATGAACGCCATGACACCTGACTATAAAATTCTCCCTGATGATCAGACTTTTTGCGCTGAGGCGCGGCGCATTTTGCGCCGTATGAGTGAGCCGGGCGCTGTTTTGGCTTTGGCCGCGGATATGGAAAAAGGCGTGGTGGTGCGCGAAACCGAGGCTGGCACAACCACACGCACGGCCGTTGTAGAGCGTGGCGTTGCGCAGGCTTTAGCTGTGAAAGACTGGATCAACTGCGCCAATGAGGGCCGTATCGCGCGCTACAGAATTACGACAGCGGGCCGCGCGGCACTGGGCGAGCTTTTGGCAGGGGCCGAAAACCGCGCAGGTGGATTTGCGGAGGCCTCGACAGGCTTTGACATGAGTGGCGCAGGCGTGGGCACGAGCAAGCGACGCGTTTCGCTGAGCGAGACACCGTTGATGACCTTGTCGCGGCGGCGGGAAAAAGACGGGAGTTTGTTTCTGCGCGCAGCTCTTGTCAGCTCGGGGGAACGGCTGCGTGAAGACTATGAACTGGCACAGATGGCGGAGGGCGCCAGCTATGACTGGGAGGCGCTGTTGACAGGGGAAAACCGCACCGCCAAGCGCGCAACCTTGCCCCTGAGTGCAGAAGCGGCAGCTGATCGCGTTGCGGCAGCGCTTTTGGCGCTTGGGCCAGGGCTTGGGCATGTTGCGCTGCGCTGTTGTTGCCAGCTTGAAGGGCTTGAAAGTGCAGAGCGTGGGCTGGGCTGGTCGGCGCGCTCGGGCAAGATCGTCTTGCGGATTGCGCTGCAACAACTGACCTTACATTACGCAAGCCTTGGCGAGCGCAACAAGATGATCGGATAGGGCCAAAGCTATGCACAGAGCGTGGGGCTGACGCCCACGCTTCTGGCGTGACAGTGGGGACAGTTTTGGCTATATCTCGGCAAAGCTCGTAAGGAACCGATGATGCGTGATCTCAAAATCCCCGACCAGCGCCACCCAGAAAAGGCGCGCAAGCCCGACAATGCCCAGCCGCGCAAGCCCAGCTGGATCAGGGTGAAAGCGCCGCAAGGCGACGGATACAAGAAGACCCACGAGATCATGCGTGAGCACAATCTCAAGACCGTTTGCGAGGAAGCCGCATGCCCCAATGCGGGGGAGTGTTGGAGCCAAGGGCATGCGACCATGATGATCATGGGCGAAGTGTGCACGCGGGCTTGCTCGTTCTGCAACATCGCGACAGGCAAACCACCTGAAGACCTAGACCCGTTTGAGCCGGGCCGTGTGGCCAATGCTGTTGAAAAGCTGGGTTTGAACCATGTTGTGATTACATCGGTTGACCGCGATGATGTGGAAGACGGGGGGGCTGAGCACTTTGCCCAAACCATCCGCGCCATTCGCCACCGCTCACCCGGAACAACGATCGAAATCCTGACACCCGATTTTCTGAAATGCGATCCAAGTGTATTGGAAATCGTGGTTGAGGCGCGCCCTGATGTGTTCAACCACAATCTGGAAACTGTGCCGGGCCTCTACCCCGAAGTGCGCCCGGGTGCGCGCTATTTCCACAGCCTGCGGCTTTTGCAGCGCGTGAAAGAGCTTGATCCGTCAATCTTCACGAAATCAGGGATCATGGTTGGCTTGGGAGAAGACAAGCAATCGGTTATGCAGGTGATGGACGATATGCGCGCGGCTGATATCGATTTTCTGACCATTGGCCAATATTTGCAGCCCACGCCGAAGCACCAGACACTTGACCGTTTTGTGCACCCTGACGAGTTCAAGGCCTATGAAACCGCAGCCTATGGCAAAGGGTTCCTGATGGTGTCGGCCACGCCGCTGACGCGCTCAAGCTATCACGCCGGTGATGACTTTGAACGCCTGCGCGCGGCCCGTGAAAAGAAGCTGGCGAATGCCTGATACTGGCCTTGCTGCGCTGATTTTGAGGGCAGGGTTTATCACGGTTTTCTCGCAACTGGCGTTGTTTGTTGCTGTGCTTCCGGCCTCGGTTGTGTCGCCTGTGTCTTTACCTGTTCAGCTTGGTCTGACCTTACCAATCTTGGTTGGTATTATTCTGTTTGTCCTGCCGCTGCTTGTTGAACGGATTTTTGGAAAGACCGATGGGCAGCCCCTTATGCAAACATGGTTTGGCGCAGCTGTTTTTGCAGCGCTTGTGTTTGTTGGCGTCGGGTTTTCGCTCGGTGTCACCAACGGGTTTGTGACTGTGAATGAGGCCCAAATTACGGCCCTGTTGGTTCTGTTTTTCCTCAATCTCAGCATTGTGCGTCATTGGCTGTCTGCTGACTAGGGCGTTAGGGCAGCGCTTTGAGATATCCGGCAATTGCCGCGCGGTCGGAGGCGGGGAGTTTGGCGAGGTTCTCGACAACAGCCGCCATGTGACCACCTGCGCTGTCAAATTCGGGGGTGAACCCTGTCTCCAGATAATAGGCTATGTCGCTTGCGCTCCAATCAAGCTGATCAATAGCGGGGGTGCGGCCTTTGCCAGAGGGGTTTGGTGCCCCCGTGAGCCAGTTTGCGTTTTGAGGCGCTCCAACAATGTTGCGAGGCGTGTGGCACTCGCCGCAATGGCCAAGCGCTTCAACAAGATAGCGGCCGCGTTGAAGCTCTGCATCCTCAAGTGGCATCGGGGCGACCCAATAGGTATCAAGAAACACCCGCTTCCAGAGACCCAGCCCACGGCGGATGTTGAACGGGAAGCCAACCTCGTGAGGGAGGTTTGGAACGGCTGCGGCGGGGAGCGTGTTCAGATAGCTGTGCAAATTGGCAATGTCTTGCAGGCCATCGCCGCGCAACTTCATGCGCACATAAGACCCGTAGGGAAAGGCCGGGTAGTAGTGCTGGCCTGTGGGAGACGTGCCGTAAAGCATGGCATTGGCGAGGTCTGTCTTGGTCCAGCCACCGATACCATGGGTGGCATCCGGCGAGATATTCGGGGCGATGAATGTCCCGAAGGGCGATTCAAAGCGCATACCGCCTGCGAGTAGCAGTTTGTCGTCGCCCGTGGCATCAGGGGCTGCGTGACAAGAGGCACAGCCGGCTGCGAAAAAAACCTGTTCGCCTGCCACAGGGTCGCCTGTCAAATCGGCCATGACCGCGGCTGGTATCGTTTTCACGCCTGTGAGCTGCCAGAAGGCAAACCCACACACAGCAGAGACAGCGATAAGGCGGACAAAAATACGGCGCATCGGGCAAAACTCACTCTAACCAGTCACCTCAGGATAGAGCGACTATACGCCAAGTAAAGCCTAGGCTTCTGCCTCGGCCACAAAGCGCACACGGCCAATGTAGGGCAGGTTGCGATTGCGTTGGGCGAAGTCGATACCGTAGCCGACAACAAACTCATCAGGGATTTCAAAGCCGATCCAATCGGCTTTGACACCCGTTTCGCGGCGCGTAGGCTTGTCCAGCAGTGCAATCGTGCGCAATTTGCGCGGCTTGCGGCTTTTGAGCAGGTGCAGAACATGATCAAGCGTATAGCCTGTATCGACGATATCTTCGACAACCAGCACATCACGGCCTTCGATCTGGCCGCGAATGTCTTTGAGGATGCGCACCTCACGAGATGATTCCATTTTATCGCCATAAGAAGAGGCTTCGAGGAAATCGACCTCTACCGGCATATCCAGCTCGCGCACCAGATCAGCGATAAAGACGAAGGAACCACGCAAAAGGCCAACAACCACGAGTTTGTCGGTATCGGTATATTCTTTTTGAATGGCGCGACTTAGCTCTTCGATCCGTGCTGCAATAGCCTTGGCCGAGATCATCTCGTCGATAACATATGGACGCTCTGACATGCTTCCCCCTTGAATTCTGCGCGCCATCATACGAAATGGGAGGCCACTGTAAAAGCGAATTAGAGACCTTATGCCCAAGCACGAAGAAACACGGGTTCTGCCCTATAGCCCTGAGCAAATGTTTGATCTTGTGGGAGATGTGGCGCGCTACCCTGAGTTTCTGCCGTGGTGTTCGGCGGCGCGGGTGCGCTCTGTCAGCCCGATTGACGGCGGCGAGGAGATGCTTGCGGACCTGGTTATAGGGTTTCAGGTCTTTCGCGAGCGCTTTGGAAGCCGTGTGCGCATGTTTCCAGAGGCCGGGCGGATAGAAACCGAATATCTTGACGGGCCATTTAAGTATATGCGCTCGAACTGGGTCTTTCAGCCTGCAGAGGCCGGATGTGAAGTGCGGTTTGATGTTGATTTCGAGTTTAAGAACTTCCTGCTGCAAAAAGCGGGTGGCCTGTTCTTTTATGAGGCCATGCAACGTATCGTGAAGGCTTTTGAAGCGCGTGCGGAGGCTCTTTATAAATAACGAGCATGAAAAAACGGGCGCCGAAGCGCCCGCTGCTTGTCACTTTGGGTCGCCCTAGGACGTATGGTCATAGGCACGCTCACCGTGAACGGCGAGATCAAGGCCGTTGACTTCGGTCTCCTGATCAACCCGCAACGGGGTCACAAAAGCGCAAAGTTTGAGCAGCACGACGCTCACAACCACGGTGTAGATCCCCACAATTGCGAGGCTCCCAAGCTGTGCTGCCCATGTGCCTGCGCCAAACGCAGCGATCATGATTGTCCCGAAAATGCCGCCAACGCCGTGTACTGCAAACACATCGAGTGTATCGTCTATCTTGAGTGTGTTGCGGATCAGCGTAACCGCTTCCTGGCAGAGCACACCTGCGACCGCACCAATAAGCAGCGCTTCCAGCGGGCCCACAAAGCCTGAGGCTGGCGTAATGCTGGCAAGGCCTGCAATCGTCCCTGTGACAATGCCGACCAGTGAGGATTTGCCGTATTTGATCCGCTCCCAGAGCGCCCACGAGAGTGAAGCCGTGGCCGCAGAGATATGGGTTACAGTGAGCGCCATTGCTGCGCCGCCATCGGCTGCCAGCTGCGATCCGCCATTGAAGCCGAACCAGCCCACCCAAAGCATCGCTGCGCCGATAAAGACATAGCCGGGGTTGTGGGGAGGTGTATGGGTATTGCGGCGCGGGCCAAGGGCGACCGCGATGACAAGCGCCGCCAAGCCAGCCGTTTCATGCACCACGATGCCACCCGCGAAGTCGCGCACGCCGATTTCGCCGAAAATGCCACCATCAGACAAGAACCCACCGCCCCAGATCCAGGCAACAACAGGTGCGTAGCAAAGAAGCATCCAGAGACCCGAGAAAAGGAGCACAAAGCCAAAGCCGATCCGTTCTACATAGGCTCCGACGATAAGCGCGGGGGTTATGATTGCGAATGTCATCTGAAAGGCAAAGAATAGCACCTCAGGGAGCGTGCCCGAGAGGCTATCGGCATCGACGCCCCAGAGGAAAGCTTTGCCCAGACCGCCCCAAAGCGGGCTCGCACCGCCAAATGCGATGGAATACCCAACTGCCAACCAGAGAACACTCATAAGGCAGGCGATGGCGTAGACCTGCATAAAGACGCTCAGAACGTTGCGGGCGCGTACCAACCCGCCGTAAAAAAGGGCTAGTCCCGGCAGGGACATAAAAAGCACCAGCGCCGTTGCGACGATGATCCAGGCTGTATCGGCTCCATTCATGACATTCTTTCCTTTTTGCTTTGCAGTGCTCAAAGCGCAGGCAGAATGATGAAAGAAGGGGCGGGTGCGCACAAAACAAGGGCGGTTTGCACATTGATCATTATTTAGGCGCTTTTTGAGGCGCGTGCCTCATGGATGTGCGTTATGTGGACGCTGCCCTGAGAAGCAGCGCAAGCGCATGGTCTGTGGCTGCGAGCCGAACCTGGCTGCGCCCAAGAGCGCCGAACTCTACAGTTTCACTCCGTACCTCGGCCCCTGTTTTTGCAATCCCAAAGCAAACGCGGCCTTCTGGCTTGTGATCCGAGCCGCCTGGGCCTGCGATACCTGTTATGGAGACGGCAAGCCCTGCGCCTGCTCGGCTTAAAGCACCTTGGGCCATTTCGCGGGCTGTTTCTTCGGAGACAGCGCCATGCAGTGAGAGCGTAGAGGGCTTGACCCCTAACATCTCTTCTTTTGCTGCGTTTGAGTAAGTCACGTAGCCACGCTCAAAGACATCCGAGCTGCCGGCCACATTAGTCAGAGCTGCGCTGACCATGCCGCCTGTGCAGCTCTCGGCTGTCGCTATTGTAAGGCCCGCGGCACGTGCCGCGATCAGAACAGTCTCGGCGCTCATACAATCAGACCATGCCAGACATAGGCAGCAGCACCGACCGTGAGCGCGGCCGCTATACCTGCTATGACATCGTCAAGCATGACGCCAAGCGCATCGCCGCGGCGATCAGCCCAACCGATGGGGCCAGGCTTGAGGATGTCAAAAAAACGGAACCCAAAGAACGCAACAAGCCAGCCGGGCCAAAGCGCAAGCGCATCAACGCCCGCATGAGACGCGCCAATAAGAACCGGAAGCAGAGCAATCCATTGGCCAGAAACCTCATCCATCACCACTTCGGAGGGATCGTGGTCGTCTTGGCCTTCGATCATGACCGCTGTGGCCCACCAGCCTATGAGAAAGGCCGCCAGAGCGGCGCAAGCGACCAGCCAATAGCCGCCAATAAGGTTCAGTGCATAGGCGACGGGCAGCGCCGCTGCCGAGCCCCAAGTGCCTGAAAAGGGGCGCATGTAGCCCACGTAAAAAAATGTACCAGCTAGGGTTGCGAGAGATTTCATAGGCTCACCAATGTTGTGGTTGCAAGGGCGGCTATACCTTCTTGACGGCCCGTAAAGCCAAGGCGTTCGGAGGTTGTTGCCTTGACAGAAACGCGGTTCAGATCAAGCCCCATAATGCGCGCAAGCTCTGCTTGCATAGCATCTGCGTGCGGCCCGATCTTTGGTGCCTCACAGATCAGCGTGCAATCGACATTTCCGATTTTAAAGCCTTTTGCGCGGGCGAGGGTGCAGGCGTGCTCTAGAAAGATATGGCTCGCAGCCCCCTTCCATTCAGGGTCCGTGGGCGGGAAGTGGCGGCCGATGTCGCCCTCGGCCAGCGCGCCATAGATCGCATCTGTGATCGCATGCATGCCGACATCGGCATCAGAATGGCCCAGCAGAGCCTTAGTGTGCGGGACTGGTACGCCGCAAAGCACAACGTGGTCTCCCTCGGTAAACGCATGCACGTCAAATCCATTGCCAAGTCGAATATCCATGTGCCCTCTCAAGATGCGCTCAGCGCGGGCAAAATCCTGCGCGTGGGTGACTTTCAGATTGTCTTCATCGCCTAGCGTCATGGCAACTTCAAGGCCATAGGCGCGTGCAATTTCGACATCGTCTCGGGCATCGCCATTATAAGCTCGATGTGCCGCAAGAATTTTATCCAGATCAAAGCCTTGTGGCGTTTGGGCCCGATAGAGTCCGCTGCGATCCTGAGTGCCTGTCACCATGCGGTCTGCGCCTGTCCAAAGTGCATCCGTTACAGGAACTGCTGGTGCAGCCGCTGCGTGGGTTTGAAGCGCGGCCACCACATCTGCAATTAAGCCGGGCTGTGTACAGGCGCGTGCTGCATCATGGATCAGCACATGGGTGACACCACGGGCCTCAAGCCCCTCTAGCCCTGCGCGCACGGATGCTGTGCGGGTGGCTCCGCCATGAACGGCCTCAACGCCTTTGGGGAGATAGCCTTCATCATCAGGGTGAATGACGACAAGAATATGATCAATATCGGCGCGCTGTGAAAAGGCCGCATATGACCAGTCAAACACGCGCCTGCCCGCAAGCGGGCGCCATTGTTTCGGGAGGCCTTCGCCTGCGCGGGTTCCACGCCCTGCGGCAACGAGGAGAGCAGCTGTCTTCATAAAAGCTCCTATGCTTGGTTATGCTTTTAGCAGGCAGGTCGGCTAGGGCAATCGCGAAGGCTTGTGTGTTTAATTTTCATGCAGGCAGCTTAAATTTTGTGCATTTCTGAGCGAGGTGGCATACTGGGTCTCGTGGAAGGCTTGAAGACCATCCGAAATAAGCCCTAAGGCTAAGACAAATCAGAGAAAAATCCATGACCGAGCACTTATCAGAGATGATTCCGAATTCGCCTGTTGCGCTGGCGCCATTGGCAGGGATAACGGATGCACCGTTTCGTGACCTGGTGAGCCGCTTTGGTGCGGGGTTCGTTGTCAGTGAAATGGTCGCCAGTCATGAGATCGTCAATGCAGGACGAGACGCGCGTGCGCGGGCCGAATTGGGCTTTCAGAGCGCAAACACAGCTGTGCAGCTTGCCGGGCGAGATCCGAAGTGGATGGCTGAAGCGGCACGGATGGTAGAGGATCTGGGCGCTGCCGTAATTGATATCAACATGGGGTGCCCTGCCAAAAAAGTTGTGGGCGGGTTGTCGGGGTCAGCTCTGATGCGCGACCTTGATCATGCCTTGCGGATGATTGAAGCCGTCACAAACGCTGTGAACTTACCTGTCACGCTGAAGACACGATTGGGCTGGGATGACGACAGCCTGAATGCGCCAGAGCTTGCGCAGCGCGCAGAGGGCGCAGGAATCGCGCGGCTGGTGATACATGGGCGGACACGGTGCCAGTTTTACAAAGGTCGCGCAGATTGGGCCGCTATTCGGGCTGTAAAAGAGGCTGTGTCTGTGCCCGTTTTTGCCAATGGCGATATTTGCAGTGCAGCGGACGCGCGCATGGCCCTTGAGGCCTCAGGTGCGGAGGGTGTGATGATTGGCCGAGGTGCGCAAGGCCGACCTTGGATCCTGCAGCAGATTGCGCACGAACTCTGGGGGGCTGAACAACCCGACATCCCGCAGGGTGCTGACTTTTGTGACATGGTTTCAGAGCACTATGAGGCGATGCTCGTCTTTTATGGTGATCTGCATGGCAGCCGTGTCGCCCGCAAACACCTGGGCTGGTATATGGATGAGGCGGCGACACCCGCTGCGCTGCGCAAGTTGATTTTGACCGAGCGCGACACGGCTGTGGTGCTACGGCTGATCCGTGATCTGGACCTTCAGACCGAAAGGGCCGCGGCATGAGTGAAGCACGTAAACTCTGGGCCGCATTGCCGCTTCCGGCAATCCTGATTGAGGCGAACAACCAGATATTGGCGCTCAGCCCAGCTGCCGAGCAGTTTCTGATGTCATCAGAGCGCGCACTTAAAGGGCATAACCTCTTTGAGGTGGTGGCTTTTGAAGGCGAATTGGAAGACGCTTTTGAGCGCGCGCGGCGCGAAGATGCGCCGCTGTTTGTGAACGATGTAAGCGTTGGACGCCTTGGACGCACTCTGGAGCGGTGTGATTTGCAGTTTGCGCCCTATGATGCCGACCAAGGGCAAATGCTTTTGCTGATCACCCCTCTGTCTCAAGGCAGTCGATTGCCACGGGCGCTCGGCCCTCAGTCGGCGGGGCGGTCTGTGATTGGCATGGCCGAAATGCTCGCTCACGAGATCAAGAACCCATTGGCGGGGATTACGGGGGCGGCACAGCTCCTCTCGATGGGGTTGTCGAGCGATGATCGGGAGCTGACAGATCTTATCGTGGCTGAAAGCCGCAGGATCGTAAAACTGCTGGATCAGGTGGAAGAGTTTGGCAACTTGAGCCCGCCACATCTTGACGCTGTGAATTTGCATGATGTGCTGGATCGCGCGCGGCGCTCGGCTCTTTTGGGTGTCGGCGCGGATATGCATATTGTGGAAGATTTTGACCCTTCCTTGCCAGAGGCTTTGGCGGATGCGGACCAACTTTTACAAGTCTTGTTGAACCTTCTGAAAAACGCGTCAGAGGCTGCAGGTGCAGGCGGTGTTATTCGCCTGCGGACCTCTTATGAGCACGGGTTCAGGTTGCGTACGAGTGAGGGGCTGGGCGAACTTCTGCCCTTGCAGATTGAAGTGATTGATAATGGCCCCGGAATAGCGCCTGACATGATTGAACAGATTTTCGAACCCTTCGTATCAGGGCGTGAAAATGGAACAGGCCTCGGGCTTGCGCTCACGGCCAAGATCATGGCGGCTCACAACGGCTGGGTTTCTGTAAGGTCAGAGCCTGGCGAAACAATCTTTAAACTTTCGTTGCCGCGTGCGCCGCAACACTCAAAAGGAGCCTGAGCATGGACGGAACCGTTCTTGTTGCTGATGATGACCGCACTAT
Source organism: Lentibacter sp. (assembly GCF_965658795.1). Classification (NCBI taxonomy): domain Bacteria; kingdom Pseudomonadati; phylum Pseudomonadota; class Alphaproteobacteria; order Rhodobacterales; family Roseobacteraceae; genus Lentibacter; species Lentibacter sp. The sequence goes on along the minus strand of NZ_CBFHTG010000007.1, from coordinate 116,828 downwards.
TCGTACAGTGCTAACACAGGCGCTTACGCGGGCTGGATGCAAAGTGCAGGCGACAAGCTCGCTCACCACTTTGATGAGGTGGGTGGCGGAAGGTGCTGGCGATGTGGTGATCACAGATGTGATGATGCCAGATGGCAACGGGCTTGAAATGTTGCCCAAGATTGCCGCTGACAGGCCCTCTTTGCCAGTCATCGTGATTTCGGCACAAAATACGATTATGACCACGATAAAAGCGTCAGAGGCGGGAGCCTTTGACTATTTGCCGAAGCCGTTTGACCTTCCAGACCTGATGAAGCGCACAGCAAAAGCGCTTGAAGCGTCTCAGGGGCGGGCTGGCGGCGTTGCACCGGAAATTGGCGCTGAGCCAGCCGAGCTACCACTTGTGGGCAGGTCGGGCGCGATGCAGGATGTCTATAAATTGATAGCAAGAGTTCTGAATGCACAGCTGCCCGTTATTGTGACAGGCGAAAGCGGCACAGGGAAATCTCTCGTTGCGCGCACAATCCATGATATGTCTGATCGCCGCAACCGACCTTTTGTCGCCTTGAGTGAAAGCAGTTTTGCACGCGGCGCGCCATTGGCGGATGTTTTGGCCGAAGCGGGCACAGGCACGGTGCTTTTTGAGGAGATCAGCGAGCTACCCGACGAATACCAGATGAAGGCTGTCCATCTCATGGACGCGGCGGGAACAAACGGACCAAGGTTTTTGGCAAGCTCCCAAACTGAGCTGTCGCAGGCTATGGCTGCGGGTAAACTACGCAATGATCTGTTTTATCGGCTGGATGGTGCTGTACTGGGGCTACCGCCTTTGCGCTCGCGCGTGGAAGATATCAGCCTTTTGGCAGAGCATTTTCTGGCAAAGGCCTCTGGCACTGGCGGCGGCGCAAACAGTTTTGCCCCTGATGCGATGGACGAATTGCGCCGCTATAACTGGCCCGGCAATGTGCGCCAGCTCGCCAATACCGTCGAGCGCCTCGGCCTGACGGCGCGCAGCCAGGAAATCAGCGCAGCCGAAGTTAGCGCAGTATTGTCAGCCCAGCCTGCTTTGGCCCCCAGCCTTGGAGCCTTGTCGGATGAAAAGCTCAGCCAGAGCGTTGCGCGCCACTTGCAGCGCTATTTTGATCTGCATGGCGATGCGCTGCCGGCTCCGGGGCTTTATGCCCGAATCCTGCGCGAGATGGAGCTTCCGCTTTTGGAGATCGCGCTGGATGCGACAGGGGGAAATCAGGCAAAATGCGCGGATTTGCTTGGCATCAACCGCAATACCCTGAGAAAGAAGATCAGCGAGCTCGATATAAGCGTGACACGGCGCCGAAAATTGATGTAAAACCGCAACAGAAGCGTGGCCGCCCTGCATCATGCGGGGGAGGAGCCACCAGATATGGCGGTTGAAGAGTTATGCACTACAGCATTGCGGGAGGCCTGAGTGGCATCTCGAACACATAGGCTGACTTGGAATAAGCTGAGCAAGCTGCGGCGTCGTCGGCGCGTGCAGAACTTTGCCACGCTTGGACTTGTCATTCTTGGCCCCGTGCTCGTTTTGGCGACGTTCCTTGTGTTTGGCCCCTTTGAGCAAGGCGCGCGCTCGCCTGCTTTGCGGATCGTGCTGCTGGCAGACCTTGTGTATGTGCTCGTAGTCGCGGCCCTTGTGCTTCAGCGTGTTGCCAAGATGGTATCCGCACGACGCTCGAACTCGGCCGGCTCGAACCTTCACCTGAGGCTGACAGGTGTTTTCACAATTATGGCGCTGATCCCAACTGTCACAGTGGCAGTTTTTGCCGTGCTGACCGTAAATCTGGGCCTTGAAGGCTGGTTCTCTGATCGGGTGCGCCAAGTTGTTGGCTCGTCGCTGTCTGCCGCACAGGCTTATGAGGGCGAGCACCGCGACAACCTGATGCGCAATGCCCAATCTTTGGCACGGGTGATTGACCTTGAGCACTCGATTACGCCGTTCATGCGCGACCCTGATTTGCGCGAAGTTCTCACCCTTGGCCAACAACGCTTTCAGCCCGATATGCGGGAAGCCTACGTGATCGATGGCGTGGGTGAGCTCAAGGCACGCGGTGAACGCTCGTATCTTTTTAACTTTGAGCTCCCGACAGCGGCGCAGATCGAAGAGGCGCGCGCGACGGGGATCGCCGTGATCAAAGATTGGGACAACAACGAGTTTCGCGCGATCGTCCCGCTTGTCACTTTTCCTGACAGGTTAATCTACGTCAGCCGCGATGTTGACGGGCAAATCTTGAACCTTCTGAGTGAAACGCAGGAAAATGTGCAGCTCTACAACCAGCTTGAAAGTGACCGTGGCAAGGTCTTGTTTCAATTTGGCTTGGTCTATCTCGGGTTCGCCGTGATCCTTATTCTGGCGGCTGTCTGGCTTGGGCTATGGTTTGCGGAGCGCTTGGCGCGCCCTGTCGGCAGGCTCACGAGTGCGGCGCAACGGGTGGGTGAGGGCAATTTGGACACGCAGGTCCTTGAGGACGACGGAGAAGATGAAATCAGCCAACTCAGCCGTTTGTTCAACCAGATGACCCGCCAGCTGAAAGGCCAGCGCGACAGGCTCTTGGAAAACACAGGCCAAATCGAGCTACGACGGCGGTTATTTGACTCTGTCTTGAGTTCGGTCACCTCGGGGGTTGTGGGCGTTGATCCTAGCGGTCGGGTGGCGTTTGTGAACCGTTCGGCAGAACGCTTGCTGGATTGGCAGGAGGCCAATGAGGCTCTTGAGCTGCGTGTGGCAGTCCCGGAGTTTGGGAGCTTGTTTGATGAGCTTTTGGAGAGTGCTTCAGGGGTTGTGCAGGAAGAGGTTAAGGTCACGCGTGCGGGACAGTTAGAGAACCTCTTGGTGCGTATGTCTGTACGGTATGGTGAAGACGGACAGACAGAAGGCTATGTGGTTGCCTTTGATGATGTCACGGATCTTGTGAGCGCACAGCGCTTGGCCGCTTGGGCGGATGTGGCCCAGCGTATTGCCCATGAGATCAAGAACCCGCTGACACCGATCCAGCTGTCTGCAGAGCGCATCAAGCGTAAATTTGCGCGCGAATTACCTGAAGAAGATGCGGCAAAGCTTGCAGACCTTACTGGTGTTATTGTCCGTCAAACCAACGACTTGCGGCGCATTGTTGACGAGTTTTCAAAGTTCGCCCGAATGCCGGAGCCTGAGCGGCGCGCCGAAGATCTTGTCGAGCTGTTGAATGGAGCGCTGACGCTACAGAAGGCAGGTCAGCCAGATGTGTTGTTTCAGGCTGATTTGGGCACGGAACCTCTACAGGGGCAATTTGACGCGACCATGATAGGACAGGCGCTTACCAACCTGATCAAGAATGCGGGTGAGGCCATCGACACGCGCACAGAGAAGCTGGGGGGCCACATCAAACCCCAAATTCGCATAACCGCTGGGCGCATAGAGGATGAGGCGGAAATTCGCATTGCAGACAATGGCATTGGCCTCCCTGAAGATCGGGCCAAGCTGTTTGAGCCTTACGTGACAACGCGAGACAAGGGCACCGGGCTGGGCCTGCCCATTGTCAAAAAGATTATCGAAGAACACGGCGGCACGCTCAAACTTGAGGATGCAGCTTTATTTGAAGGCGACACCCACGCCGGTGCAATGGCTGTGATACGGCTGCCCTTAACAGCGGCAGGTGAGCCTCAAACGACTTTTGAAACACCGACTATAAATGTGACGGAATGAGGGACTTATGAGTGATATTCTGATCGTAGATGACGAACGTGACATTCGGGAGCTGATCTCCGATATCCTCGAGGATGAGGGCTATAGCACGCGTTTGGCTGGAAACTCTGATGATGCAATGAAAGAAGTCCATGACACGCGTCCTGGTCTTCTCATTCTGGATATCTGGCTCAAAGACAGCAAGATGGATGGCATAGACATCCTAAAAGCTGTGAAAACCGATTATCCCGAAGTGCCCGTCGTGATTATTTCCGGTCACGGGAATATCGAGATCGCTGTCGCAGCAATCAAGCAAGGGGCATATGACTTTATCGAGAAGCCGTTCAATATTGACCAGCTGCTTGTTGTCATTCGCCGCGCGATGGAAACGTCGCGGTTGCGGCGCGAAAATATCGAGCTCAAGCGCAAGGACACGCCGCCCTCAGAGATGATGGGAAGCTCGGCCGCGTTCCGCGCAATGCAAAGCCAACTTGATAAAGTGACCAAGTCAAACGGTCGTGTGATGCTGACAGGGCCGTCAGGCTCGGGCAAGGAAACGGCCGCGCGCTATATTCATATGGGGTCTAACCGTGCCAGTGCGCCTTTCGTGACGGTTGGCTGCGCCGCGATAGAGCCTGAACAGATGGAACGTCTGCTTTTTGGCCGTGAAAGTCCTGAAAAAGGTGTTGAGCTGGGCCTCCTTGAGGAAGCCAATGGCGGGATCATCTATTTTGACGAAATCGCCGATATGCCGCTCGGGACACAGACCAAAATTTTGCGGGTGTTGGTTGATCAGCAGTTTCTGCGGGTTGGCGGCGCAAATAAGGTCAAGGTCGATTTGCGGGTCATATCGTCAACGGCCAAGATACTGGAAACCGAGGTGGCGGAAGGCCGCTTTCGTGAAGAGCTCTATCACCGTCTGAATGTTGTGCCGATTGCTGTGCCGTCACTGGAAGAGCGGCGTGAGGATATTCCTTTGCTGGCAAAATACTTCATTGAACGGCTGCAGAAAGAGCAAGGGCTTACTGCGCGCGCGATTTCTGATGAAGCGCTGGCGCTTTTGCAAACGATGACATGGCCCGGGAACCTCAGACAGTTGAAAAACATGGTCGAGCGCTTGCTGATTATGGGGGCAGGCGGTGGCGAGATCACAGGCAAAGAGCTCTCCGCAGGCGAAGCGGCTCACGGCAGTGAGGAGGGTGGCAAGATTGTCTTGCCAAGTGTTATGGCGACGCTGCCCTTGCGCGAGGCGCGCGAAGAGTTTGAGCGCGAGTATCTGCTGACCCAAATCAACCGTTTTGGCGGCAATATATCGCGCACGGCACAGTTTGTAGGCATGGAACGCTCAGCTTTGCACCGTAAGCTGAAATCCCTTGGGGTGGTGACCTCCAACCGCTCGGGCGCGCGCGTGGCCTTACATGAAGATGAAGACGACGAGGTCTAAGGCGTCACGATCTGCCATGTCCCGCCTTGGTTGCGAACAACACAGGCTTGCGGTGTGAGCTTGGGGAGGCGGCTTGTCGTCGCGCTCGGCACTGTATGAGCAACAGTTTGCTTACAGGCAGGTAGGCGGATGAATTCGTAGCCTTGCTGGCGCATGCAGAGGTCGCTTGCCTCCTTGCGCAGGCCTTCATTGGCATCTGTGGTGATGAATTCGGGCGGCAAATAAAAACCGCCACGGCGTTGGCAGACACCATTTGCATCACAGATCTGCCGTGAGGGCACAAAGCGCCCCGGGATCGTACGGGTAACAGTGCGCACGGGCACATCTCTGGCAGCTTTAATTTTACAGCTTGTCTCCGTATCACGCGCGGTTTGGACACTCACACCTTCTTTGTAATAAAGGCTCAAGGGCATACAGCCTGCCAACGCAAGAAAACTTATCGCAAGACTTGTTGTATACCGCATGACGGCTCTCCTCATTATCACCTAACTTGCCTTTTACACGGATCGGTGTCACCCAGATTTTGTTAGGTGTAGACCAGCAAAGCGCCGCTTTGCCGACAGAGCCTGCTCAAGAGTGGCGCGTACAAAGCAATTGACGCTCTCTGGCGCATCTGGCACGACACCTCACCAAGGTATAGGGAAGACCAATGAAAGTTATCATTTGCGGTGCAGGTCAGGTTGGCTGGCAAATTGCACGTCATCTCTCTGGCGAGGCCAATGATGTTACGGTCATTGATAGCAACCCCGATCTTGTGCGGCGCGCGATGGATACGCTGGATGTGCAGGGGATTGCCGGTTTTGCGTCATACCCCGATATCCTTGATAAAGCGGGCGCGCGCGATGCGGACATGGTTATCGCGGCGACCCACTCCGACGAGGTTAACATGGTGATCTGTCAGGTCGCCCACTCGATTTTTTCTGTTCCGCGTAAAATCGCACGCTTGCGCTCGCAAAGCTATCTGACTGCGATTTACTCAGACCTTTATCGCCGCGATCACCTGCCGATAGATGTTGTTATCAGCCCAGAGAAAGAGGTCGCAGAGGCTGCCTTGCGCCGTCTGTCCGCGCCATCTGCGTTTGATATTGAGACCTTCATGGACGGGAAAGCGCAGGTCTTGGGGATCAGAATTGATGCCGATTGTCCTGTGATCAACACACCGTTGCGCCAGCTGACGGACCTTTTTTCGACCTTGAAGGTTATTGTGATCGGCATCCGCCGTGACGGCCGCCTGTTCGCGCCCGAGGCCGCAGACCAGATTTTTGTGAACGACGAATGCTACCTCTGTATCGCACGCGAAGACGTGCCACGCACGCTTGAAGTGTTTGGTAAAAGCTCGGCCAAACAAGAGCGCGTGGTTCTGATTGGCGGTGGCAATGTTGGCCTTACTGTCGCCAAAGCCCTTGAAAAAAACGAGACGCGCATCAGAGCGAAAGTCATCGAGCGGAACCGGAAGACTGCAGAGTTTGCGGCAGATTCTCTGGAGCGTACCATTGTCCTCAATGGCGACGGGCTTGATTCTGCTTTGTTGGCCGAGGCCAATATCGACCGTGCTGATGCTGTGTTGTGTGTCACGGATGATGACAAAACCAACCTGCTTGCTGCGGTGCGTGCCAAGAGTGAAGGCTGCCCGATGGCCATTGCCTTGATCAATGATCCCACCCTCATTCCTCTCATGGGGCCAATGGGGATTGACGCCTACATCAACCCGCGGGCCACGACTGTGAGCTCTATCTTGCGCCACATTCGGCATGGCCGTGTGAAAGGTGTCTACTCTATTGGAGATGCCGAAGCCGAGATTATTGAGGCAGAAGTGCTCTCAACCTCGCCCATTGCGGGGCAAGCCATCCGCGATATCGATTTTCCCGAGGGGGTCCTGATCGGCGCGCTGATGAAAAACGGGACAGTCATCAAGCCGCGTGGGGCGACGCGCGTGGAGGAGGGCGATGTGATTGTGCTCTTTGCGATGGCCGACGACGTGCGAGAGGTGGAGCGCCTGTTACAAGTCTCCATCGATTTCTTCTAGTGATCATGAAGCGCCTCGCCGACATTCCTCTTTTTTTGCAGCTGACCTTGCTGGCCTCTGCGTCGATGTATGTTCCGGCCATTCATGCATTGAGCTGGAACAATCACCATGAGGCGCGGGTGTTCTTTTATGCGGGCTCACTTGGGCTATTTGTCTCGGCGATGATCGTCATAACCCTGAGTGCGGGAGAGGTACGGCGTCGCGGGGGGCTTGGGAACCTTGCAGCCATGGTCGCAGCTTATTTTACATTGCCACTGATGCTGGCTTGGCCCTTCTATGAAGCTGTTCAAACAACCAGTTTTATCAACTCATATTTTGAAATGGTTTCAGCCTTCACGACAACTGGAGCGCCCTTGTTTGAGCCAGGGCGGCTATCGGGCACAATGCACTTGTGGCGCGCGCTGGTTGGCTGGCTCGGCGGATTGTTTATCTGGATCACGGCGGCAGCCGTCTTGGCCCCACTGGCGCTTGGTGGCTTTGAAGTGACAGCCTCTGCCGAACCAGGCCGTGGAGACACGCCTCTGGACCGGTATATGCCCGGAAACGACAAGACCCGCCTGAAACGGGGGCTGGATGGCTTGGCTCCGCTTTACATCGGCCTCACGGCTGTTTTGGCAATCTGCCTTATCATCAGTGGCGATGCACCTCTGGTGGCCGTTATCCACGCCATGTCGACCCTTTCCACAAGTGGAATTTCAGCAACTGGAGGCCTCGAAGGCAGCAGTTCGGGCCTACGCGGAGAATTCGTGATATTTCTGTTTCTGTTTTTCGGCCTGTCGCGGCTGACGTTTTCGACAGATACGATTACGACGGGCCGCCACGGGCTGCACAATGATCCGGAATTCAGACTTGGGATGCTGATCGTTTTTGGCGTGACATTGCTTTTGTTTGTGCGCCATTGGCTCGCTTCATTTGAGGTGGCGCAGGACGAAAACATCCTAGCGGCCTTGCGTGCTCTCTGGGGTAGCTTCTTTACGGTTATGTCCTTCCTCACAACCACCGGTTTTGAAAGCGCTGATTGGGAAGCAGCGCAGGGCTGGTCGGGCTTGGGGACATCGGGTTTGATGTTGCTGGGGCTGGCCCTGATCGGCGGCGGTGTTGCGACAACGGCGGGTGGCGTGAAGCTCTTGCGGGTCTATGCGCTTTACCTGAATGGTCTACGCGAAATGGAACGTCTCGTGCACCCGTCATCTGTTGGCCGCGCAAGCAGCCAAAGCAGACGTATCCGCTCAAAAGGGGCCTATATTGCATGGATATTCTTCATGCTTTTCGCAATGTCGCTCGCTGCTGTCATGCTGTTGCTGACCGCGACTGGCGTAGAGTTTGAAAATGCCATTATTCTGGCCATCGCATCCCTGTCAACGACAGGGCCGCTTGTGCATTCTGCAGCAGAGACGCCCATCTTGCTTGGGCAGCTGAGTATCCCTGCCAAACTCACACTTTGCGCAGCTATGGTTGTGGGGCGGCTCGAAACGCTTGCTATCATCGCCATGTTCAATCCAAGTCTTTGGCGAGACTGACGCGCGCGCGCAACAGATTTAGCAGGGATACTCGTTTTGGGGGTTTAATCTTCCGATTTGGCACGACATACTCAGGAAAGCATAGCCGTAAAACGGCTGGAATCTGACAATAAGGCATTAGAACCATGGCTTCCGACCGTCAAAATCTTCAGGATGCGTTTCTCAACCACGTCCGCAAAACAAAAACACCTGTCACCATTTTCTTGATCAACGGGGTCAAGCTGCAAGGCGTGATCACTTGGTTTGACAATTTCTGCGTGCTTTTGCGCCGTGACGGACAGAGCCAGCTTGTCTACAAGCATGCGATCAGCACAATCATGCCGGCGCAGCCGATTTCTCTTTATGAGGGTGAAGAAGCTCAGTGAGCGATAATGATCCGACGCTGACGAGGGCGTGGGTTCTTCACCCCGACATCATTCGCAGAGATGAACTGACCAGAACAGCAGAGCACGCGCTTGAAGAGGCGGTCGCGCTCGGTGAAGCTATGCCTGGCCTTGAGATTGTCGGCGCTGAAGTTGTGAAGCTGAAGAAACCACATGCTGGCCTCCTTTTTGGCAAAGGCAAGCTTGATGAGATCAAGGAGAGGCTTGAGGCTGAAGAGGTCGAGCTTGTCTTGATTGACGGGCCTGTAAGCCCCGTTCAGCAGCGAAATCTTGAAAAGAAGTGGGGCGTCAAGATCCTTGACCGCACCGGTCTTATTCTCGAAATTTTCTCGGATCGGGCGCGCACCCGCGAAGGTGTGCTCCAAGTCGAAATGGCTGCCCTGAGCTATCAGCGGACGCGCTTGGTGAGGGCATGGACGCACCTTGAACGTCAACGCGGCGGGCTTGGCTTTGTGGGTGGCCCGGGCGAAACCCAGATCGAGGCAGACCGCCGCGCTATTGATGAACAGCTTGTCAGGCTGCGCCGCCAGTTGGCAAAAGTTGTCAAAACCCGTGAGCTACACCGCAAGAGCCGTGCGAAAGTGCCTTTCCCGATTGTTGCGCTGGTGGGCTACACCAATGCCGGCAAATCAACCCTCTTTAACCGGCTGACAGGCGCAGATGTCATGGCGAAAGACATGCTCTTTGCCACACTTGACCCGACCATGCGCAAAGTGGAGCTGGGCGCCTCTGGCCTTGAGGTTATCATGTCAGACACTGTGGGCTTTATCTCGAACTTGCCCACAGAGCTGGTTGCCTCGTTTCGCGCCACATTGGAAGAAGTGCTGAGTGCCGATCTTATTTTGCATGTCCGAGACATAGCGCATTCAGAAACTGCCGCGCAGGCGGCGGATGTGAAGGCCATTCTTGAAGGTCTGGGCATTGAGGATGAAACCCCGTTTTTCGAAGTGCTCAACAAGGTTGACTTGCTTGAGCCTGACGCGGCCCTTGCCGTAGAGACACAAGCTGCGCGTTCGGATGGTATCTTTGCGGTGTCATCGGTTACGGGGTCTGGGGTTGAGGGGCTTCTGGATGCCGTTTCCAATGCGCTCCAAGGGCTAAAGAAAGACGAGGCCATCGCACTCACCTTCGCCGAGGGGCGAAAACGGGCGTGGCTCTTTGACCAAGGTGTCGTGGAAGCAGAACGCCAGACAGACGAGGGCTATACCCTCAAAGTCCGCTGGACATCCCGGCAATCTGAGCAGTTTTCACGCCTCTGACAGGCTTATGGAGCTTTCGGCATCAGGATCGTTTCGCCCACAGCTGCGGCGCGAGCCAGCCCTTCGTCCAAAGACATCGTGATATATTCGCCGCGCCGCCAGAGCTGGGCCATATCATCATAGTGGCGAGACAGAGGGTGACCTGACTGGCCTGTCGAAATGACAAAAACCGAGCTGTCAGGGTCTGCGAAATCATAGACACCTCTATAGCCCGCAGCATGGACGTTCTGAAACGGGTTTGGCCCAGACCCGCTCGTTCGCCCGCGCATGAGGGTGTTGTCACCGCCTGAGGTGCTTTGGCGTATATTGACGAAATAACGCAGGATCGGCACCTCGCCGAGCACAGCGTGATCATGGGTGGCTTCATGGGCATCACCCCAACGCAGCGCCTCAAGGGAGGTGCCGTAGGTTTCGTCAAGCCAGACAAGCGCATCATCAAGCGCAAGGCGTGCAATGTCAGAGCAGGTTTCCGTCGCCGAGGACTGAATGATATTGCACCACATGCTCGCACCGTCGATGTCGCGGAAGACGCGCTCGACAAAGAGGGGCTCTACATGTGTGAACTCTTCTGAGAGAGGCCCGAGGTCATCTTGTATCAGACGCTCCTGCAAAAAGCGCATCCAGGTGGCGTAGATGAGCGGCTCTGGAAGATGCTCGTTCATGCGCCCGTTCCAGCCGGCCAGCAGGTTGAGAGCCACTTGGCGGCGGCGCTCCGGTGTGCCGTCAGCTGCGGCCTCTCCCGTAAACCATAGATCTGCGGCCACCAGCGGCAGCAAGGTCCGCGCGGTGTAGCTGACCGTGTCTAGCTGGGCTTCTATGAAGCTGTCACGCGAATGGGCTTTGCGGCCCTGCATCAGGCGTTGCCAACGCAAGATACGCTGGGTGTCTCCCCATGTATGGGAGACATGGAGCGGAAAGGGCCGCTCAAGTAGCTTGTTGTTTGTGTTGCCGACAATCCCGCCTGACGGGCGTAGGAACTCCGGGTTGGCTGACGCTGGAAAGTAGCCCTGCCAGCGGTTTTGCGCGATCCAGCCACGCCCGGGAATGCGCCCCATGCTTTCGGACGCCGCGTCGCGACGGGGCATCGCACCAATCGTTTTGAGCGCAATATTGTCCCTATCAGCCAATGTCAGGTTTTGTGACGGTGCAATGTAGAGCGCTGCGGCTCCAAGCGCTTCATCGATGCTCTGGGCGCGCATCATATGAAAGGCTGCGCTCATAGAGGTGTCATTTGGATCGAGTGCTGTCCAGCCAAGGGAGGCAACATGCCCTTGTGGTGTGACTGCGCCGACATCGTGAAAGCTGGGTGGCAAAAGCGGGCCGTTATCTGTGCTTCGCAAAACCAGTGTAACAGGCGCCTCATCCTTGATCTTGATGATAGAGCGGCGGGTCTCAAAAGTCTTGTAGCCGTCAGGCGTGCGATATTGCTCGGTATTGTCCGGGTTCAATGCTTCCATGAAAATATCCTGGTCATCAAGATACGCAGAGGTCAGCCCCCAGCCAAGGCTTTCACTACGACCAGACATCACGATGGGCATCCCGGGGATTGTCGCGCCGATGACACCTCCTGTCGCCAGCTCAAGGCGGGCCAGATACCAAATGGCAGGCGCTGTCAGCCCCAAGTGAGGGTCATTGGCGAGCAATGTTCCACCTGTCGCCGAGCGCGAGGGGGCCGCAGCCCAAGCGTTTGACGCGCCTGCAAACGCCGGAGCTTTGAGCGGAGACAGGGGATGAGTTGTTACATCTTGAGCAGGATTGGCAGCCCATTGGGTGGGCAGATGGGCCTTGGGAAACAAGCTTGCATATTCAGGCAGAGCAGCGACGCCCGTGCCCGGGACATCGGGCAAAATGTCTTTCAGGCGGAGATCATCTTTTAAGGCAAGTGACGTTCGTGCGCGCAACACCTCACCAGCGGCATGGCCCGACAGCTGAACAGCCATGAGCTTCAGGATCGCCAGAGAATCTTCAGGGCGCCACGGAGAGATGGGAGCGTTGAAAAGAAACATCTCAGGCGCACCGCGGCCCAGAGCCTTGTCGTTTATCTCATTGAGCCGAGCATTGACCCCTGCGGCATAAGCTTCAAGTGCAGCCAGCGTTTCTGCGTCTTGTGCCGCGACCGATGAGCGCGCCAGCGTATAAATATCAAAGCGGCGCAAGAGCTTGTCGATATCAAGCGTTGAGCTTCCGAAGACTTCCGAGAGCCGGCCCTGAGCCGTGCGGCGCAAGAGGGTCATTTGCCACAAGCGGTCTTGGGCATGCGCATAACCGAGCCCGAAGTAGACAGGCGTATCGTCGGCAGCCGCAGTTTCTGCAAAAATATGTGGGATATTGGAGTGGTCACGCAGAACGCGCACAGGAGCTGTCAGTGCTTGAACTTCAACAGTCTGATTGTAATCGGGCAAGGAGCGAGAGGCGAGGTAATAGACAGCAAAAACGCCCAAAACAGAGAGGCCAACAAAAACTGCGGCAATCCGGATCAGCCAGCGAAACAGGGTCAGCATATCTCTTCCTTCGTTCTCATACAGGCCACATCTCCGGTTTTACCTTGCCAAGCTGGGCTTGGCTCGACACAAACGATAAAACGTTTGAATGCAAGGGGAAAGACCATGGCAAAACTCGCATTTCTAGGGCTCGGTGTAATGGGATATCCCATGGCGGGCCACCTGAAAGCTGCAGGACACGATGTCTGCGTATATAACCGCACAGCGGCCAAAGCCGAGGCCTGGGCAAAAGAGCACGGCGGGCAGGCCGCCGCAACACCGCGCGAGGCGGCTCAGGGGGCTGAGTTTGTCATGGCCTGCGTGGGCAATGATGATGACTTGCGCGCTGTGTGCTTGGGCGAGGATGGCGCGTTTGCAGGGATGAGCACAGGGGCTTGCTTTGTGGATCACACCACCGTCTCAGCCAAGGTCACATCCGAGCTTTACACAGCCGCCAGCGACGCGGGGCTTGGCTTTGTTGATGCCCCTGTATCGGGGGGGCAAGCCGGTGCAGAAAATGGTGTGTTGTCGGTCATGTGTGGCGGTGAGGAAAGCCAATATAATAAGGCCGAACCCATCATGGCAGCCTATGCCCGCATCTGCCGCCGGATCGGCGAAAGCGGGGCCGGACAGATGACCAAGATGTGTAATCAGATCGCGATCGCAGGGTTGGTTCAGGGCCTGTCGGAGGCCTTGCACTTTGCGCAATGTGCGGGGCTTGACGGGCGTGATGTTGTGGAGGTGATCAGCCAGGGGGCTGCGGGAAGCTGGCAGATGGCCAACCGTCATGAGACGATGCTCGACGGAGCGTTTGAACATGGGTTTGCTGTGGATTGGATGCGCAAAGATCTGGGCATCTGCTTGAGCACAGGAGACGAGATCGGCGCGAGCCTGCCTGTGACGGCGCTGGTAGATCAGTTCTACAAAGACGTTCAGAAGATGGGCGGCGGGCGTTGGGACACCTCAAGCCTGATCAAGCGTCTGACGCCAAAAGACTGACAAAAAAGCAATGTGGCAGGCTGTATGGCAGCCTGTGCATACAACAGTATGGACAGGGGAAGACAAAACCCTGACGCTTTGGCCACGCCAGAACGCGGTGCGGGGGCCAGCCCCCGCGCCCACATTAACGAGACGTTAGCACAATAGGCACGGACCAGTTTAGTGGGTCGTGGTGTTCGAAAAGAGCTGGATGGTCGCGATGCCCAAGATGATCAGCCCGAGGCCTATCACCGCGGGCAGATCAAGCTTCTGGCCAAAGACAGTATACCCGATGGTCGCGATGAGGATGATGCCAAGGCCCGACCAGAGCGCATAGACGACCCCAACAGGCATGAAGCGCAATGTCAGGGCCATGAAGTAAAAGCTGATCCCGTATCCGACCACCATCAAAACCGAAGGCCAAAGGCGCGTGAACTGCTGGCTTGCCTGCATCGCAGAGGTTGCGATGGTTTCAAAGGCAACTGCGATGGCGAGGTAGAGATAGGGCATGAGCGGATTCCTTCAAAGCGGTAGCTCGGTTGTATCCTTGATATCTTCCATAACAAAGCTTGCCGAGACATCGGCCATAGAAATTTTGGAGATCATCTTTTGATAGAGGCGATCATAGCCTGCCATATCGGCCACATGCGCGCGGATCAGATAATCCAGATCACCTGACATGCGGTAGACACCGCTGATCTCGGGTATGGCGCGGGTGGCGCGGGCAAAATCTTCTGACCAGTTCGCCGTGTGCTTTTCGGCGCGCACCTGAATAAAGACGGTCAAGCCAAAGCCGAGGGCTTTGGCATTGAGCAGCGCGACGCGTTTGCGAATGAGGCCTGCCTCTTGCATCAGTTTGATCCGACGCCAGCACGCATTGCGCGAGAGGCCTATTTCAGCGCTCAAGGTATCCAGTGAAATGTCACAATCGCGCTGCAACGCGCGAAGAATCTTCAGGTCTAGCTCATCATGTCTCATGTTTTCATTATATGTTGAGATTTATTCCCTTAATGCAAGCCAATTGGCTCATATTTGGGACAAAGCCAAGCGCCCGTTGGTCTAAACAAGGGCTGAACAGAGACCAAAGGAGCGCGACCATGATTGCCAAACTATTTTTGAGCCACCCCCAATCCGTGAATGAAAGCTATTTTGAGCATATGCGCTTTGCGCTCTGGTTTGCCTTTTGGCTGGCCGCCGCGGCTGGAGCAGCGCTTGTTCACGCCTTTATCCCTGCGGCGTTTGAGAAGACAGGGAGCACGATTATCGCCAAGCTTTATGAGCGCACCCACAATCGGGGGCGCTGATGTGCCGTTGGGCTGCCTATCTGGGCGCGCCGATCTTTATTGAAGATCTTGTCACAAAGCCGGGTCATTCGCTGATTGTGCAGTCACGGGCTGCTGAAGAGTGTAAAACAGCAATCAATGCTGATGGCTTCGGCCTTGCGTGGTACCACGCGCGCGCCGAGCCGGGCCTTTACCGCGATGTCTTTCCAGCCTGGTCAGACCCGAACCTGAAAGCGCTTTGCGCGCAGGTCAAATCTCACGCCTTTATCGCCCACGTGCGCGCCTCGACAGGCACAGCCATCAGCCGCAACAACTGCCACCCGTTTACCTACGGGCGCTTCAGCTTTGTGCACAACGGGCAGGTGGGCGGCTATGACGGCTTTCGCAAAGCCGCTGACATGATGATTGACGAGGCCTACTACCCCCACCGCAAAGGCGCGACTGACAGCGAGGCGCTTTTTCTGATAGCGCTTGGCGAGGGGCTGGAGGCCGACCCTATCGGCGCTATGGCGCGCGCAGTGGCCAAAATGGAGCAACTGGGCCGCGACAGCGGCGTGTTGCCTTACATGCGCTTTTCGGCGGCTTTGTGTGACGGGGAGCGCCTCTACGCCTTTCGGTATGCGTCTGATGACAAATCCCCCACGCTCTATCACCGCTGGAGCACGAGCCGCCAAGGCTGGGCCGTTGTCTCTGAACCCTTGGTCGACGGGGAGGGCGGCTGGACGGCGCAAGCCGCGGGCAGTGCCTGCCTCTTTGAGGGTGACAGGGTTGAGCATGTTTCCTTTGCGCCAAGCCTTAGCTGAACGCAAAAGGGCGCGCATGTGACATGCGCGCCCTTCGTTTTTGAGTATGCCTCAACTTAGCCGATGATCGCGTTCAGCGTGGCACTCGGGCGCATCACAGAGGCCAGCTTGGCATCATCTGCATGATAGTAGCCGCCCGTATCGGCTGGGGCGCCTTGGGCCGCGGCCAGCTCAGAGACGATCTGCGCCTCACCCTCTGCCAGTGCCTTTGCAACAGGGGCAAACTCTGCGGCCAAAGCTGCGTCATCTGACTGTGCGGCCAAAGCCTCGGCCCAGTAGCGGGCAAACCAGTAGTGGCTGTCGCGGTTGTCTGGCTCGCCGACTTTGCGGCTGGGTGAGCGGTTGTTGTCCAGAATGCCTTGCGTGGCGGCATCGACAGCTTTGCCGAGCACGCGGGCTTTTTCATTGCCCTTTGCATCGGCAAGGAACTGGAGGCTTTCTCCAAGCGCACAGAATTCGCCGAGGCTATCCCAACGCAGGTGGTTTTCGGCCTCAAGCTGCTGCACGTGCTTGGGGGCCGAGCCGCCAGCGCCTGTTTCAAACAGGCCGCCGCCTTGCATGAGCTTCACGATGGAGAGCATCTTGGCCGAGGTTGCCAGCTCGAGGATCGGGAAAAGGTCGGTGAGGTAGTCGCGCAGCACGTTGCCTGTGATGGCGATGGTGTTTTCGCCTTTGGTGATGGTTTCAAGCGAGGCGCGTGTGGCTTCGCGTGGCGCCATGATCTCGAACTTGTCAGCAACACCTTTGGCCTCAAGGATCGCGGTCACATATTTGATCAGCTCAGCGTCGTGGGCGCGTGCGGCATCCAGCCAGAAGATAGCGCGGAAGCCTGTGGCGCGCTGGCGGTCGATGGCCAGATTGACCCAGTCTTCGATGGGCGCCTGACGTGCGGACGCCGAGCGCCAGATATCGCCGGCTTGCACATCAAGGCTGTTGAGCACGGTGCCGTCGTCAAGGATCATCTTGACTGTGCCAGCCTCGGCCACCTCGAATGTGGTGGGGTGGCTGCCGTATTCTTCGGCTTTTTGCGCCATGAGGCCAATGTTCTGGACTGTGCCTGCTGTGGCAGGGTTCAGCGCGCCGTGCTCTTTGAAGAACTTGATGCTCTCGTCATAGACGGGGGCGTATGAATTGTCCGGGATAACGCAGTTGGCGTCGCTCTCCTGGCCATCCGGGCCCCAGCCTTTGCCACCTGCGCGGATGAGCGCGGGCATGGAGGCGTCGATGATCACATCGGAGGGCACGTGAAGGTTGGTAATGCCACGGTCGCTGTCGACCATATACATGGGCGGACGCGCGGCGATGCACGCCTCGATCGCGGCGGTGATCTCTGCGTCGCCTTTGACGCGCTCAAGCAGATCGCCCAAGCCGGAGTTGGGGTTGACGCCCAGCTCTTTCATTTTGTCGCCATGCGCTTCAAAGACAGGCGCAAGGAAGGCGCGCACTGCGTGACCGAAGATGATCGGGTCTGAGACCTTCATCATCGTGGCTTTCATGTGGAGCGAGAAAAGCGTGCCTTCGGCTTTGGTCTTTTCGATCTCGTCTGCGAGGAACGCGCCGAGCGCTGCTGCGCTCATATAGGTGGCATCAACCACTGTGCCCGCAGGGTAGGAAACGGCGTCTTTCAAGACAGTTTCACCTGAAGCTGTTTCAAGCACGATTTTCGCCGTGGCAGCTGCAGGCAGGGTGGTGGAGACTTCGTTTGAGAAGAAATCTCCCCCCGACATCGACGCGACGCGCGTTTTGCTGGCGCTGTCCCATTTGCCCATGCGGTGCGGGTTGTTCTGGGCGTAGTTTTTCACAGCGGCTGCGGCGCGGCGGTCGGAGTTGCCTTCGCGCAAAACAGGGTTCACGGCGGAGCCTTTGAGCGTGTCATAGGTCGCGCGGATCGCCTTCTCGGCCTCTGTTGCGGGTGTCTCTGGATAGTCGGGCAGAGCGTAGCCTTGGCTCTGTAGCTCTTTCACCGCGGCGACAAGCTGTGGCACGGACGCCGAGATGTTGGGCAGCTTGATCACATTGGCCGAGGCTGTTTTGACCAGCTCGCCAAGTTCGGCCAGATCATCAGACTGGCGCTGATCTTCTGTCAGGTGATCCGAGAAGGCGGCAAGGATGCGGCCTGCGAGTGAGATGTCTTTGGTTCCAACGGTGATATCCGCCGCCGCCGCGAAACGCTTGATGATGGGCAAAAGCGAAGCGCTTGCCAGCTCGGGGGCCTCATCAACCTTGGTGTAAATAATGTCGGGGGTGTGGGTATCAGCCATGTTCAATCCTTCTCGAACGAGGGGTTGGTGCAGCCACAGGCAGGTGCTGCGAGTCAGTCGAATTGGCTGTGTGATAGCCTAAGTGCACACCAAAAGAAAGACGGTATGCAAAAGTATACTGAAATTATTTTCAGGCAAAACCCCAACCTATGCAGGGCTTAACGCTTTCTGCGAGGGGTTCTGTCAAGGCGGATCATTAGCACGAGCGCAACGGACGCCAACAGGAAAATACCGATGGCCGCAGGCCGTGGCGTGCCATCAAAGGCAAGGCCAATCGGAATGGCAAACATCATTGCAAACACAGTTGATGTGCCCCCCAGTATAGAGGCTGCAAGCCCCGCGATATGCCCAAGCGGCTCCATCGCCATGGCGTTGAGGTTGCCCAAGGTCAAACCCGCCATTGCAAAGAGCGAGAACTGCCAGAACACAAAGAGCCCGAAATAAAGCCCGTCGGGCAGAGCCAGCGACGTGATCAAGATCATGCTGCCAGACAGAGCGACCTGCACCGCGAGTGTGACCGTTGTGAGAAACTGCATTCCAAGGCGCACGACCAATACGGCGTTGAGAATGCTGGCGCTGCCCGCCAGCACCGCCACAAAGCCAAACCAGAGCGGGAAGCTTTCGGCGCGCGCAAATGTGACATCATAGATTTGCTGGATGGAGGAGAGCGCTGCGAAGAGCACTGCAAAGGACAGCGTTTGCACCACGAGAACCGTGCGCACCATAGAATGGGACAGCATATCTTTGAGGGCGGCCAAAAGCTTGTTGGCCTCAAAGGGGCGGCGCGCAGCCTTGGGCAGGGTCTCTTCAAGGCGGGTGCCAAACCAGACCGTCACAATCACGGCAAAGACGATAAAGGCGGCAAAGATCCCACGCCAGCCTGTAAAGGCAATAATACCCGCGCCAATCAGCGGCGCAATCGCAGGCACGAGTGTGAAGATCATCATGACCAGAGAGACAAGCTTGGCCATTTGGCGGCCTGAATACAGATCACGGATAATCGCGATGCTCACAACACGCGGCCCAGCAATGCCAAGACCCTGTACAAGGCGCGCGGCCAGAACCAGCTCAAGGGTTTGGGCCGCCCATGCCAGCACAGCGCCGACCATATAGAGCGCTATACCTGCATAAATCACCGGCTTGCGCCCGAAACTGTCAGAGAGCGGGCCAGTAAAGAACGTGCCGATCCCCATTCCCAGCACAAAGGAGGTGAGGATGAGCTGTGCTGCATTGAGATTGTCGGGGCTGAGCTCGCGCCCGATTTGGGGCAGGGCCGGTAACATCGCATCAATCGAGAAAGCCGTCATCGCGAACATCATCGCCATGAGGGCGATGAACTCGGGTTTAGACATACGTAGCGTGCTCATTCTTTGGTCTCGCGATGTTGCTCCAGAGCCTTGCGCCGACGCCGCAGGAACGCGAAGTGGCCAAACTGCTGGATGGCCAAAGCAAAGATGCCAAGGCCTGAAAAGATAAAAACCGTGGTGCCGATCTTGCCAACCACCGTGACGGGCACAAGGCTGCCGTAGCCAACGGTCGAGAGGGTCACGACTGTGAAGAAATAGGCGTCAACCCAGCTCCAGCCTTCCACAAAGTGGAAAAACACCGTGCCTGACGCCACAACAAGCACCAGAAGCCCGAGGATAGCGCGGGTCGAAAGGGTCATTCTGGCAGGCCTTCGAGAACCTCATCAATGACTTTGAGCCAAAGCTCGGCAGGCTGTGCGCCCGGGACTGCATGTTTGCTGCCAACCACAAATGTGGGAACAGAACTCACGCCCATCTCGCGAGAATGGGTATCGCGCTTTTTGATGTCTTCAAGGTCTGAGTCCGTGCTCAGCAACTTGCGCACAATGGCGGCATCCATCCCGACGCTATCGGCGATATCGGCCAGAACATCATGGCTGCCAATGTCGCGTGCTTCGACAAAATAGGCTTTGAAAAGGGCATCGACAACAGGGGTCTGCTTGCTTTCGATCCCGGCCCAATGGATGAGGCGGTGTGCATCAAGCGTGTTGGGGGTCTTGGCGATCTTGTCAAACTCGATGAGAACACCGACTTTTTTGGAGTGCTCCACAATCGGCTGATAGGCTCTGTAAGCTGCATCTTTTCCGCCAAACTTGCCTTCGAGATAGGCGCGTCTGTCCATGCCGCCAGCGGGCATATCAGGGTTGAGCTGGAACGGGTGCCATTCGATCACGAAGGGGTGGTCGGGGCGTTGCTCCAGAGCGCGGTCAAGCTGGGCTTTGCCAATGTAGCACCACGGGCAAATCGGGTCGGAAATAATATCGAGTTTTATCATGAGGACAGCCTTTCTCTCACTCCATAGCCCTCTGCACCGAAAAGCAAAACCCCCAACAAGGCTTTTGCATGCCGCGCTAAGGGCTTGGCGCGGAGGCAGCAAGGCCCTATGACAGCGCCATGACAAATGCTGCCGATCCCAAATCACTTATCAAAATTGCACGTGCAGGCGGCGAGACGCCCGCGCCCGAGCAGATTGACCTCGGGGCAAGGGTGCGCGACTTGCGCAAGGCGCTTGGGCTGACGCTTGAGCAGGCCAGCAAGCAAGCGGGCCTTGCGCGCTCGACGCTCTCCAAGATCGAGAACGGGCAGATGTCACCGACCTATGAGGCGCTCAAGAAGCTGGCGCAGGGGCTGGAAATATCTGTGCCCCAGCTGTTCACGCCCCCCGAAACAGCCCAAGCCACGGCCCGCATGAGCCTGACCAAGGCGGGCGAGGGGGCCGGGCACATCACAGCGACCTATGAACACAGCTTGATGGGCGAAAGCCTCTCGGCCAAGAAAATGCTGCCCTACCAAGCGCGTATCCGTGCGCGCAGCATGGAGGAGTTTGACGGCTGGGTGCGCCATGATGGCGAAGAGTTTCTCTATGTGCTCACTGGGGTTATCCGGCTTTATACCGAGTTCTATGAGCCTGTTGACATGAAGCGCGGCGACAGCGCCTATTATGACGCCTCGATGGGTCACAATGTTGTGTCTGTCAGCTCAGATGACGCCACCGTACTTTGGGTGACATCTCTAATATAGGCGTGCCTCGCGTCAGGTTGCGCAACACGCGGCGCGCCAGACCGATCACTCCTCAAACCACCAGACATCGGGCATAAACCAGTAGCCATCGCCATTGATGGGCACTTTGCTGGGATATTTCAGCTCTTTTGCATGCGCGATGCGGCTTGTGCCGAATGCATATGTCGGGATCACATAGCGCCCCGCTGTCAATATGCGGTCAAGCGCGCGGGTGGCGGCGATGAACTCGTCTTTGTCATCGGTGCCGACCATTGTGGTGATCATCGCCTCGGCGGCGGGGGAGTTCATCCCCATCAGGTTGCGAGACCCCGGCGTATCAATGCCAGCGCTGCCCCAGTAGAGCATCTGCTCGTTGCCCGGAGACAGCGAGAAGCCGCGGCGGATATCGGTCATATCAAAGTCAAAGGCGTTTTGGCGGGCAAAATACTGGGCGTTGTCCACGCTCTCGATCTCGGCTTTGATGCCAAGCCGCTCAAGCGCTTGAATATAGATATTGGCAAAGGCCTCCAGCTCGCTGGCGCCGCTGGCCAGAAGGATTTTGAAGCGAAAGGCCTCGCCAGAGGCGTTTTGCAAAATCCCCGCTTCAACACTCCAGCCAGCATCCCGCAAGAGTGTCTGCGCGGCTCTCAGATTGCTGCGGTTGCGCTTTGTGCCGTCAGAGACGGGCAGGGCGTAGCCCTCAAGCACACCTTGGGGCAGACCGCTGGCAAAGGGCGTCAGCAACTCGCGCACGCGGCCCTCGGCTGCCCCGTGGCGCATACCGAGCTCGGACCCTGAAAAATATGAGGTGATGCGCTTTTGTGCCCCGCCTGTCACCACATCATTCATAAACTCGAAGTTAAACGCGAGGATAAGCGCTTCGCGCACCCGCCAATCGGTGAAGAGCGGGTTACGGGTGTTCATCACGAAGCCAGTTATTCCCGTGGGCTTGCCATCGGGTATTTCTGATTTCAGGACATCGCCGCGCGCCATGGCGGGAAAGTCGTAGGCCGTATCCCATTTATTGGCGTTATATTCGCGCACCGCCGTCAGCACCCCCGCTTTGAAAGCTTCCTTCAACACGGTGTCATCCGCAAAGAACTCGATGCGGATTTCATCGAGGTTGGCCGCCCCACGGCGGATGGGCAGGTCGCGCGCCCAGTAGTCAGGGTTGCGCTTGAGCGTGAGAAAGCGGTTTGGCTCATAGGCGCCAATCACGTAAGCGGCAGAGCCGATCGGAGCCAGATCAAAGCCTGAGCGGTCAAATGCGTGGTCCTCCCACTGTGCCTTTTTCAGGATCGGGCGCAGCCCGGCGATGAGCGCAAGCTCGCGGTTGGTGGTGTTGAACGTAATTCTGAAAGAGCGCGGGCCTGTTGGCGCGATGCTTTCGACCTGGCTCATAAATCCGCGATAGCGCGGGTGGCCTTCAGCCCCGAGAACCTCGTAGCTCCAGAGCACATCTTCCAAAGTGACGGGGCTGCCATCAGAGAATCGGGCCTCGGGGCGGAGCGTAAACTCGACCCATTCCCGATTCGGGCCTGTCTCAATCGATTCGGCGAGCAGCCCGTAGAGCGCGAAAGGTTCGTCCCAATTGCGCGCCATGAGGCTCTCATAGGCCAAAAAACGCAGCTGCCATGGCGGTGAGCCTTTGAAGATAAACGGGTGTAAACTGTCAAAGCCACCCGTATTGCCCACGGTGATACGCCCGCCTTTGGGCGCATCAGGGTTTACGTAGGGGAGAGACACAAAATCAGGTGGGAGAGCAGGGTCACCATACATAGCTATGCCATGTTGAGGCTCTGCCTGAGCAGAAACAGAGAGCCCGATGAGGGCGCTAAAAAGCACGTAGATGCCCGCTACTGCATGGAAAAATACTGATTTCATTTTAACAACAATCCCGCCCCAACCTTGTTTTGTTATCTTAATCCTTACCGCCGCCAAAATGGCATTACAAACTTTTAGCTTGGATTGAGTGTTAACATTGCTTATAAAGAGGGCACTGCTCGATAGGTTTCTTGCCTGTATGAAACCTGCCTCAATAACTTGACGCCAGCCTTGTGCTGGCGTTTTTTTTGGCTCAAGCGTTTTTCAAGCTGTGTTCTTTTGGTGGCTTTGAACGGCGCAGCGCGGTATTGCTGCACCTGCAAACAAACTGTGGAGCGTAGCATGACACTCAAAGGTAAAACCGCCGTAATCACCGGATCAAACTCGGGCATTGGCCTCGGGATCGCTTGGGAGATGGCGCGGGCAGGGGCCGATGTTGTGATCAACTCTTTCACTGACCGCCCCGAAGACCACGCCATTGCACAGGAGATCGCGGCAGAGACAGGTGTAAACGCGCGCTACATTCAGGCCGATATGTCCAAGGGCCGCGCGTGCCGTGAGCTGATCGAAGCCGCCGGGCGCTGCGATATTCTGATCAACAACGCCGGTATCCAGCATGTCGCGCCGATTGACGCCTTTCCCGAAGACAAGTGGGACGCCATTATCGCCATCAACCTGTCGTCTGCCTTTCACACCACAGCCGCAGCGCTCCCGATGATGCGCAAAGCGGGTTGGGGCCGTGTGATCAATATTGCCTCAGCGCACGGGCTGACGGCATCGCCCTATAAATCTGCTTATGTTGCGGCCAAGCACGGGGTTGTTGGCCTGACCAAAACAACCGCTTTGGAAACAGCCCAAGAGCCGATCACAGCCAATGCTATTTGCCCGGGCTATGTGCTGACCCCGCTGGTGGAGGCGCAAATTCCCGACACGATGAAGGAATATGACATGAGCCGCGACGATGTGATCAAGAATGTCATGCTGACGCGGCAACCTTCCAAAGAGTTTGCGACGGTTGAACAGCTGGGCGGCACAGCCGTGTTTCTGGCCTCGGATGCGGCGGCGCAGATTACCGGCACAACGATTTCGGTCGATGGCGGCTGGACAGCCTTGTGAGCGCGCCTCTGCGGCTGAACCTCGCGCTGCAAGGCGGCGGGGCGCATGGTGCTTTTACCTGGGGCGCGCTTGACCGCTTGCTTGAGGAGCCTGATATCGAGATTGCCGCGATAACGGGCACATCAGCGGGCGCGCTCAATGGGGCTGCGCTCAAATCGGGCTATCTGCGCGGCGGCAATGCGGGCGCGCGCGAAAACCTTGATTGGCTCTGGACAGAAGTGGCAGGCCTTGAAGACATGGCGCTGCCTGCGTGGATGAACAGCTGGATGCCCCAGCCTGCCCAAGTGAGCCAGGCGCTGGAGTTTTCACCGCTCTACCTTTGGGGCGACGCTGTCAGCCGTATGCTCTCACCCTATGGGTGGGGTGCCCTGTATCAAAACCCGCTGCGCCGTATTGTTGAGCAGTTTGACTATGACAAAGTCTGTGACACCCACGGCCCCGAGCTTTTCATCTGTGCAACCCAAGTGCGGCAAGGCAAAGTGCGCGTCTTTAGCGGCGACACGATCAGCACCGACGCGATACTGGCGTCGGCCTGTTTGCCCACGCTGTTTCAGGCTGTTGAGCTGACCGACCCGCAGACAGGCACACGCGAGGCTTTCTGGGATGGCGGCTACACAGGCAATCCTGCGCTCTTTCCGCTGTTTGAGGCGCATTTGCCCGAGGATGTTGTGATCATCAATATCAACCCTCTGGAGCGCGACAAGCTGCCTGTGACCCCACAGGAGATCCAGAACAGGATCAACGAGATCAGCTTTAACTCCTCGCTCTTGCGAGAGCTGCGCAACATCGAATTTGTTCAGCGCTTGATCAAGGATGGTACAATACAAGAGGGCGCTATGAAGAACATGCGTGTGCATATGATTGCCGATGATGCGCTCATGAATGATCTGTCGGTTGCAACCAAATCCATTGCCGTGCCCTCGATCATCGCACAGCTCAAAGAGGCGGGCCGCCGCGCAGCGGGAACCTTTCTGGCCCAGCACAAAAGCGACCTTGGTCAGCGCCAGACAGCAGATCTTTCGGAGATGTTCAGCTAAGGCATCAAGCCACTGGTGCTTTTGAGGGGTCTTTTGCGTTGGGGTAGACAAGCCCCGCCGAGATCACCAGTTTGGCGGCATCTTCGACGGTCATATCCAGCTCGATCACGTCGCGCTTGGGCACAAACAGCAGGAAACCGGATGTGGGGTTTGGCGTTGTGGGCAGGAAGATACTCATCAGCTCGTTGCCATCCCCATCGGCTTTGACCGCGATTTCGCCTTTGGCCATGGTCGAGACAAACCCGATCGCCCAAATGCCCTTGCGCGGGTATTCGATGAGGCAGGCCTTTTCAAAGCTGCGCTCGGATTGGGCAAAGATGGTCTCTGCGATCTGCTTCACACCATTGTAGATAGAGCGCACAACAGGCACGCGCTCAAGCAGGCCTTCAGCATAGCGGATGAGCGAGCGGCCCAGGAGGCCTTTGGCTAACCAACCCACAAATATGGTGAAGAAAAAGAAGACAAACACGCCAACACCGCGAATGTTAACGCCGATCCAGTCGGCAGAGCCGGGCGTGCGCCCGAGCCAGCGGTTCACCAGCTGTTCGGGGTGATAGTTTGAGGGAACAAAGGGCAAGACGAACCCGTCAACCCAGCCGATAAAGCTCCAAAGCAACCAGATCGTAAACGCCACTGGCGCAATAACGATCAGACCTGTGAAAAACGAGGCGCGCAGACCCGCGAACATGCTGCGGCGCTTGTGTGGGTCTTCGTCAAAGGGTGTTGTCATTCTGAGCTATGTTCCATTCTACAGCTCCATATCTAGGGGCTGCCTCATCTATCTACAATCGTTAAAGCGAGAAACAAGCGCCCGCGCCCGTCACTCAACCGCCAGAGCGCTGGCAATTGCGGCGGCCAGACGCGCATTGTTTAAAACAAGGGCGATGTTTGTCTCAAGCGAGCGACCGTGGGTGAGCTCAAAGATCCGCGCCAAGAGAAACGGGGTGACGGCTTTGCCCAGGATCGCTTGCTCATCGGCTTCTCTTTGCGCCTGCGCAATAACGGGTGCCATCTCGGCACCGCTGATT
This sequence comes from Lentibacter sp., assembly GCF_965658795.1. Lineage (NCBI taxonomy): Bacteria > Pseudomonadati > Pseudomonadota > Alphaproteobacteria > Rhodobacterales > Roseobacteraceae > Lentibacter > Lentibacter sp. The sequence goes on along the minus strand of NZ_CBFHTG010000007.1, from coordinate 90,684 downwards.
TCGGCTTCAAGTGGCACAGGGTTGGCCACGAGCTGCCCTCCCGGCAGGCCGAGTGAGGCGCGCATTTTGTGGGCGCGGGCGATCTCTTTGGCGCTGTCCATCCGCAGCGGTGCAGCCAGGCCCGAGGCCCGCGACCAGAACGCCGGAAAATCATCCTGGCCATAGGCAATGACAGGCACACCAGATGTCTCGAGCACCTCGAGTGTTTTGGGGATATCAAGGATCGCCTTGGCGCCTGCGGCAACAACGGTGACAGCCGTCTGTGCCAGCTCTTGCAAGTCAGCCGAGATATCAAAGCTTGTTTCTGCACCCTGATGCACCCCGCCAATGCCGCCCGTGGCAAAGACATGAATGTCCGCCAGCGCGGCCGCAATCATGGTGGCGGACACGGTCGTTGCGCCTGTGCCGCCCGTGGCGAGGCACGCGGCCAGATCAGCGCGGCTGAGCTTGGCGACAGTCTGCGCCTGCGCCAGTGCCTCAAGCTCTGCAGGCTCAAGCCCGATGTGCAGAGTGCCGTTGATCACAGCGATTGTTGCAGGTGTCGCCCCATGGGCGCGCACCTCGGCCTCAACGCGCTGTGCTGTCTCAAGGTTTTGAGGGTAGGGCATCCCGTGGGTGATGATGGTGCTTTCCAAAGCCACAATCGGCGCGTTGGCTGCGCGGGCTTTGGCCACATCCTGGCTGTAGGTGATCTTATGCATATCTATCGTCTCCCGCCACATAAGCGGCTGCTGTTTTTTGTGCAAATTCAATGGCATTGGCGCGGCTCCTCCCTTGGAGTTCCGCGGCAATGTGAGCGGCCATAAAGGTGTCGCCAGCGCCTGTGATCCGTTTGGCAACCACAGGTGGCGGCGCGGCTTCATAGATGTCGCTAGCGCACGCATCACAGGCTGTCTGGCTTCCATGGGTCACGATCACCCGCTGCGCACCTGCATCAAGCAAGGCTTTTGCGCCATCCTTGGCTGTTCTGAGGCGGCGGGCTCCGCTGATCAGCTCGGCCTCTTCAAGGTTTACATAAAGTGTTGCGCCTTTGTGGCGTATTACCGCGCGCAGCCGCTCGGCCTTGCCGGGCGAGGCTGGCGCAACCCGCAGATCGGCCTTTGAAAAGGCAGGATCAAGGGCGATCTGCTCCAAGAGCGCTTCCGTCAAATTGCCATCAAGCGCGATGCAGCCTGCATAAGGTGCATCGGTGCTGCCAAGTGTGCCATCCCTCAGCACTGCCACAATCTCTTCGCCTGCGGCCTCCAAGGAATGTGCATCGGCTATCGCCGCAATCAGCCCGTTCGCGCCCTCAATGGCCATGTAGGCGTCGGTCGGGCGTGTGCTGCGGTAGATATGATCTGTCACAAGGCTCATGCCCTGTGCCGCTTTCAAAAGCTCGTCGCCTGCCGCATCCTGCCCGAGGGCCGAGAGGAGCACAGGGCGCAAACCAAAGCGCGCCAGTGTCATGGCGATGTTCATAGCAACCCCGCCCGGAATACGCGTGATCCGACCTGGCATATCGTTGCCAGCGCGCATGTCGCGTGGGCTGCGGCCTATGATGTCCCAGAGGACAGAGCCTATACAGAGAATATCTTGTTTTTCGCGTGTCATGGCCGTTCAATGCCTCTAACCGCCGCGCTTGGCAATGCCACTTTGACAGCGGACCATTCTGGGCTTGTAAAGGGGAGGGGGCCGTTATATACGCGCGCCACTAACTTCGCAGATGGAGGCGGGCCTAGGGGGGAGAAATCCTTCTAAGTCCACCGGTTGAAGCAACCGCTTCTCTTCCCTCCATCAAGGCATAAACCGGAAAGGATAAAGACAATGGCTCTTCCTGAGTTTTCATTGCGTCAGCTGCTTGAAGCAGGCGTACACTTTGGTCACCAAACACCCCGCTGGAACCCGCGCATGGGCCCGTTCATCTACGGCGCGCGCAACGGCATCCACATTTTGGACCTTACACAAACAGTTCCAATGCTCGACGCAGCACTCAATGTTGTGCGTGACACTGTTGCCAAAGGCGGCCGCGTTCTCTTCGTTGGTACAAAGCGCCAGGCAGCATTGCCCGTCGCTGAAGCCGCAGAGAAATGCGCTCAGTACTACATGAACCACCGCTGGCTCGGTGGCACGCTGACAAACTGGCAGACAGTTTCAAAGTCGATCAGCCGCTTGAAATCTATCGACGAGAAGATGGAAACAGGCTTTGACGGCCTGACAAAGAAAGAGCGCCTCGGCATGGAGCGTGACCAAGAGAAGCTGGAAGCTTCCCTCGGCGGTATCCGCGAAATGGGCGGCGTTCCTGATCTGATCTTCGTCATCGACGTGAAAAAAGAAGCACTCGCAGTCGCTGAAGCCAACAAACTGGGTATCCCCGTTGTGGCTGTTGTTGACACAAACTGCTCACCAGACGGCGTTGATTACATCATCCCGGGCAACGACGATGCGGCACGCGCGATCGCTCTGTATTGCGACCTTGTTGCACGCGCGGCTCTTGACGGTATGTCAGCACAGCTCGGCAACGCAGGCGTAGACATCGGTGCGATGGTTGATGCACCTGTTGAAGAGGTCGCCGTAGAAGCTCCAGCCGAAGGCTGAGCCTAACGGCCCAAGAACTCAAGCAGGCGTGCAGAGCGCGCGCCTGCAAATTTCAATTTTGTTATGAGGAGAGCCAAGATGGCGATCACAGCAGCAATGGTGAAAGAACTGCGCGACAGCACGGGCGCAGGCATGATGGACGCAAAGAAAGCGCTGACAGAAACAGACGGTGATATGGAAGCCGCTGTTGACTGGCTCCGCACAAAAGGCCTTGCAAAAGCCGCCAAGAAATCTGGCCGCACAGCAGCTGAAGGCCTTGTGGCCGTTAAAGTTGAAGGCGGCAAAGGTGTTGCCGTTGAAGTGAACTCAGAAACCGACTTTGTTGGTAAAAACGCTGAATTCCAGGACATGGTCAACAAGATCGCGGCAGCGGCAACGGGTGTTGCAACTGTTGAAGAGCTTGCAGCAGCCACTGTTGATGGCAAAGCTGTTGCCGACATGATCACAGACAAGATCGCCACGGTTGGCGAGAACATGTCTCTGCGCCGTATGGCGTCGCTTGAAGGCGAAAACGTTGTGTCTTACGTGCACAATGCAGCCGCTGACGGCATGGGCAAAATCGGTGTTCTCGTGGCCATGACCGGCGGCGACGAAAGCTTTGGCAAACAGATCGCAATGCACATTGCAGCTGCACGCCCCGAAGCACTTGATGAAGCCTCACTTGACGCCGCATGGGTCGAGAAAGAGCGTCAGGTTCAGATCGATATTGCGAAAGAGTCAGGCAAGCCCGACGCCGTCATCGAAAAGATGATCGTTGGCCGCATGGCGAAGTTCATGGCAGAGAACACGCTTCTTGGCCAAGCCTTCGTTGTGAACCCTGATCTCACAGTAGAGCAGGCGGCAAAAGAAGCCGGCGCCGCGATCACTGGCTTTGTCCGTATGGAAGTTGGCGAAGGCATCGAGAAAAAAGAAGAAAACTTCGCCGAAGAAGTCGCTAAGGCGATGCAAGGCTAAGCCTTATTTTCGAAGATCTCTTACTGACAGCGCCGTTTGCAAAAGCGGCGCTGTTTTTCTTTGGTGTGAGAGCGTTGAAAATGTCGGCGTCAGAGCGAATAATAACTCATCAGCCGACTGCCGGAGAACCGACCAGACAGGGCAGAGCGCTGAAATTGCAGCGATTTCCTCTCCGTGTTCCTAGGCCTAAACCACCACTCACGGAACAATCTCAAGATGACACAGAGGTGACGCTAAGTGAAGTCAGATTTTAGCGTTATCGGTCTGAACAGTGTGAAACGTGATCCATATTCAACACTCGACACGAGATAGCGTAAGACCAGCAACGTGCCACTCAACTATTGTTTTCAGAGACTTAGCTATACCTTTATTTAACATAATACATATTATGCGATAAACAGATGACGTAAAAAAGGGGCACATCTCAGCGCCCCTTTCTCAACGATGGCCTTAGAAAAACGCCTGCAGACCTGTCTGAGCACGCCCCAAGATCAAAGCATGGACATCATGCGTGCCCTCATAGGTGTTTACAGTCTCGAGGTTCATTGCGTGGCGGATCACATGATACTCAAGCGTGATGCCGTTGCCGCCGTGCATGTCACGAGATTGTCTCGCAATATCAAGAGCTTTGCCGCAGTTGTTGCGCTTCATCAGAGAGATCATTTCTGGTGCGGCCTTGGCCTCGTCCATCAAGCGGCCCAACCGCAACGCGCTGTGAAGCCCGAGTGTGATCTCGGTTTGCATATCCGCCAGCTTCTTCTGGAAGAGCTGGGTCTGCGCGAGTGGCCGCTTGAACTGATGGCGGTCAAGACCGTATTGGCGCGCCGAGTGCCAACAGAATTCGGCGGCCCCCATAACCCCCCAGCTGATGCCGTAACGCGCACGGTTCAAACATCCAAAAGGCCCTTTAAGCCCTTGAACATTCGGCAAAAGTGCATCTTCGCCGACCTCAACGCCATCCATAACAATTTCACCTGTCACAGAGGCGCGAAGGCTCATTTTGTTTTCGATCTTGGGGGTCGATAGCCCTGTCATTCCTTTTTCGAGGATAAAGCCGCGGATTTTGCCGCCGTGCTCGTCAGACTTTGCCCAGACGACAAAGACATCTGCAATCGGTGCGTTGGAAATCCACATTTTCGCGCCGGTGAGCTTATAGCCCGTGGCGGTCTTCTCCGCGCGGGTTTTCATGCCGGCCGGGTCTGAACCTGCGTCAGGCTCGGTCAGGCCGAAGCAGCCAATCAGATCGCCTGCTGCCAACCCTGGGAGGTATTTTTTGCGTTGCGCCTCAGTACCATAGGCATAGATCGGATACATCACCAGCGAGCTTTGCACAGACATCATAGAGCGGTAGCCGCTGTCCACACGCTCGATCTCGCGCGCGACAAGCCCGTAGGCAACATATGAGCTGCCCAATCCGCCGTATTCCTCCGGAACCGTGATCCCCAGAAGGCCCATATCGCCCATCTCTTTGAAGATTTCGGGCGCGACGGCTTCTTTGGCGTAAGCCTCTGTAATTCTTGGCATAAGCTTTTCTTGCGCATATGAGCGGGCACTGTCTGCGATCATGCGCTCGTCTTCGGCCAGTTCACCTTGAAGGTTAAGCGCATCTTCCCAGTCAAATTGCCCAAGCTCAGGGGCATCTTTTGCTTTAAGTATAGGGGTTTGGGTGTTCATCTTAATGCTCCGTTCGCTGTAAGATATTTGCCCTTGTGTAACATGCGAAAACAGAATGTAATAACGCTAATTTCGTGTGTTTTGATGCAAAAGTGGAATGCTTGATGGTTTCTCGGCGCAACATCCCCTCCTCGCAAGGCCTTGCTGCGCTGGAAGCGCTGGCGCGGCATGGCAGCGTGACAGCCGCCGCCCAAGAGCTGAACCTGACCCAAAGCGCTGTATCGCGCCAGCTTCAGGCGCTAGAGGCACAGCTTGGCGTCGAGCTGTTCATCCGCCGCGCCAAGCGCGTTAGCCTCACGGGCGCCGGGGCCCGCTATGTTGAGGAAGTACGCCGCGCGCTTGATATTCTGACCAATGCAGCGCTGCGCCTTCAGACGAACCCCGAAGGCGGAACACTCAACCTTGCGATCTTACCAACCTTCGGAATGCGCTGGCTGCTGCCGCGCCTGCCAAGGTTTAGCCGTGCGCACCCTGACGTGACAGTTAACATGAACTCTCGCCTCAAACCCTTTGATTTTGCTGCAAGTGATATGGATGCAGCGCTCAGTTACGGCAGCGGTGACTGGCCCGATTGCCGCTCGATGCTGCTGGAAAAAGAGGCCGTATTGCCCATGGCCTCGCCCGGTTTGCTCGCCCAAAACCCCGTCGCAACAGCGCAGGATATGACCCGCCTGCCCTTGCTCCACATCCAGACCCGCCCCGACGCCTGGCGCGACTGGTTTATGGCCGAGGGGGTGGAAGCGCACGGCCTTGCTGGCACGCGCTATGACCAGTTTTCAACCATCCTCCAAGCCGCGCGGCATGGGCTGGGTGTGGCTCTGCTGCCCGAGTATCTGGCGCGCGAAGAGGTTGCCGAAGGGCGCTTGCAGGTGGCTTATGGTGCGCCAAGCCCGAGCCGTGGCAGCTACTACCTTGTCTGGCCACAAGAGACACACAATGCCCCTGCCCTTGCGGCCTTTCGCGACTGGCTCAAAGAAGAGATCGAGGGCGAAGACCTTTTGCCAAGGTAAACGCACATATGCGCTTTTGTCATGAACCGCGCCGGGCCCCGCCGTGTGGCAGCCTATGGGGCAAGCTGTATATACAGCAGTATGGACAGTGTTAGGGCACTAGCCAAGCGCATAGCCCGCGCCGCGCACGGTGCGCAGCGGATCTGTGCCGCCGTGTTGCATGAGCGCCTTACGCAAGCGGCCGATGTGCACATCGACAGTTCGCGTATCGACATAGATGTCGCGGCCCCAGACACGGTCCAGCAGTTGCTCACGGCTCAGCACCCTGCCCTGCGCCTCAAGGAAGCACGACAGCAAGCGAAACTCGGTTGGCCCCAGCTTGATATCCTGATCCGCGCGGCTGACACGGTGGCTGGCCGCATCCAGCAAGATGTCTTCAAAGCTCATGGTCTCGCCCATCGTCGTGGGACGGGTGCGGCGCAGCTCTTTGCGCACCCGTGCGACAAGCTCGGCCACAGAGTATGGCTTGACCATATAGTCATCAGCGCCCGTCTCAAGGCCACGCACGCGGTCAAGCTCTTCCGAGCGGGCAGACAGCATGATGATCGGGATATCACGGGTGTCTTTGCCGCTTTTCAGACGGCGGCAGACCTCAAGCCCGGAGACATGGGGCAACATCCAGTCGAGCAAGACAAGATCAGGCGGTGTTTCCTGGGCCCGCAGCAGAGCCTCTTCACCATCGGCCGCTTGCAGCACCTCAAAGCCCTCGGCCTTGAGATTGTAGTTGAGAACCGCGCGTTGCGAGGCCTCATCTTCAACCAATAGAATAACGGGCACGCTCATGACAGATCGCTGACCTGTGCGTGAGTAGATGTCATGTCGCCTTTTTCGCGGGCTTCTTCGGGCTTTTCACCTGTCACGAGGTAGACGACCTGTTCGGCAATCGCCGTGACATGGTCGCCCATGCGCTCGGTGTTTTTGGCGATGAAATGCAGGTGCATACAGGCGGTGATGTTGCGCGGGTCTTCCATCATGAAGGTCAGGAATTCGCGGAAAAGCGCGTTGTAAAGCTGGTCGATCTCGTGGTCACGCTCGATCACATCGGCGGCCAAGGCCGCATCGCGGCGGATGTAGGCATCCAGCGCATCTTTGAGCATGAGCTGCACATCGCGCGCCATACGGCGCAGTGAGACATGTGCCTCGTCAATCGCGGGCAGTTGGGCCAGAACGCCCGTGCGCTTGGCCATATTTTTGGCGTAGTCACCGATGCGCTCAAGGTTGGCACTGATTTTAAGCACCGAGAGCACAAGGCGCAAATCAATCGCGGTGGGCGCACGCAAGGCGATAAGCTGGGCGGCCTCGTCGTTGATCTGCTCTTCGAGCAGGTCGATGACCTTGTCTTTGGCGCGCACTTCGCGGGCTTTTTCCTCGTCATGCGAGGCAAGGCTTTCGGCGGCGTCAAGAATTGCCATTTCGACAAGCCCGCCCATTTTCATGATCTGGGCCTGAATGGCCTCGAGGTCGCGGTCAAAGGCCGAGGCGATGTGATGGTCGTTCATAGCAGATGCTCCTTAGCCGATGCGGCCGGTTATATAGCTTTCGGTGCGCGGATCGGACGGCTTTGTGAAGATTTGCGAGGTGTCGCCAAACTCGACCAGATTGCCCAAGTGGAAAAAGGCTGTCTTCTGGCTGACGCGGGCGGCCTGCTGCATGGAGTGGGTCACGATCACGACAGAGTAGTCGCGCTTGAGCTCGTCGATCAGCTCTTCGACCTGCGCTGTTGCGATCGGGTCAAGGGCCGAGCACGGCTCATCCATCAGCAAAACTTCAGGTGCGGTGGCAATGGCGCGCGCGATACAGAGGCGCTGCTGCTGGCCGCCAGAGAGGCCAGTGCCGGGCGCATGCAGGCGGTCTTTGACCTCGCCCCAGAGGGCGGCGCGCTTGAGCGCTGTTTCGACGATGTCGTCGAGCTCGTCTTTGCTGCGTGACAGACCGTGGATTTTGGGGCCATAGGCGACATTATCATAGATCGACTTGGGGAAGGGATTGGGCTTCTGGAATACCATCCCGACCTTGGCGCGCAGCTGCACGGGGTCCACCTTGCTGTCATAGATATCTTCCCCGTCCAGAAGGATATCGCCTTCCACGCGGCAGATATCGATGGTGTCGTTCATGCGGTTGAGACAGCGCAGAAACGTTGACTTGCCGCAGCCTGACGGGCCGATAAAGGCGGTCACGGTGTTGTCGGCGATATCCACGCTTACGTCTTTGATGGCGTGGGTGTCGCCATAATATACCTGACAGTTGCGGGCCGTAAATTTGGCTGGGGTCTGGGTCACATCGTGCTCCGATTTAGGGGCTATTGCATCATACATGGGTTTGTCTTTCTTACCAACGGCGCTCGAACTTGCGGCGCAGAAGGATCGCGACGGTGTTCATCAGCGCAAGGAAGATCAGGAGAAGGATAATTCCGCCCCAGGCGCGCTCATACCAAGCGCCATCGGCGCGGGTGGCCCAGATATAGATCTGTGCCGGCATACCGACGTTGGGGTCGGTGAAGAAGCTTGAGACACTGCCGATATCGGTCTGGACAAAGGCAACCATGCCGATCAGCAGAAGCGGCGCTGTTTCGCCCAAGGCTGCGGCGAGGCCGATAATCGTCCCTGTCATGATGCCGGGTGTGGCGAGGGGCAAAACATGGTGAAACACCGCCTGCATACGGCTTGCGCCCACGCCGAGCGCCGCATCGCGGATGCTTTGGGGCACAGCTTTCAGGGCGGCGCGTGTGGCGATGATGATGGTTGGCAGTGTCATGAGCGAGAGCGCAAGGCCGCCCACCAAGGGCGCGGAGGCGCGCAGCTCTTCGATTTCGAGTGTGCCGCCACCAAACTGGATAAAGGCTGCCAGCGCAAGGATACCGAAAACAATCGACGGCACGGCGGCGAGGTTGGAGATATTAACCTCAATGAAGCTTGTGAAGCGGTTCTTGGGGGCAAATTCTTCCAGATAGATCGAGGCCGCGACCGACACGGGCAGGCAGACCACAAGCACCACGATCATCATCGCAAGGGAGCCAAGCACAGACTGGCCCATGCCCGACTGTTCGGGGCGCAAGTCAGAGGCGTCATTGCCTGTGATAAAGCCCCAGTTGAAGCTTTTGGTGAGCACGCCTGCTGCGCTGAGATGATCGGCCAGATCGAGGTGCACACCATCAATCCCCTTGTCATCCGCGATACTGTCGCGGGTGACACGGCCTTTGAGGTAGCCATCCAGACGGCTGGATGTGGCAAGGCTCAGGGTCACGGTCTCGCCCATTTTGTCGGGGTTTGAGAGCACAAACTGGCGGAACGTGTTGGGCGCGCCCGAGCTGAGCATGGCTTTCAGCGCAGTTTTGTCTGCCAGAGCGGGGTCAAGCCCCTCCTCAGCAAGCTTCGCAGCCAGAGCCTCGCCGATCAGCGCGCGGTAGCCTGATGTCTTCATCATCGAGCCTTCGGCCTTTTCAATCGCGGCTTCATCCAGCGTGACATTGAGGGTCAGGCGCGATTGCATGAAAGCGCCTGCGCCGTTGCTCACAATCTGGCTGAGCAGAACGATGAGGAAAAACAGAGCCGCGCTGATGGCTGCAACACCATAAAAGCGAAAACGGCGTTCGCGTGCGTTGCGGCGGCGGGTGCTGTCACTCAGCGTGTAAAGCGATGTCGCGCTCATGTGTATTGCTCCCGATATTTGGAGGTGATGTAGCCCGCCAGCACGTTGAGCGAGAGCGTGACGACAAAGAGCGTGGTTCCGAGCGCATAGGCGACAAGCACCTCAGGCTGGGTAAAGTCGGCATCTCCTGTGAGCTGGCTCACGATTTTGGCTGTGACGGTTGTCATGGCTTCAAGCGGGTTGAGATCAAGCTTGCCAGCGGCCCCTGCGCCAAACACCACCAGCATTGTCTCGCCGATGGCGCGCGAGGCGGCCAGGATGATGGCCCCAACGATACCCGGCAAAGCGGCTGGCAGCACCACTTGCCGAATGGTCTCGGAGCGCGTGGCACCAAGGCCAAGCGAACCATCCCGCAGTGCTTGCGGCACGGCTGTGATGATGTCGTCAGACAGCGAGGAGACGAAAGGAATAAGCATGATGCCCATCACGAGACCTGCGGTCATGACCGAGCTTGCACCCTGCATCCACCCCAGCTTGTCAGGGCCAAAAACGCTGAGCAGCAACGGGCCGACGGTAAGAAGCGCAAAGAGGCCATAGACGATTGACGGGATCCCTGCGAGCACCTCAAGCAGCGGCTTAACCGTGCTGCGCACCCGCGGGCTGGCGTATTCGGCGAGGTAGATCGCGGCAAAAAGCCCGATCGGAACGGCCACGGCGAGCGCGATTACCGAAATATAGAGCGTACCCCAGAGCAGCGGTAACAGGCCCAATGGCTGGTCACGGCCACCGCCCGAATGGGGCTGCCATGTTGTGCCAAACAGGTAGTCTTTCCAGTTGTACAGCTGGAAGAACTCGGCTGTGTTAAAAATAAGTGCGAGGAAGATGCCGATTGTCGTCAGGATCGCGAGCAGCGCCGCCGACATCAGCACACCGCGCACGACCTGCTCGACAGCGTTGCGGGCACGAAAGCTTGCGTTGGTGCGCAGATACGCAAAGGTCAGCCCAGAAACAGCGAGCGCCAGTGTGAGGATGGTTTTCCAAAGGGCGGCGCGGGTTTGCAGGCTGCGATAGCTCTGGGCCAGTGACAGGATCTCGGGCTTCACATCGGCCCCGAGGGCAACACCCGTTTGCCCGAAGAGCGCGCGCAGATCGGTCTCGTTGGCATCGAGTGCGCGGGTCTCTGCCTGAGTCAGCAGCCCCGCTTCAATGGTGCGGCCAAGGCCATCGGCCACGTTGCGCACATCTGTCATGACGAGCTTGAGCGCGCCGGTCTCTTCCACAAGGGCAGGTGAAACGGCTTGCGCGATGTTGGCACGGATCGCCAGAGGCTGGGCGACAGACCAGAGCGCCATCAGAAGCGCGGCAGGCAGCGCCACATAGAGCGCGACCGTAAACCCGTAGTAGGTCGGGCGCGAATGCAGGTTGCGTGCATCCCCTTGGGCTGAGGCCAAAGCACGTTTGCGGCCCAGCACATAGCCGAGAGCCGCAAGACCGAGCACAGTGAGGAAAAGCAGGAAAGGCGGCATGAGCGCTCCGAAAGTCTGAAAAAAGCGGGGGCCGCGCGGTGGCGGCCCCTGCCCTTTGGTTACATATTGCCGTTCAGCGTCACTTCACCGGCGACCATCTCTTGGGTCTTGGCAAGCTCGGGATCAGCGACGAGGCCATACTCGGCCATGGGGCCCTCGGGGCCAGCCAGCTCGTCAGCCACAAAGAACTGGGCAAACTCTTTGAGACCCGGGATCACACCGATGTGCGCTTTCTTGACGTAGAAGAACAAGGGGCGCGACACGGGGTATTCACCTGTTGAGATGCTCTCTGTTGACGGAGCAACACCTGACATGGTGGCGACTTTCAGCTTGGCTGTGTTGTTTTCGTAGAATGCGAGGCCAAACACGCCAACACCGTTTGAGTTGCTTTCGATACGGGCAAGCGTCTCGGTGTAGTCGCCGTCGATGTCGACAGATTTGCCGTCGGTGCGCACTTTGTAGCACATTTTGGCAGCGGCTTTTTTCTTTGCCTTGTCGTCAGCGCCTTCGGCGATGGCCACAAACGCGTCATATGCGCCAGATGCCTTGCAGCCTTCTTCAAGCACTTTCACTTCGAAAACTTCGCGTGTGCCGTGCTTTGTGCCCGGAATAAAGCCAGCAATATCAACGTCTGGCAGGGCCGCGTTAAAGTCTGACCACTTCTGGTGGGGGTTTTCAACAAGGGCGCCATCTACAACCACTTGGGCCGCGAGCGCGTTGTAAAGATCAACCGGTTCAAAGGCTGTGAACTCAGGGCCTGTCTTCTGGCTGGCAAAAACGATGCCGTCATACCCGATGCGGACTTCCATGATCTCGGTCACGCCATTTTCGGCGCACGTCGCGATCTCGCTGTCTTTGATCTGGCGCGAGGCGTTGGCGATGTCGATTGTGTTTTCGCCCACACCTTCACAGAAGCGCTTGAGGCCAGCTGAAGAACCGCCTGATTCTACAACCGGTGTCGGGAAATCCGAGTTTTCGCCGAAGGCTTCGGCTACGATGGCAGCGTAAGGCAGAACTGTTGAGGAGCCGGCAACTTGTACGTTGTCGCGGGCCTGAGCCGTTGTCGCGGCAGCGGCCATAAGGGCGGCGGCAGACACGGCGGTTGTTAGGTATGACATCTCTTACTCCTAAGTCAGGTTGACTGGCGCCGGTTTCATTCGGTGGCGCTCTGCCCTCGGCTTCTAGGCTCTTCTCACAATGCTTTTGTGACAGTTGTGTAACGGTTTTATGACAAGCCTTAACCTATTGTTAAGATGTCTTATTTCGAAGCGCCAATAGGCAGCAAGACGCTGAACTCACTGCCGTTGCCCAGCTCCGATTCGATTCTCAGACGGCCACGGTGACGCTGGATGATGTGTTTGACGATGGCGAGGCCAAGGCCCGTGCCGCCAACCTCGCGCGCACGGTGGGAATCAACGCGGTAGAATCGCTCGGTCAGGCGCGGAATATGCAACGGGTCGATACCAGCGCCCGTGTCGCGCACCGACAGGCGCAGCCCCTCCTCGCCCCGCAGCGCCGCTTGCGGGCCTGTCAGCTCCACAGCGACGGTGACACGCCCCCCCGCGCCGCCGTATTTAATGGCGTTTTCAATGAGGTTGGTCAGGACCTGCCGCATCTGGTCGGGGTCGGCGCAGATCATAATGTCTGTTGGCGGGAGATCCGCGACAAGCGCAACAGACGCATCCGCAGCCATCGGCTCAAGCGTGCTCATAACGGAGCGCACCAGCCCGACCATATCCACCTGCCCTTGCGGCGGGCGGCGCTGCTCGGCTTCGACGCGGCTGAGAGACAGCAGATCGTTCACCAACCGCTCCATGCGCGCGGCTTCCTGCGCCATGATGCCCAAAAACTCGACGCGCGCCTCCGTGTCGTCTCTGGCGGGGCCTTGCAAGGTCTCGATAAAGCCCATCATCGAGGTCAAAGGCGTGCGCAGCTCATGGCTCACATTGGCCACAAAGTCGCGCCGCATTTGCCCTGCCTGCTCAAGCTGGGACACATCCTGAAAGCTCAAGAGCACCGCGCCTGTGGCGGCCAAAGGCATAATATCGATCTGGTAGATGGCGTTATGTGAGGCCGTTTGCGCGATATAGCGCCCCTCCTGGCGCGCCTGTCCTGCCAAAGCCGCATTGATGGCCTCAACGAGCTCGGGCTGACGCAAGGCCGAAACAAACGGGTAGCCTGTTAAGGCAGAGCCCAGAAGCGCTGCCGCCGCCTGATTGGCGGAGGTGATCCTGCCAGACCCGTTTATGATCAGCGCAGGTTGGGGCAAAGCCTCCAGAAAGACCGAAGGGGCGAGCATGTCGTGCGGCAAAGCATCATCAATCATCGGGAGCGGTTGTCCAGTGGGGCACGCAACAGTTTTTGTCGGCCCGCAGCGAGGCGTTCAGAATTCAGCTCGCATATGTTACGGATTTTTCCGGCATTTGCAATTCCACAAAATACGCCAGTTGTCTCTTTTGATATAAATACGCAACTTTAGAGAGATCATGCCTTCGCTGCTGCTTGGCACACGAGATCCACCACATTGATCTCAAAGAGATAACTTAAACTGGGGACGCAACACATGAGCTTTGTATCGCTGCTGGTAAAGCCAAAAATTGTTACTCTCACCTCGGCGCGCTGCGACGCTCCGTCTTATAACTGCATTCCGCCAGAGCGCTCTGTGCCACTCACACACCTGAGCGCCTTTGCAAAAATGGGCGGGGTGCCATCTGCCTATCTGAGCTGGCTGATCTGTGAAGACTATGACGCCTTTGATGTGGGTCACGCCCTAACCGCTTGCGACTATTCCGGCCCCTGTATTTTTGTCAGCCCTGATTTGCCCAACACAGCGATGGTTTTACGAGAGCTTGTCGTCGCCTTTCCCCGCCTTGCCATAAGCCTATGGCCAAAATCCGACGCGCCCCTTTTGGCGGAGGCATTCTGCGCGGCCCTGATACAGGCCGAGCCAGTGGTGCGCCGCGTCTAAAGCGCGCGCAAGCTCTCGCGAAAGCGGCGCATATTGTCTTGGTAGTGCTTTGCACTGGCTGTCAGCATCGCGTGGGCTGACGGATCAAGCGTTTTTACCACCTTCCCCGGGCTGCCCATAACAAGGCTGCCATCAGGAATGACCTTATTTTCAGTGATCAGCGCCCCTGCCCCGATCAGGCAGTTGTTGCCGATCTTGGCGCCGTTGAGCACAATCGCGCCCATACCGATCAGGCTGTTGTCGCCAATGGTACAGCCGTGCAGCATCACCTTATGGCCAATTGTGCAATTGGCCCCGATGGTGAGCGGATATCCGAGATCCGTGTGCATGACGGTGTTTTCCTGCACATTCGTGCCTGCACCGATGGTGATACGCTCGTTATCGCCGCGCAATGTGGCCGAAAACCAGACAGACGCCCCTGCCTCCAGCACCACATCGCCGATCACATTGGCATCTGGCGCAACCCATGTGTCTTCCTCAATCCGGGGGGCTTTATCGCCCAAGGCGTAGAGTGTCATGACATCTCCTCGAATTCGGTTTGAAGCTTGCGCACGTGATCGACCAGCCGCGGCTGCTGAATGCGGCGGTGGCGGCGGCTTGTGATGATGGTTTTGAGGCGGTCTTCTGTCTCGTCTAGGTCATCGTTGACCAGAACATAGTCATAGGCATCCCAGCGGCTGATTTCATCCCAGCTTTTGCGCATGCGCTTCTCGATGACCTCGGCTGAGTCCTGCCCACGGCTGACAAGGCGGCGGTGCAACTCTTTGATCGAGGGCGGGAGAATAAAGATACTCAGCGTATGCGCGCCAAGCGCCGAATTGCGGATCTGCTGTGCGCCCTGCCAGTCAATGTCAAAGAGCACATCTTTGCCCTCGCCAATCGCGGCTTCTACGGGCGCACGGGGTGAGCCGTAGAAGTTGCCAAACACATGCGCGTGCTCCAGCATTCCCTCATCAGAGACTGTCTTCTTGAACGCCTCTTCGCTCAGAAAGTGATAGTCCACACCATCGGTTTCGCCCTCACGGGGCTGGCGCGTGGTGGCTGACACCGAGAAAGAGATGCTCGGGTCCCACGCGATCAGGCGCTTGGAGAGCGTGGATTTGCCCGCACCCGAGGGCGAGGACAGGATGATGAGAAGGCCGCGACGGTCTTGCATGTGTTACTCCACGTTCTGAATTTGCTCGCGCATCTGATCGATGACGGCTTTGAGATCAAGGCCAATGCTCGTGAGAGCGCTCATCTGCGCTTTGGAGCAGAGCGTGTTGGCCTCGCGGTTGAACTCCTGAGCCAGAAAATCAAGCTTGCGCCCGACAGCTCCGCCCTGCGCAACCAGCGCCCGTGCCGCAGCAACATGGGCATGCAAGCGGCCAAGCTCTTCGCTGATGTCGGCCTTCACAGCCAGCAACGCCAGCTCTTGGGCAATACGTGTTTCATCAACCTCGACCGCCTCGGCGACGCGGGCAAGGCTGGCGCGAAAGGCTGCTTCGCTCTCGGTGCGGCGCGCCTCTGTGGCGGCGGCGGCGGCCTCGGTGAGCCGCTCGATGTCATCCAGCTGCGCCTGTATCAGCTTTTCCAGCGCAGCCCCTTCAGCGGCGCGCATCTCGTTGAAGCTTGCCAGAACTGGTGCAAAATCGGCTTTGAGCGCGGCCAAGAGCGGTGCTGGGTCGTCTTCTGTTGTGGTCTGCTCCAGAATACCCCGCAGCCCCAAAACCTGACTGGCCGTGCTGGGCGCGAGCGACAGCCCCTGATCCATCGCCTGCTGCTCGACCTCGGCCATCGCCGCGAGCACGGCCTGAAGCTGGGCCGTGTTCAGCGCGATCGCGGCGCTGGCATCTTCACGCGCAAGGCGCAGACCAATGGTGATATTGCCCCGCGCGGTGGCCGCAGCCGTGGCGCTGCGCACATGGGCCTCAAGCCCCGTAATCCAATCAGGCACGCGAACGCGGATATCCTGCCCTTTGCCATTCACTGCGCGCAGATCCCAACTCCAGCTGTGGGCTTCAAAACTGCCCTTGCCCGAGGCAAACCCTGTCATGGATGAAATCACTGCACAGCTCCTTTTACGGTGTCAGGCCTGACTTACGCGCTTCAAAGCCCCCCACGCAAGCCTTGGGCTGGCGAAGATTAACCATCTCGTGCAATTTCGCTCAAATTTTTGCGGGTTTTATTGTATATCTTGTTAAAGTCTTAACAGGGCGCTCCGCGAGAATGCCTATTTGGGACAAACATAAACTATGCCATAAAATGGATGAGTGGTGATGAGTATGCAGTCAGGGGTTGTTTTGAGCATGATGGATCAGTTGAGCCAAAAGCAGTTCAACGCCTGTGCGCTTGTCGAGAGTTATTGGGACAATCTCTGCCGTGAAGGCGCCTTGCCGTTGCGCTCGGCGATTGACCCGCGCGGGATCGAAGATGCGCTGAATTACGCGTTCATCCTTGAAAGCATCGGCACTGGCATCGCCCGGATCAGGATCGCGGGGATGCATCTCAACGAGCTGATCGGTATGGAAGTGCGCGGCATGCCGATCTCGTCTTTTGTCACACCAGCCTCCCGCGAGGCCTTTGCCCGTGTGCTGGTGAGCGCTTTGAAAAGCCCCGCCAAAATGCAACTGAGCCTGACAGCAGAAGAGGCCCCGCGCACAGGCGGCAAGCCTTTGACCGCGCGGATGCTTCTGTTGCCAATGGCCGATGATGAAGGCCGTTTGAACCGTATTCTGGGATGCCTTGAAACCAAGGGACAGTTTGGCCAAAAGCCGCACCGTTTTGAACTTACGGGCGTCAAGAAAACCTCGCTGACGAGCCAGCCGCAGCGCGCGCCGAGCCCCGAGGTCAAACACCCTGAGCAACAAGGTTTTGGAGATGCGCCAGTGCCGTTTGAAGCCCGCAAGACACGCGCGCCACACCTGAAGCTTGTGAGAAACGGCGACTGATAACTTGTGATCAGCGCTGTGCTATGCGAGAGCAGATTGAACCCTAAAAAAGGCGGGTCAATACATGCCGCATGTCTTTCTGCGACCACATGGAAATCTTGGCAATCATATGCTGTTGCAGATGACGGCGCTTTGCCTTGTGAGGGAAGTGCCCAACCTGACACTCTCAGGATATAATATACCTGAATGGGGGATCACGAAGGGCCGCGTTCGCAACAACAGGCCACCGTTGCCCAGAATTCGGGGGCACGACACTGACTACGGGTGTGTTGTGGAGATGTTGAAGAGCGGCGACCTAGAGCTCGCAATACTGCGCGACATCGCATTTCAGGTCGACCTCTACGGCGACCCTTCTGTCTTTCGCGATGTTTTCCCCAAACAGGTCACGCCGGCGCAAACGGCAGGCGAAGGCGAGCTGCTCATCAACGTGCGCGGTGCCGAGATCCTGAAAGCGCGCTCTACAGCCTACGGCCCGATCAATGTGGCATACTATGAGAGACTGGTTGAAGAAACAGGGCTAAGCCCCGTATTTCTTGGCCAACTTGGAGACGAGTATAACACCGACTTGCTGAAGAAGCGTTTTCCAAAGGCCCGATTTATTCCGAGCCAAGGAGCTATAGCTGATTTTGAAGCCATTCGCGGTGCACGCCATATCGCCGTCAGTATAAGCACATTTTCATGGCTCGCAGCCTGGCTGTCCGAGGCAGAAACGATTCATCTCCCGCTGATTGGGATGCTCAACCCCCGGCAAAGGCCCGACATCGCACTCGCACCGGCGAATGACCCGCGCTACAGGTTCCACCTGTTCCCAGAGCGGGAGTGGGTCGGCAACGATGCGCAAATAAACGCGCTCGCGGGCCCAGACCCGTCACGCGAAATCACACGGATAGAGCTGCGCACACTTCTACAGGACGCTCGGGAAAGCCGCGCCAAGCCACGGGCAGACGCTTTGGAGCGACTACGCAAAAGAGCACAGAAGGTGCGGCCTTTTGTTCCAATTCTGCGGCGCCTTTATCCAACCGGGTAAAAGCGCCGCAAAAGTGATTTAAGCTGTTGCTTTTGCGAGCGTTTCCTTGCGCAAGCTTGTCAGCTCTTCCGCCACAAGGAAGGCAAGCTCAAGCGACTGCGACGCGTTCAAGCGTGGGTCGCAGGCTGTGTGGTAGCGATCTGAGAGATCTTCATCTGTCACATCACGCACGCCACCTGTACACTCGGTCACATCCTGACCTGTCATCTCGAAGTGGACGCCACCCGGCTGGGTGCCTTCGGCTTTGTGCACCGCAAAGAATTCGCGCACTTCGCCCAGCACCTGCCCGAAGGGGCGTGTCTTGTAGCCAGAGGACGACTTGATGGTGTTGCCATGCATCGGGTCACAGACCCAAACCACTTTGGCCCCCTCTTCTTCCACTGCGCGGATGAGTTTTGGCAGGTGGTCTCCCACTTTGCCCTGACCAAAACGCGCGATCAGCGTGAGGCGGCCCTCTTCATTTTCAGGGTTGAGCGTGGCCATCAGGCGCTTGAGGTCGTCAGGCTCCATCGAGGGGCCACATTTCATACCGATGGGATTGAGCACGCCACGGGCAAACTCGACATGGGCGCCATCGGGCTGGCGGGTCCGATCGCCGATCCAGACCATATGGCCAGAGCCAGCCAGCCAGTTGCCTGACGTGCTATCAAGACGTGTCAGCGCCTCTTCATACTCCAGAAGCAGCGCTTCATGGCTGGTGTAGAATTCGACAGAGCTGAACTCGTGGGTGGTTTTACCCGTGATTCCCGCAGCTGCCATAAAATCGATGCTGTCTTGAATGCGTGCCGTGATATCTCCGTAGCGCGATGCGCCTTCGCCTTCGGCAAAGCCAAGCGTCCAGGAGTGAACACGGTTCATATCGGCAAAACCGCCTGTCGAAAACGCGCGCAGCAAGTTGAGCGTTGCAGCGGATTGCATATAGGCTTTCAGCATTTTCTCAGGGTTAGGAATGCGCGCATCTGACGTGAAATCAAGATCATTGATGATGTCGCCACGGTAGCTTGGCAGCTCCTGACCATTCACCGTCTCTGTGGGGGCTGAACGCGGCTTGGCAAACTGCCCCGCCATGCGGCCCACTTTGATCACAGGCACTTTGGCGCCGTATGTCAGCACCATGGCCATTTGCAACATGACCTTGAACGTGTCGCGGATCGCGTCGGCGGAGAACTGGTCAAAGCTCTCGGCGCAGTCGCCCCCTTGCAGCAAAAAGGCTTCACCGCGCCCAGCAGCGGCCAGATGGGCCTTGAGGCGGCGCGCTTCGCCCGCAAAGACAAGCGGCGGATATTTTGAAAGCTGTCCTTCAACCGCTTCAAGCTGGGCTTGGTCGGTATAGTCGGGCATCTGGACCCGAGGCTTGTTGCGCCAGCCAGATTTAAGCCATTCCGTCATTGTCTTTACTCCACTTCAAGTCTTGCGAAGCCGCCTTATAGCGCTGGCTTGGCCTAAAAACCATATCAGAAATGAAATGCGCTTGCGCAGGGCCAAAGAAACGATATGCACCGTCGGTGACGTTTTTGCGGCATGTGATGTCTTGACGCAGGAGCAAACCTCTGCCCAAGTGACAAAAAGCGACACATGCGTGCCGTGTTCGAATTGCGAAAGCCCCACAATGAGCCTGCAACAACGCCCGACAATCAAGCTTGAGAAGACCCCGGAGAAACCAAGGCGGTTTATCTTTGCCTTGCTGGAAAACTTCACGCTGCTCAGCTTTGCCTCCGCAATTGAAGCCTTGCGGATTGCCAACCGTATGGCGGAGCACCCGCTCTATGAGTGGAAGCTCGCAGGCGAAGGCGGCACGACAGTCACCTGCTCTGCGGGCACAGAGTTCAAACTGGATATGGATCTTGATGACACGATGCGCGACGACACAGTGCTAGTGTGCAGCGGGATCAATGTTCAGGCGGCCACCTCCAAGCGCCTTGTCTCGTGGCTGCGCCGCGAGGCCCGCAAGGGGCCGATTATTGGCGGGCTGTGCACAGCGGCTTACACGCTGGCCAAGGCAGGTCTGCTTGATGGCAAGCGCGCCACGATCCACTGGGAAAACCAGGACAGTTTTGCCGAGGAATTTGACGAGGTCGAGCTGACCAAATCTGTCTTTGTGATAGACAAGAACCGCCTCACCACAGCGGGCGGCACAAGCTCGATTGATTTGATGCTCAAGATCATTGCCGATGACCACGGCGAAGAGCTGGCCAATGCGGTCGCAGACCAGCTGATCTATTCTTCCATCCGCACCGACCAAGACACCCAGCGTCTTTCGGTGCCGACCCGTATTGGCGTGCGCCACCCCAAGCTGAGCCTTGTGATCCAGATGATGGAAAGCAATATCGAAGAGCCGATCAGCCCCGCAATCCTTGCGCGCGATGTGGGCATGTCGACCCGCCAGCTTGAGCGCCTCTTCCGCCGCTATCTCAACCGCTCGCCGAAGCGCTACTATATGGAGCTGCGCCTGCAAAAAGCGCGCAACCTGCTCATGCAGACAGATATGAGCGTGATCAATGTGGCGCTGGCCTGTGGCTTTGCCTCGCCCTCGCATTTCTCCAAATGCTACCGCGCCCATTACAACACGACCCCCTACCGCGAGCGCGGCTCACAGGCGACGCGGCTGTCGATCTAGGATACTTGATTTTTGGGGCAAAAAGCGCTAGGTAGAAGCAGCTGCATCACAAGCAGCATTATTGAGGTAGATTATGACGCAACCTGATCCGATCGAGATCTGACTTTAACTTCGCTGTGCGCTCTTCCAGTGAGAGTTCGCTCGGCTTTGTGTGTTTGCAGCTCAACCCCAAATCGCGAAACGCCTCACAAAAGCGCTTAAGCAGGTCTTCTCCAAGCTGCTGCGTTTCTTCTGTGCGGCGAAACAAACGTTTGATAACATTGAGCTTTCCCTGCGCAGATATGGTTTTGAAGCTGGCCTTGTCCAAGCCGCCAATGATTTCGCGGATTTTTTCAAGATCGCCGTAAAACTCCACAACATCGCGGATGAACGCATCGGGCAAATCGCTCAGCCTTGACATATTGTCGGCATAAACGACCGTGTGGCGCGCATCGGTAATATGGGGGATCAGGTCTGCGTTGGCCTGGAAGGCTTTGAGCAGATCCCCATAATCCAGCGAGGCTTCGTTGAAGCGCCTCAGGTCGGTGGTATTAAAGTCAATTTCGGCGAACAATCCGCGAATGTAGGATTTGGTCATGCGCTCTGAGTGCCGCTGCTCTCGCAGCAAGTCCCAAAGCTTGGATGCGCCAAAGACAAAGAGCGCTGCCAAGCCTGTAAACGTAACAAAAGAACCATCCATGGCAAAACTCTAGCCACTGGGGCAAAGCCCGTAAAGCCGCTATGCTCTACTTCGGGTCGATCCTGTAGAGCGCGCCACGCCCTTCGCTCAGAAACCAGATGCCGCCCTCAGGTCCTTCGCGCACATCGCGCACGCGCTGGGTTTCGCGAGACTGGATCATACCTGTCTGCTCGCGACCGCCTGCCGCCAACACGGCGATATGGTCAAACTTGAGCGAGCCGACGAGGAAACGCCCCTGCATGTCTGGCCAGTTGGTGCCAGAGTGAATGGCAAAGCCCGAGGGCGCGATAGAGGGATCCCAGTAGAACACGGGCTGCTCAAAGCCGTCTTTGGCCGTGCCTTCGCCGATCTTGGCACCAGAGTAGTGCCTGCCGTAAGAGATAATGGGCCAGCCGTAGTTCTTGCCCTCCTCAATTCGGTTGATCTCGTCTCCGCCGCGCGCGCCGTGTTCATGCGCCCAAAGCTGGCCTGAAGCGTCAAAGGCAAGCCCCTGCGGGTTGCGGTGGCCTTTTGTGATGGCGACCGAGCCGCGCTCGGGGTCAATCCTGATGATGCTTCCGTTATGGCGCGCGGGGTCTTGGGCGCTGGGTCTGTCGCCACGGTCCCCGATGGTGAGAAAGACGCTGCCGTCGTCCGCCTCGGCCAGACGCCCGCCAAAGTGCCGCCCGCCTGTGCTGTCGGTCTGCATCTCGAATATCTCGATGACATCCACGAGCCTGTCGCCCTCAAGACGCGCCATGCTGACGGCTGTGCCCGCGCCTGCTTTGGCATAGCTGAGATAAATCCGCCCGTTTGCCGCAAAGTCGCGCGCGGGCAGCACATCAAACAAGCCGCCCTGCCCCCTGTCTTCAGACGCGGGCAGCCCTGTGATCTCGCGGCGCGTGCCGTCGCGGGCGATCCGCCACAGCTTGCCGCGCTTTTCCGTCACCAGCACATCGCCTTCAGGCAGAAACCCGATGCTCCACGGCCCGTTCAGGCCCGAGGCTATTTCGGTGATCTGGCCAATCTCCTGCGCATGGGCAGGCAAAGGCAGCATGAGGGCGGCTGCGAGTAAAATATGTTTCATAATCTCAAAGTAGCGCAGCACGGCGCGCAATCAACTGACATGCGCGTGAATGAGGATTTTCAGCCATATTTTGCAAGGCTTCAGAGAAAGTTTGGCGCGCTGCATTTTCCATATTGTCGCGACTCACTTTTGGCCTCATATGGCGAAAATATAGACGCCAACGCACGCGCCTCTGGCCTGTAGCATCAACGCACACGTGTTTACGTAGCGACGGTAACGTCTCCCTGTGGAACTGAGCGGCCATATCCTTGGCCGGGTCTATTTGGAGATGACCCATGACGATGCAACCTGCTGGCGCTTTTGCGCCTCTTTCTTCTGCCGTGCCCTCACGTTTGGATGACTATATCAACGCCCATAGCTTTGAGCGCCCCACTGTGGTGCTGGATACTGACCGCGTGCGCGCGCAGTATCACCGCCTCAAGGCGGGTCTTGGCCGGGCTCATATCCATTATGCCGTAAAGGCCAACCCGGAGCCTGCGATCCTTGCGGCGCTGGTGGCGGAAGGCGCAAGCTTTGATGCCGCCTCGCGCGGCGAGATCGCGCTTTGCCTTGCCCAAGGCGCTGCGCCTGCCCGGATTTCTTTTGGCAATACGGTCAAACGCGCCTCTGACATTGCCTATGCTTATGGCGTTGGCGTCCGCCTCTTTGCGGCTGACAGTGCGCCCGAGCTTGAGAAAATCGCCGCACATGCCCCGGCAGCGCAGGTCTACATCCGCTTGCTTGTGGGGGTATCAGAGGCCGACTGGCCGCTCAGCCGCAAGTTTGGCTGCGATGGCGCAATGGCGCTTGAGCTGCTCACGCAGGCCCGCGCGCTGGGCCTTGTGCCTGTGGGCTTCTCGTTTCATGTCGGCTCACAAACCCGCCGCGCCGAGATGTGGGCCGCCCCGCTGGCCGCCATTGCCAAGACATGGCACGCCGCACAGGCGCAAGGCCATGTGCTTACGCTGCTCAATATTGGCGGCGGCTTCCCCGCGTTTTACGGCGAGACCATCGAAGCCCCGACAGAATATGCGGCAAATGTCATGGCGCAGGTCGATGCGCTTTTCGGAGCACCGGCCCACATTATGGCCGAGCCTGGCCGCGGGCTTGTGGCGGAGGCGGGCGTGATTGTCGCTGAAGTGCTGCTTGTCTCGCGCAAATCAGCCGATGATCTGGCGCGCTGGGTCTATCTGGATATCGGGCGTTTCTCGGGCCTTGCCGAAACCGAGGGTGAAGCGATCCGCTATCAGCTGGAAACAGACAAAGACGGAGGCCCCGAAGGCCCCTGTATCTTGGCTGGGCCAAGCTGTGACAGCGCCGATGTGATGTATGAAAAGCGCCCCGTTCTGCTGCCGCTCGACCTTGTGGCTGGTGACCGTGTTCTGATCCGCAACACGGGGGCTTACACCACCACATACTCAAGTGTGGGCTTCAACGGCTTTCCGCCGCTGGATGTCTGTGTGATCTGAGCGCCCTGACCAAGCGTTGGCCACGCTAACGCTTGGTCAACCTTTGCAAAATGCTGCTTTTCTTTTTAAACGGCTGCGCTATTCTGACGGACAGTCAAAAACAAAAACATGACTTGGGAGAATAAAATGAAAAAACTACTTATGGCGACAGCCACAACAGCTCTTATGGCTGGCGGAGCCTTTGCAGAAGATGTCAAAATCGGCATCATCCTCGGCTTCACTGGCCCACTAGAATCAATCACACCTGCCATGGCGGCCGGTGCTGAGCTTGCCATGCAAGAAGTGACAGACAGCGGCAAATTCATGGGCGGGTCTTCTGTGACCCCCGTGCGCGCTGACTCAACCTGCATCGACGCCGCCGCCGCCACATCGGCAGCCGAGCGTCTTGTCACATCAGACGGCGTTGCCGGCATCATGGGCGCAGATTGCTCAGGCGTGACTGGCGCGATCCTTCAGAACGTGGCCCGCCCCAACGGTATCGTCATGGTCTCGCCGTCAGCCACATCCCCTGGCCTCTCAACCGCCGAAGATGACGGCCTGTTTTTCCGCACAGCGCCATCAGATGCGCGCCAGGGCGTGATCGTGACAAACATCCTGCAAGACCGCGGCTTCAAAGAAATCGCGATCTCATACACCAACAACGACTACGGCAAAGGCCTTGCCGATGCGATCCAGACCGAGTTTGAAGCGGCTGGTGGCACGGTCACAATCGTTTCGGCCCACGAAGATGGCAAAGCCGACTACTCAGCTGAAGTTGGCGCCCTTGCGTCAGCGGGTGGCGAAGTGCTCGTCGTCGCGGGCTATGTTGACCAAGGCGGCTCGGGCATCGTGCGCTCCGCTCTGGACACAGGCGCGTTTGAAACATTCTACTTCCCCGACGGCATGGTCGGCACGAAGCTGAATGAAAACTTCGGCGCAGAGCTCAACGGCTCGTTCGGTGCATATCCGGGGACAGACAGCAAAGGCGCTGGCGTGTTTCTTGAGATGGCCACAGCCGCCGGCTTTGACGGCACAGGCGCGTTCTCGCCAGAGAGCTACGATGCGGCTGCGCTCATCATGATGGCGATGGCAAAAGCAGGCTCGACAGCCTCAGCTGACTACAAAGACCACATCATGGATCTGGCAAACGCACCGGGCGAGCAAATCTTCCCGGGCGAGTTGGCCAAAGCGCTTGATCTCATCGCAGCAGGCACAGACATCGACTATGTCGGCGCAACTGCGGTTGAGCTTGTTGGTGCGGGTGAATCAGCCGGTAACTATCAGGAAATCGAATTCGCCGATGGCGTCTATTCGACAATCGGCTACCGCTGAGTTCTGACCTGAGCAATAGACAGCCCGAGGCTTGCTTCGGGCTGTTTTGCATATCTGAAATACGACAATCGGGGGGAGACATGCATGATCGAGGTGCATGATCTGCATAAGCACTTTGGCGGCTTTCATGCTGTTGACGGCGCTACGCTGAGCATAGAACAAGGCTCTATCACGGGCCTGATTGGCCCGAACGGAGCGGGTAAGACCACGCTGTTTAACGTGATCGCTGGTGTTTTGCCGCCCACGTCGGGGCGCGTGATCATGGATGGCGAGGACATCACCGGCCTGCCGCCACATACGTTGTTTCACAAGGGCTTGCTGCGAACCTTCCAGATTGCGCATGAATTTTCGTCCATGAGCTGCCGTGAAAACCTGATGATGGTGCCTGCGGGCCAGTCGGGTGAAACGCTGTGGAACACATGGTTCGGGCGCAAGCGCATCGCCGATGAAGAGCGTGCGCTGCGGGCCAAAGCTGATGAAGTGCTCGAGTTTCTCACCATCGAACATCTGGCCGACCACAAGGCAGGTCAGGTTTCGGGCGGGCAGAAAAAGCTGCTGGAGCTGGGCCGCACCATGATGGTGGATGCCAAGATCGTCTTTCTCGACGAGGTGGGCGCAGGCGTGAACCGCACGCTGCTCTACACGATCTCGGACACCATCAAGCGCCTCAACGAAGAGCGCGGCTATACCTTTGTTGTGATCGAACATGACATGGACTTTATCGGCATGCTCTGTGACCCCGTTATCTGTATGGCCGAGGGCCGCGTGCTGGCCGAAGGCACGCTGGACGAGATCAAGGCAAACCCCGAAGTCATCGAGGCCTACCTCGGCACAGGGCTTAAAAACAAAGACAAGGTGGGCGCATGACCTCCAACCCATACCAAGACGATCGCGGCAACAAAGACCGCTCGATCGGCAACCCGAAAGGGGCAGGCGAGATTGTGCACCGCAAAGGCGGCGCGGCCAGGAAAGGCCGTGACGATGCGCCCTTCCTGATCGGTGAGAACATGACAGGCGGCTATGGCAAAGATGGCCCCGACATCCTGCACAACTGCACCATATCCGTAGATCGCGGCGAGATCGCTGTGATCGTTGGCCCCAATGGCGCGGGCAAATCAACCGGCATGAAGGCGATCTTCGGCATGTTGAACCTGCGCGAAGGCTCTGTGACGCTTGATGGCGAAGACATCACCGCTCTGTCCCCGCAAGACCGCGTTGTGAAGGGCATGGGCTTTGTGCCCCAGACCTCCAATATCTTCACCTCTCTCACGGTGGAAGAAAACCTTGAGATGGGCGCGTTCATCCGCACCGATGATTTCTCGGATACGATGACACAGATCTATGATCTCTTTCCGATCCTGAAAGAAAAGCGCAATCAGGCCGCAGGCGAGCTTTCGGGCGGCCAGCGCCAGCAAGTGGCCGTGGGCCGCGCGCTGATGACCAAGCCCAAGCTTTTGATGCTGGATGAGCCGACAGCGGGTGTCTCGCCCATTGTGATGGACGAGCTGTTTGACCGCATCATTGATGTGGCGCGCACGGGTATCCCGATTTTGATGGTCGAGCAAAACGCACGGCAAGCGCTTGAAATCGCGGATAAAGGCTATGTTCTTGTGCAAGGTGCCAACGCGCACACAGGGTCAGGCAAAGAGCTTCTGGCCGACCCTGACGTGCGCCGTAGCTTCTTGGGGGGCTGAGGATGCGCTGCAAAGCTGCCACTCTGAAAGCCCTCTGTCTTGGCGCAAGCCTTGCTGCCGCAAGCCCTGCCGCGGCCTTTCTCTGCAGATTTGACACCGAGTGCTACGAGGCCGACAGCTGCGCGCCCTCTACATTCATGTTGGAAGTGCAGCTGGAGGACAACAGCATCTCGACGGAGGCAGGTGACTGGATCATTGTCGCCAAAAAGACAGAGCCTGCGCTCATCACAATGTTTGCTGCCGCCAAAGGCACAGAATATCTCATGTCAATCACGCCCGAGGCCGCGCGCCTGAGCGGACACCTCAACGCTGGGCCGCGCGCGATCCAGTATCTCGGCACGTGTGAAGGAGCCTTCTAATGGACCTACTCAACGCTTTTGTGGCTCTGGCCAACTTTGTTCTTATCCCTGCTACAGCCTACGGCGCACAGCTTGCGCTTGGCGCGCTCGGGGTGACGCTGATTTACGGTATCCTGCGGTTCTCAAACTTCGCCCACGGCGACACAATGGCCTTTGGCGCTATGGTGACTGTGCTCTTCACATGGTGGTTCCAGAGCATGGGCATCAGCTTTGGCCCTCTGCCCACAGCGCTTCTGGCCCTGCCCTTCGGGATCTTGGGCTGTATCGGGCTTTTGTTGCTCACCGACCGTGTTGTCTACAAATTCTACCGCGAGCAAAAGGCCAAGCCCGTGATCCTTGTGATCGTGTCGATGGGTGTGATGTTTATCATGAACGGCCTCGTGCGGTTTATCATCGGCCCGGATGACCAGCGCTTTGCCGATGGCGAGCGTTTCATCGTCTCGGTGCGCACATTCAAGGAAATGACAGGGCTGCAAGAGGGCCTTGCCATCAAGACAACCCAAGGTATTACGCTTGTCACCGCGATTGTTGTGGTGGCTGCGCTCTTCTGGTTTCTCAACCGCACGCGCACGGGCAAATCCATGCGCGCCTATTCAGACAATGAAGACCTCGCGCTTCTCTCAGGGATCAACCCAGAGCGTGTTGTGATGGTCACCTGGATCATCGTGGCCACTCTCGCAACCATCGCAGGTGTGCTCTATGGCCTTGATAAGACGTTCAAACCCTTTGTCTACTTCCAGCTTCTGCTGCCCATCTTTGCGGCGGCCATCGTGGGTGGCCTTGGCAACCCGCTGGGGGCGATTGCGGGCGGCTTCGTCATCGCTTTCTCTGAAGTCACCGTGACTTACGCTTGGAAAAAAGTGCTCGTCTACGCAATGCCGGAGCGGCTTGAGCCCGATGGTTTGGTGCAGCTTCTCAGCACCGACTACAAATTTGCCGTGAGCTTCGTGATCCTTCTGATCGTGCTCATTTTCAAACCCACAGGTCTATTCAAGGGGCAGTCGGTATGAACGAGACACTCCGCAACACCATCTATTTCGCGCTTGTCGCCCTTCTTATTGTGGGCACAGGCATCTTGCAGTCGTGGAACTCGGCTCTGTTTATTCTCAACATGGGGCTGATCTCGGCCATCATGGCGCTTGGTGTGAACCTTCAGTGGGGGTTTGCCGGGCTGTTCAACGTGGGGATCATGGGCTTTGTGGCTCTGGGTGGCCTTGCCACAGTGCTCGTCTCCATGCCCCCTGTTGAAGGCGCTTGGAGCGCGGGCGGCGTGCGTATCTTGCTGGGCCTTGGCCTTGGTGTGATGAGCATCATCTCAACGGTTCTGCTGTTTCAACGTATGGACGCAGGCCGCACCCGCACACTCGCCGTTCTGGCGGTGTTGATCATTGGCTTCTTTGCCTTCCGCGCTGTGTTTGACGGCGGTGTAGAGGCAGTCGAGGCGATCAACCCTGCTGTTTCGGGCAATATTGGCGGCCTTGGCCTGCCTGTGCTGCTGGCCTGGCCCATAGGTGGCCTGTTTGCGGCTGGTGCGGCATGGATCATTGGCAAGACAGCACTTGGCCTGCGCTCTGATTACCTTGCCATTGCAACGCTCGGCATCGCCGAGATCGTGATTGCTGTGATGAAGAACGAAGACTGGATGGCGCGCGGCGTCAAGAACGTGATCGGCCTGCCCCGCCCTGTGCCCTATGAGATTGATCTGCAAAGCTCACCTGCTTTTGTTGCGCAGGCCGAAAGCTTCGGCATTGACCCTGTCACGGCCTCAACCCTCTGGGTAAAGCTGCTTTATGCGGGCCTGTTTGCTGTTGTTCTGCTCATCCTGTTTCTGATGGCACAAGCCGCGCTCAAAAGCCCTTGGGGCCGCATGATGCGCGCAATCCGCGACAATGAGAACGCCTCTGAAGCCATGGGCAAAGACGTGAAGGCGCGCCATTTGCAGATCTTCATTCTCGGCTCTGCCATCTGCGGCATTGCTGGCGCGATGATCACCACGCTGGATGGCCAGCTCACACCCACCTCCTATCAGCCGCTGCGCTTTACCTTCCTTGTCTGGCTCATGGTGATCGTGGGCGGCTCAGGCAACAACCTTGGGGCCGTGCTTGGTGGCTTTGTGATCTGGTTCTTCTGGGTTCAGGTCGAGCCGATGGGGCTTGCCTTCCTCACGCTCATAACCTCGGGCATGGCCGAGGGCAGCGCCGTCAAAGCGCATCTGTTGGACTCTGCTGCGCATATGCGCCTGCTGACAATGGGCATCATTCTGCTCTGCGTGCTCAGGTTCAGCCCGCGTGGCCTGATACCGGAGAAGTAACCCATGCAGCCCCTTGCCCGCCCCGCCCTTGTTGGCGTTGCCTTCTTTGCTGTCGTCTGCGCAGCGCTTGTCGGCCTTTGGGTCTATATGCCCAAGGGCGAGGTCAAGTGGTATCCATCGCTGTGGATGCGCCTTGCTGCGATCAGCCCGTTGTTTTTCTCAAGCCGGATTGCGCCCATGGTGTTTAGAACGCTCGGAACGCGGATGAACGGGCAAGACAGGCTCGTCTTTGCCGCTGTCTTTGGCGCGGGTGTGGGCGTTGTGGCCATCCTCACAGAGGCCGCGATTGTCACGCTGACCTTTGCACAGACAGAGCCACTCACCTTTCTTGAGGTGCTGTTTGCACCGCTGTCCTCGCGTTACACGCTCGGCATTTTTGCAGGCATCAGCTTTGCCAGTTCGGCGGTCCTGGCTGCGGGTTTTGTCGGCCTCATGAGCGTGCCCATTCGGGTGCTGAGCCTTGAGCAACAGAGCAAAGCCAGAGACGCCAAATAAGCCGATAGGTTGGGCGCAAAAGAGCGTGCGCCCAACACCAGCTGCGTTTAGCGGCCCTTGAAGAGGCCACCGAGAATACCGCGGATAATGCGACGCCCCGTTGTCCCTTTGAGCTCTTTTATGACCTGTTTTGTCAGAGCCTCGCCAAAGCTGTCACCACGGCTGCTGCGCGAGGACGAGCGGGACACGCCTGCGCCCTCATAGCGCCGCGCGGCCTTGAACTCGCGCTCTTTTTCTTCGGCCATTTCTTCTGCACGCTCGGCGGCCTCGGCCTCACGCGCGGCTGTTGCGGCACGCTCGGACAGCATTTCAAAGGCTGAGTGGCGGTCAAGAAGCGCCTCATACTTGCCTGCAATGTGGGAAGACCCGATCACAGCGGCACGCTCGGCAGGCGTTATCGGCCCCAGCTGCGAGCTGGGCGGGCGGATCAACGTGCGCTCGGCGATCCCCGGAACGCCCTTGTCTTCCAGAAACGACGTCACAGCCTCGCCCACACCGACATCGCGAATGGCCTCTTCAATGTCAAAGCGCGGGTTGGGGCGATAGGTCTGTGCCGCCAGACGCAGCGCCTTCTGGTCACGCGCCGTAAAGGCGCGCAGCGCGTGTTGCACACGGTTGCCCAGCTGGCCCAGAATATCATCAGGCACATCATCGGGGTTTTGTGTGATGAAATAAACGCCCACCCCCTTGGAGCGGATCAACCGCGCCACTTGTTCGACCTTATCCACCAAAACCTTGGGCGCCCCCTCAAAGAGCAAATGCGCCTCATCAAAGAAGAACACGAGCTTGGGCTTGTCAGGGTTGCCCACTTCGGGCAGCTCTTCAAACAGCTCAGAGAGCAACCACAGCAAAAAGGTTGAATAGAGCCGTGGTGAAGACATCAGTGTATCTGCGACCAGAACGTTCACGCGCCCCCGTCCCTCTGCATCCACAGCCATGATATCGCTCAGCGCCAGTGCAGGCTCGCCAAACAGCTTGTCACCGCCTTGGTTTTCCAGCACGAGCAAGCGCCGCTGGATCGCCCCGATGGACGCAACAGAGACATTGCCATAGCGCAGCGAAAGCGTGTCTTTGTTCTCTCCCACCCAGACAAGCAGCGCCTGAAAGTCTTTGAGGTCCAGAAGCGGCATGCCCTCCTCATCCGCCACACGGAAGGCAATGTTCACAACACCTTCTTGCGCCTCGGTCAGCTCAAGCAACCGCGAAATGAGCAGTGGCCCCATCTCGGCCACGGTCGTGCGAATGGGGTGGCCCTGCTCGCCAAACAAATCCCAGAAAGTAACGGGGAAGCTGTCATAGGTATAGTCAAAAAACCCGATCTTCTCGGCCCGGCTCGTGAACGCGCCATGCAGCTTTCCAGCCTCGCTGCCGGCTTTGGCCAGCCCCGAGAGGTCGCCTTTCACGTCAGCCATAAACACAGGCACACCCGCGTTGGAGAAGCTCTCGGCCATGATCTGCAAGGTCACGGTTTTGCCAGTGCCTGTCGCCCCCGCAATCAGGCCGTGGCGGTTGGCGTATTTCAGTTTGAGCGCTTGCGCCTCGTTTTGCGCAGCACCGCCGCCGCCCATGAAAATCCCGTCTGTCAAAGCCGTCTCCCCTTAAACCACACGCGTTCGTCTGATTCCGAACGCTTCCCTTACAGTAATTTAATGTTTTGGCCTCAGTATCAAGCGTGCTTCGCGCCTCATGTCCTCTTGGTGCGAAGCTGACTTCCTCCCTGTCAGACTAGGCCGCGCTTTCGGGTGCGGCCCTTTTTTTCGCCTGTGCTCAAAGCCTGTTGACGCCTGCGACCGAGTGTCATACGCTTGGCTCAATATAAGTCGGCCAAGTCCGACGGGGAGAGAAAATCGAAGAAGGGGCCTTGCGGCTCCTTTTTCTATGGGGCCCCTGAATGTTCTGGCAATCTGCACGATTTAGCACCTCACACAGCCCGCGATTTTATGTCAGCAGAGTAACCTCTTGCGCAAGTTTACGCTGATTGTGCGCACCTCCCGACTGTTTTGGCGCTGACACTCGAGAAGCTGCGTGCTAAGCGAGGGCTAAGCGGAAATAACAGGTAGAATTCATGCAAATCACGTATCGCACAGCACTCCTTATGGCCCTTTTGGCCGCGCCCCTTGGGCTCAACGCCCAAACAGCGACAGACGAGACAGCGCCCCAAGCGGCTGAAGAACCAGCACCCGCCATCGCGCCAGCGCCAGATGATCTGAGCCTTGGCGAAGAGGCCATTCCAGAGCCCTACATCAAACAGGAGTTTGGAGACTGGAAATTGCAGTGCTTGCGCGATCCCAATCTGGCTGAAACGGCAGAGCCCGCCAATGAGCCGTGCCAGCTGTTCCAGGTCTTGCAAGACGACCAAGGCACCAATGTTGCCGAAGTCACAATCTTCCCGCTGGCCGATGGTGGCAAAGCCGTTGCTGGTGCCAATATTCTGGTACCGCTGGAAACCTTGCTCTCGGCACAGCTCACAATCCAGATCGACAATGGAAACGCGCGCCGCTACCCCTATAGCTTCTGTAGCCCCATCGGCTGCTTTGCCCGTGTCGGCTTCACAAATGAAGATATTGCCGCCATGAAAAAAGGCGCAAAAGCCAAAGTTCTGCTGCGTCCGGCCCCGGCACCTGACGAAGTGGTTACGCTTGATATGTCACTGGCAGGCTTCACCGCTGGCTTTGATAGCCTCAGCCTCAAGTAAGACTTCTGTCTGTTGAACAGCCGTCCGCAGCAATGCGGGCGGCTTTTTTGTGGCTCAAAGCTTTTTCAGCGCAAGCACGGCATTGAGCCCGCCAAAGGCAAAGGCATTCGAGAGCACAGCCGTAACCTTGGCCTCGCGCGCCTCATTGGGCACCACATCAAGCGCACATTCAGGATCGGCCTCTTCATAGCCGATCGTGGGCGCTATGATGCCGTCGCGCAGCGCCATGATACAGGCCAGAAGCTCGACAGCCCCCGTACCGCCAATCAGATGCCCATGCATCGATTTGGTCGACGAGATCATCAACCTGTCGGCATGGGCGCCAAACGCATCGGCCACTGCGGCGCATTCTGTCTTGTCGTTGGCGGCCGTGCCCGTGCCATGGGCGTTGATATAGCCCACATCCTCGCGGTTGAGCTTTGCATCACGCAGTGCGCCGGCGATCGCGCGCGCGGCACCTTGCTTTGAGGGCATCACAATATCGGCGGCATCGGATGTCATGGCAAACCCTGCCACTTCAGCAAGGATCTCAGCGCCGCGTGCGCGTGCGTGCTCGTAGTCTTCAAAGACAAACACACCCGCGCCCTCGCCTTGCACCATGCCGTTGCGGTTGGCGCTGAAGGGGCGGCACGCGTCTTTAGACATCACGCGCAGGCCCTCCCAAGCCTTAACGCCGCCAAAGCACAACATGCTTTCAGAGCCCCCCGTGATCATCACAGGCGCGGCCCCGCCGTGCACCATCTGAAAGGCCTGCGCCATGGCATGGTTCGAGCTTGCACAGGCGCTGGCCACGGTAAAACTCGGGCCTTTGACGTTGAATTCCATGCTCACATGGCTGGCGGCTGCATTGTTCATAAGCTTGGGCACCACAAAGGGATGCACACGGTTCTTGCCGTCTTCATAGACCGAGCGGTAATTCTCATCGAGCGTGGTCATACCACCCCCCGAATTGCCCAGAATGACCCCTGAGCGCGCCGCAAGCTCGCCCGAAAACACCAGCCCCGACTGCGCAATCGCCTCACGCGCGGCGATCAGCGTAAACTGTGTGAAACGGTCATAAAGCGAAAGCTGCTGGCGGTTGAACAGTGTTTCAGGCTCAAAGCCTTGCACCTGTGCGCCGATCTGAACGGCGAGCCGTTCGACATCCTGCATCACAAGCTGGCCGATGCCACAGCGCCCCTCGGCCATGGCCTTGAGCGTATCTGGCACATTCTGTGCCAGAGCGTTGATCGTACCCGCCCCCGTGATCACCACGCGCTTCATGCGGGTTAGCCTTTTTGCGCAGCAATAAGCGCCTCGATACCAGCGGTAATGCTCGCCACAGTGGAGATATCAAACTCCGAGGCGTCGGGCGCATTGGCATTGAACGGGATCGAAATATCAAAAGCCTCTTCAATCGCGAAAATGCTCTCGACAAGGCCCAGGCTGTCAATGCCAAGGCTCTCAAGCGTGCTGTCCATGCTCACGTCGGATGGCTCCAAGACAGCCTGCTCCGCGATAATCTCGATGACTTTGTCCTGAACGCTCATATCACCCCCAAGTGTATGTCTGCTGCCCGTTTAGTCGCTCTTGTCACTCTTGAAAACCGCTTTTTGCAGCTCGGCCACCTGCTTCATTAGCCGCGGCAAGCGCCGCATCGCCTTGTAGGTTTCCACATGGGTTTCCATCTTCACAGCCGGATATCCGAGCAGAACCCGCCCTTTGGGCACATTGGTGAAAATCTTGGTGGCCCCCCCCGCGATGACATTGTCACCGACAAAGATATTGTCGTTCAGGCCGACCTGCCCTGCAAAGACACAGTTGTTGCCGATGGTGGATGAGCCCGCCATACCAACCTGCCCACAAATCAGACAGTCGGTTCCGATCACAACATTATGGCCAATATGAACAAGGTTATCGAGCTTTGTGCGCGCGCCGATTTTCGTGTCGCGCACTGTGCCACGGTCGATACAGGCGTTCGCGCCGATCTCGCAATCATCTCCGATATGCACGGCGCCAAGCGAATGGATACGCTCCCAATGCTGGCTCTCGCCAGTGCCCTGATCCCCGAGCGAGGCGCGGGTGCGCTCCACGGCGCTTTCCTCGGGCGTCACAAAGCTGAAGCCATCACCGCCCACAACAGCGCCGGGCTGCACAATAACCCGCGCGCCCAACGTGGTGCGCGCGCCGATGCGGACGCCCTCGCGGATAAAACAGCCCTCACCAAGAGTGGCACAGGCGCCAATAAAGGCCTGTGGCCCAACGATGCTTCCCGCGCCAATGCGCGCACCAGCCATAACAACCGCCAGTGGCCCCACACGCACCCCCTCGCCCAGCTCGGCGGCAGGGTCGATTATGGCCGAGGGGTGGATGCCTTCGGGGTAGCTTTCGCCCGGATCAAACTGTTTGCTCAAGCCCGAGAGCGCATAGCGCGGGCGCGGCGGAATAATCGCCGCCTTGAGGCCAAGCGCTTCAAAGTCAGCGCCCTCCCAAAGCACAGCCGCCAAAGCCCCGCCTTCAGACAAACGCTCTGCAAAAGCAGGTTTCATGGCCAGTGCCAAAGCCCGTGGGCCAGCCTCTTGCGGCTCTGCCACAGAGTCGATTTCAATAGAAAGATCGCCAAGAGCTTGCGCTCCAAGCGATCTGGCAATGGTTTCAATCGTATAGGTCATGACCCGATCCTGCTTATGGGCCTCAAGGATTATCCTTGAACCGCCCGAAGCACCACCCCTGCTTTTGCAAGCGCGTTCCAGATCTTGGCATCACGGCCATAGATATCGCGACGGAACTTTGTCCCACCCTTCGCATCGGTAAAGGCGGTGCGGTAGATGATATGCACAGGCACCTGCGGCTCAAGCTGCACGGCGGTCTCGCGCCCTGTGTCCAAGTGCTTGTGGAAGGCAGCCTTGGGGTCACTCTCCTGCTTGGCCAGCAACGCATAGGCAAACTCGAACGGGTCGTTCAGGCGCACACAGCCGTGGCTGTAGGCGCGGGTTTCGCGGCTGAAAAGGTTTTTGGCGGGGGTATCGTGCAGGTAAATGTTGTATTTGTTGGGGAACATAAACTTCACCAGCCCAAGCGCGTTGCGCTGTGAGGGCGGCTGTTTGATGTTGAACGGAAAGGTGCGCGCTGTGTAATTGGCAAAGTTGATATTGCTGCGCGACACTTCACGCCCGCGGCTGTCATAGAGCTTGAGGTGGCCAGCTGCATTGCGGTTGCGCTGCATCATCGGCAGGTACTCTTTGGTCGCAATGGAGCGGGGTACATTCCATGTCGGGTTGATCGCCATATACTCCATCACATCCGAGAACTCGGGGGTGCGGCGGTCGCTGTCATTGGCGCCCACGACAGAGCGGGTTTCAAATGTCACTTTGCCATTGTCGACAATACGGGCGGAAAAATCGGTGATGTTCACCAGAATATGACGTTGGCCGCGGTCTTGGTTGACCCAGCGTTCGCGCTCCAGCGCCACAATAATCGACTTGAGGCGATCGGCGGCAGATGTGTTGATCTCGGCCATCGTGCCAGCCCCGGCCACACCATCGGCATCAAGGCCGTGATCTTGCTGAAACTGCTGCACAGCCGCCTGAATGGTGGCGTCATATTCGGGTGAGACCGAGCGGCCGACATAGCCCATAGCGCTCAAACGGTCGCGCAGAGCCACAACAGATGCACCCGACTGACCGGGCTTGAGCGACTTGGCTGATACGGTCTCCCCGAAATCGCCAGAGGCGATGAGCTTTTCAAAGCGCAGCTTTGCCTTGAGCAGACGCGCGTATTCAGGCGTGCGCGGCGGCAAGGCCTTAAAGAAACTGTTGGGGTTTGATTTGACAAAATTCACAAGGTAGCTCTCGCGCGCCCGATACGGGATCGCGCGGACAATGCCACTGTCGATCTTGCTGGGCACAAGCGCGCCTGTCTGCATATTCTGGGCCAGCTCGATGAACACTTTGCTCATCTCGACTTCGACAAGCCCGCGCGCGCGTGGCGAATTGGCGGCTTTGAGCTTGGCCATCAGCCCCTCGGCGTCATAGCGCTTGGCGGGCAAGCCATGTAGATCAGCCGCCTCGATCGCTTTGAACAGGGCCTTGCGGCGCTGCGCATCCTTGCCAAAACTGCCTGTCCAGACAGGGTCATAATCATTGGCGCGGTAAAACGCGGAAATATCATCATCGCGCGACGCCGCTTCAGCCACCGCTTGCTTAAAAGCCGTCACCTCGGCTGCAACAGGTGATGACACCATAAGCCAGCCCGCAAGCGTGACGAAAACAGCTAGAAAAAAGCTGTGAAACCGGATTGCTGAAAAATACATAGAGCCCCCACTCGATATTGTTTTTGTTCACCAGACGTGAACTCTCTTTTGATATAGCTCAAATGCGCTGTCCACTCACAACTGTATTATCAGCGCATCAGATAGGGGAACTAATGCATCAAATCCTCACAATCAGGCCGAATGGGGCAGTTTTGCAGATTTTCAGCAAAATTTTGCCGAAAATTCAGAGTAATCAATCATATGGGCAAACTGATCTTGGCCCTTGATTCGAAGTATGCCATAAGATTGCAACATCTTGGGGGATGAAGGTAGGACACGCGGGACACACCGCGATACAGGTAACGAGCGACGGGACGACGCTATGACCATGAAACAGACATCGAGCTCAACGAGCTTTTCCAGACGTGCTTTGCTTGGGGCTTTTGCCGCCACAGCGCTCGTCGCGGCCCCAACCTATTCCAAAGCCGCAGGGCTTCTGCGCGGATCGGGCGACATTCGCCGCATCAAAATGTACTCTTCGCGCACCGGTGAAAAGATCGATATGATCTACTGGGTTGAAGGCGACTACATCAAAGATGCCGTGCAAGAGGTGAACCATTTTATGCGCGACTGGCGCACAGGCGATGTGAAAAACATGGACCTGCGCACAATCGACATCATGGCAGCCTCTCTCAACCTTCTGGATGTGAGCGAGCCTTATCTGCTTCTCTCGGGCTACCGCAGCCCGAAAACAAACGCCATGTTGCGCTCGCGCTCCAGCGGTGTTGCCAAGAATTCGCTTCACCTCAAAGGTCAGGCCGCTGACTTGCGCCTCTCCTCACGCTCGGTCAGCCAAATGGGCCGCGCAGCCGCCTCTTGCGCCGCAGGCGGTGTTGGCCGCTACTCGAGCTCAAACTTCGTTCACATGGATTGCGGCCCCGTCCGCACATGGGGCAAATAACGCATCTGTTGCACGTGAGCGCCCGCTCACAGTGTGAAAGACATAAAGAGAACCCGCTCTGAGGCGGGTTTTTCTTTGTCATACACATAGCTCATGCTGACAGTATCAGGAAAACTTGGGGCGTGAGCGCCCGGCTTCTTCAGCCGAGCGTCATGATCCGCAGGCCGTGGGGCAAGGTTGCAAGATAGCTGCCCTCTTCACTGCGCGAGATCGTAAAGCCAAGGCGGGCGAGCCGCCTTTGACGGTCTTGCAGGGTGTCGCTGCTGCCCAGGATGGGCGCTACCAGCGCTTTGATCTGGCGCATCACCACAGGGTTACAAGCGTGTACAACAGGTTGCATCACGATCACCCCATCAATGCGCAGAGATCGTTGCCGCGCAACACAGAGGTCACAAAACGGCCCTTATCGCTCTCGCGGATCGCATAGCCATAGCCCCGCAGGCGGTGCTTCCACTCCCGGTCAGAAACGGCCAGCTTGCGCTCGCGCATCACCACATCACGGATTGTCTCAATATCGCTCATCATCTCTTTGCTCCTTTGCCTCAGTGCAAAAACACACTGTTTACAAAACCAGCATTGTTCAGCCCTGTGGCGCTGATTTAGCACAAAAGGGGAAACATTAAGATTTGAGAGGTATTTTCAAGGCAGTTTAGCCGTTCAGCCCTGCTTCTGCCTCAATCTGGCGGCGTGACTTGCGCTCGCGCTCTGTTGCAGACTTCAGCTGCCCACAAGCCGCCATGATATCTTCGCCCCGCGGACGACGGATCGGCGAAGAATACCCCGCCTTGTGCACGATATCGGCAAATTGCTCGATCTGGTCCCAATCAGAGCGCTCATAGGCCGAGCCGGGCCACTCGTTGAACGGGATCAAGTTGATCTTGGCAGGAATGCCCTTGATCAGCTTTACCAAGCGGCGCGCATCTTCCACAGAGTCGTTGACCCCTTTCAGCATCACATATTCAAAGGTGATACGCTCGGAGTTGCTCAGCTTTGGATATTCGCGCAAGGACGTCAGCAAAGCCTCAATGTTCCAGCGCTTGTTGATCGGCACAAGCACATCGCGCACCTCATCGGTGGTGGCATGAAAGCTCACCGCCAGCAAACAGCCGATCTCTTCGGCTGTCTTGGCAATGGCAGGCACAACGCCAGATGTGCTCAGCGTGATGCGGCGGCGCGAAAGGCTGATCCCCTCCCCGTCCATCGCGATTTTCATCGCGTCACGCACATTGTCAAAGTTGTAGAGCGGCTCGCCCATCCCCATCAATACGATGTTGGACAGCAGGCGCGCAGGCGCATCAGCGGTGCTTGCGCCCGGCTCTGGCCACTCGTCCAGATCGTCGCGCGCCACCATAACCTGCCCGATGATCTCGCCAGCGGTCAGGTTGCGCACCAGCTTCTGTGTGCCCGTGTGACAGAATGTGCAGGTCAGCGTGCAGCCCACCTGCGAGCTGATGCACAGCGTGCCACGGTTGGTCTCGGGGATATACACCACCTCGACTTCATGGCCCCCTGCGATCTTCACCAGATATTTGCGTGTGCCATCGTCGCTGACCTGCTTGGTCACCACTTCGGGCACCTCAATCACAAAGTGCGCATCAAGCTCGGCGCGAAAGCCTTTTGAAAGGTTGGTCATCACGCTAAAGTCGCGCTTGCCCCACTGATAGACCCACTGCCAAACTTGGTTAACACGCATTTTCAGCTGCTTTTCAGGCGTGCCAATGCGCGCAAATTCAGCGCGCAGCGCCTCACGTGTCAGACCAACGATATTGACCTTGCCGTCAGGCCCTTCGGGGCGCTTGCGCGGCACCGTCAGAACATCAGGGGTTACAGGGCCAGCGGCCTTTGTCTCGTCGGTCATCTTTTCTACCTTTCGCGCGATACGGCTTCATATAACATTCATGCGCCAATGCAAAACCCCTCCCCGTCACAGAGTGACAGGAAGGGGCGGTTTTGCGTGAGAAACGGTGTTTAGAAGTGTGCGGAGCCTGTTCCCAGCGGGATCTGCTGCGGTGGGGCAAACTTCGTAAGGTCGATCCCCTCTACAGCGGCCTTATACTCTTCCACCGTTGGTGTGCGCCCCAAGATAGCCGCCAGAACCACAACAGGCGTTGAGGCCAAAAGGCTCTCGCCCTTCTTTTCGTTGCTGTCTTCAACAACACGGCCTTGGAAGAGGCGCGTTGATGTTGCCAGAACCGTGTCGCCCTTGGCCGCTTTTTCCTGATTGCCCATGCAAAGGTTGCAGCCCGGGCGCTCAAGATAGAGCACATTCTCATACTCGGTGCGCGCTTTGCTCTTTGGGGCAAAGTCATCAAACTCAAAGTCGGAGTAGCGCTGCAGGATTTCCCAATCGCCCTCTTCTTTCAACTCATCAATGATGTTGTACGTCGGCGCAGCCACAACAAGCGGCGCTTTGAACTCTACTTTGCCCGTGGCGGTTTCAAGGTTGCGCAGCATTTGCGCCACGATCTTGATATCGCCCTTGTGCACCATGCAAGAGCCGACAAACCCGAGATCGACCTTTTTCTCGGCTTTGTAGTACGAGATCGGGCGAATGGTGTCGTGCGTGTAGCGCTTTGACACATCCACGTTGTTCACGTCAGGGTCAGCAATCATCGGTTCGTCAATCACGCTCAGGTCAACAACCACTTCGGCAAAGTATTTCGCGTTGTCATCCGGCGTCAGCGCAGGCACCGCGCCTGATTTGATCTCCGCAATCCGGGCATCGGCAATATCGACAAGCTTCTGCAGCATACCGTTTTCATGCTCCATGCCCTTTTCGATCATGATGTTGATGCGGCTCTTGGCAATCTCGAGCGATTCAATAAGCGTGTCATCGTTGGAGATACAGATAGAGGCCTTGGCCTTCATCTCGGCTGTCCAGTCGGTGAAGGTAAAGGCTTGGTCGGCCAGAAGCGTGCCAATGTGCACCTCGATGATACGGCCCTGGAAGACGTTGTCACCGTGCTGTTGGAGCATCTGCGCTTGCGTGGCGTGCACAACATCACGGAAGTCCATGTGGTCCTGCATCTTGCCTTTGAACGTCACTTTCACAGATTCAGGGATCGGCATGGTCGCCTCACCTGTTGCCAGCGCCAGCGCCACTGTGCCTGAGTCTGCCCCAAAGGCCACGCCTTTGGACATCCGCGTGTGGCTGTCACCCCCGATGATGATCGCGCGGTCATCCACAGTGATGTCGTTGAGCACCTTGTGAATAACGTCTGTCATCGCGTGATAGGCATCTTTCGGGTCACGCGCGGTGACAAGGCCGAAATCGTTCATGAATTTCATCAAGCGCGGTGTGTTGGCCTGCGCCTTCAAGTCCCAAACAGAGGCCGTGTGACACCCCGATTGGTAAGCTCCGTCCACAGAGGGTGACAAAATCGTCGCCGCCATGGCCTCAAGCTCCTGGCTTGTCATCAGGCCTGTCGTGTCTTGTGAGCCAACGATGTTGACCTTGACGCGCATATCAGAGCCCGCATGCAGCGGCTTGTCCGACTTTACGCCAACAGCGTTGCGGTTGAAGATTTTTTCAACAGCCGTAAGGCCTTGGCCCTCGTTGTGGATCTCTTTTGAAGGTGCATAAGCTGACTCAAGCTCAACCCCGAGCGCCTCTGCGGCGAAGGTTTGCAGCTTTTTGCCAAAGACGATGGCATACGAGCCGCCCGCCTTCATGAATTCCATTTTCTGTGGTGTGAACGAGCTTTCAAGCGACACCAGTTCCTTGTCACCGGCCTCGTTGTAGAGCTTCTTGGTCTTGCTGTTGATCGTCAGAACCGTGCCTGTCTCAACAGAATACACCTGCTCAAGAACGGCGTCGCCCGCATCATTCAGCACAGGCTTGCCATCGGCTCCCAGCTTCTTGACCCAGTTTTTCAGATCAAGCCCGATACCACCTGTCACACCAACAGTTGTCAGAAAGATCGGCGAGATGCCGTTTGTCCCGGCCACAATGGGGGCGTAGTTCACGAATGGCACATAGGGGCTGGCCGGCTTGCCTGCCCAAAGTGCTACGTTGTTCACACCAGACATCCGCGAAGAGCCGACACCCATGGTGCCTTTTTCCGCAATGATCATGACCTGCTTGTCAGGGTGCTGCGCCTTGAGCGCTGTGATTTCGTCCTGAGCGGCCTTTGAGATAAAGCACTGGCCGTGCAGCTCACGGTCAGCGCGCGAGTGCGCCTGATTGCCCGGAGACAGCAAGTCCGTCGAGATATCGCCTTCGCCCGCGATAAAGGTCACCACCTTGATTTCTTCCTGTACATCCGGAAGCTTGGTGAAGAACTCGGCCTTGGCGTAGCTTTCCAGCAGATCTTTCGCCAGCGGGTTGCCCGCTTTGTAAGCCGCATCGATACGGGCGGTATCGGCCTCATAGAGGAAGACCTGTGTTTTCAGAACCTCTGCCGCTTGGCTGGCAAGGGCGGCATCATCGCCAAGAGCGATATCAAGCAGCACACCAATCGATGGGCCACCTTTCATGTGCGACAAAAGCTCGAACGCAAACTCTGGCGTGATCTCGGCCACATCGGCCTGACCAAGAATGATCTCTTTCAAGAAGGCCGCTTTGGCCCCCGCCGCGCTCGTTGTGCCGGGCAGCGTGTTGTAGATCAGAAAGTTAAGAGAGCTGTCTCTGTGCGCATTGCCCGCATCCTTGATCTGCGTAACCAGCTCGCTCACGAGCGCCGCATCATCAATCGGCTTGGGGTGGAGACCTTGCTCTTTACGAGCTTCGATTTCTTTCAGGTAGTCTGCGTACAAGCTCATCTTAAACCTCATGCATGAGTGATCACTGGGTCGCGTGAGGGCCAAAACCGTTTTTGAGCCCGCCAAACGATATTTGTATGCAGCGGTATACCAACCCTACGTAAAGAGCAAGACTTAGCATCAGCCATTCAAGGGATTTTACGCAGTTTCTGACGCCCCGGCTCAGACAAAACCTGCTCACACGCGCTTGCTACCCCAACGCCTCTTCACTTTCAAACCTTAGTCGCTACATTTGAAAGGAGCACCTTTGGCCCAAAGGGCACAGTACGCGGTGTTCGTGACGATTTTACATTCAGACTGGAGGCTTTTTATGCCCATCACCGTCGGACAAGACAGCGCCAAAACCCGCAAAACCCTG
Organism: Lentibacter sp.; assembly: GCF_965658795.1. Classification (NCBI taxonomy): domain Bacteria; kingdom Pseudomonadati; phylum Pseudomonadota; class Alphaproteobacteria; order Rhodobacterales; family Roseobacteraceae; genus Lentibacter; species Lentibacter sp. Next base: position 47,444 of record NZ_CBFHTG010000007.1, on the reverse strand, counting down.
ACCGTTGGCGGCACATCGGTTGATTACTACTCCATTCCGCAGGCTCAGGCCGCAGGGCTGGGAGACTTCTCCCGCCTGCCCGCCGCGCTCAAAGTGGTGCTTGAGAACATGCTGCGCTTTGAAGATGGCAAGACCGTCTCGGTGGACGATATCAAGGCTTTCGCCGACTGGGCCACAAACGGCGGCCAGAACCCTCGCGAAATCGCCTACCGCCCCGCGCGTGTCTTGATGCAGGATTTTACAGGCGTGCCTGCCGTGGTTGACCTTGCCGCCATGCGCGACGGCATCGTGGCGCTCGGCGGGGATGCGCAGCAGATCAACCCGCTCAACCCTGTTGATCTGGTCATCGACCACTCCGTGATGATCGACGAGTTCGGCAATCCCCGCGCCTTCCAGCTGAATGTGGACCGCGAATACGAGCGCAACATGGAGCGCTACCAGTTCCTCAAATGGGGCCAAGGCGCGTTCAACAACTTCCGCGTTGTGCCGCCAGGCACAGGCATCTGCCATCAGGTGAACCTTGAGTATCTTTCCCAAGCGGTCTGGACAGACAAAGACCAGCACGGCGCCGAAGTCGCCTACCCTGATACGCTCGTCGGCACAGACAGCCACACCACCATGGTCAACGGCCTCGCCGTCCTCGGCTGGGGTGTCGGCGGGATCGAGGCTGAGGCGGCGATGCTTGGTCAGCCCATTTCCATGCTCATCCCCGAAGTGGTCGGCTTCAAGCTCACAGGCGAGATGGTCGAAGGCACCACAGCAACCGACCTCGTGCTCAAAGTCGTGCAAATGCTGCGCGAAAAAGGCGTTGTCAGCAAATTCGTCGAGTTCTACGGCGACGGCCTTGACCGCCTGCCGCTGGCCGACCGCGCCACCATCGCCAACATGGCCCCCGAATATGGCGCAACCTGCGGTTTCTTCCCGATTGATGACGAGACCCTGCGCTATTTGCGCAGCACCGGCCGCAACGAAGACCGTGTCAATCTTGTAGAAGCTTACGCCAAGGAAAACGGCTTCTGGCGCGGACCAGACTATGACCCGATCTACACCGACACGCTGCACCTTGATATGGGCACAGTTGTTCCGGCCATTTCTGGCCCCAAACGCCCGCAAGACTTTGTAGCGCTCACCGATGCCAAAACCGAGTTCCGCCGCGAGATGGAAGAGACCTTCAAGCGCCCGCTGGACAAGCAAGTGGCTGTTGACGGCGAAGACTATACGCTTGCCTCTGGCGATGTTGTGATCGCCTCGATCACCTCCTGCACCAACACCTCCAACCCCTACGTGATGATCGGGGCGGGCCTTGTGGCGCGCAAAGCCGCAGAGCTGGGCCTTGACCGCAAACCATGGGTCAAAACCTCGCTCGCCCCGGGGTCTCAGGTTGTCTCGCACTATCTTGAGGCCGCAGGGCTGCAAGACGACCTCGACAAAATCGGCTTCAACCTTGTCGGCTATGGCTGCACAACCTGTATCGGCAACTCAGGCCCGCTTCAGCCCGAAATCAGCAAGGCCATCGCCGAGGGTGATCTTGTCGCCACCTCGGTGCTGTCGGGCAACCGCAACTTTGAGGGCCGCATCAGCCCCGATGTGCGCGCCAACTACCTCGCCTCGCCCCCCCTTGTGGTGGCCTATGCGCTGGCTGGAACGATGGACATCGACCTGGCGCGCGACCCCATCGCCCAGACCCCTGAGGGCCGTGATGTCTACCTGAAAGACATCTGGCCCAGCACCCAAGAGATCGCCGAACTGGTCGAAAAAACCGTGACGCGCGAGGCCTTTCAGGAGAAATACGCCTCCGTCTTCACAGGCGACGAGATGTGGCAAAGCGTTGAGACATCGACAGGCGAAACATATGACTGGCCGCCCCAGTCAACCTATGTTCAAAATCCGCCCTACTTCCAAAACATGTCCAAAACACCCGGCAAAATCACCAACATCACAGATGCCAAGGTGCTGGCGGTGCTGGGAGACATGGTCACAACAGACCACATTTCGCCAGCGGGCAGCTTCAAGGAAACAACGCCAGCAGGCCAATACCTGCTGGAGCATCAGGTGCCCGTGCGCGAGTTCAACTCCTACGGCTCCCGCCGTGGCAACCACGAAGTGATGATGCGCGGCACCTTTGCCAACATCCGCATCAAAAACGAGATGCTCGATGGCGTCGAAGGCGGCTACACCCTCGGCCCGGATGGCGCGCAAACCTCGATCTTTGACGCCGCCATGGCCCACCAGGCCAACGGCACACCGCTCGTTATCTTCGGGGGCGAGCAATATGGCGCAGGCTCAAGCCGTGACTGGGCCGCCAAAGGCACAGCGCTTCTGGGTGTCAAAGCCGTGATCGCCGAAAACTTCGAGCGCATCCACCGCTCCAACCTTGTGGGCATGGGCGTGATCCCGCTTGAGTTCACACGAGGGGACACCCGCAAAACCCTTGGCCTCACCGGCAAAGAGAGCGTCTCTATCTCGGGGCTCGACACGATCAAACCGCTGCAAGAGGTGCCCTGCACCATTACGATGGAGGATGGCAGCACCAAAGAGATCACCCTGAAGTGCCGCATCGATACCGCCATCGAGATCGAATATGTCGAGCACGGCGGCGTGCTCCACTACGTTCTGCGAGACCTCGCCAGCAAGTAGAGCGAAACACAGTCAAAGGGCTCCCGCATCAGGGAGCCCTTTTTGGTCTGTCGGTGGCTCAGGCTTTACAATCTGAGGTGCCGTATTTCTTCAGACACTGGTTCTGCGTGCAGGTTTTTATCTCGCTATCGCGGCGGCTCTTGTTGCGATCAACCGTCCGAACAGCGGGCACCGTGTAATATTCGGTGCGCATCACCTGATTGCAGCTGATCGTGTAGCCAAAATTGTGGCACGTCGTACGACCCGTCGGAACTTGTCGCGTTTCCGTCCGGTTGTACATTTCCTGTTCATAGCGCGTGGGGATCTTCTTCAGCCACGTCGCGCTGCAAACGCTCTTTTCGGCCCGATACTCGGGCGTGCTACAGCTGCACAAAAACAGCAAGGCGCCCAATAATCCTATCTTTTGAATCATATTAATCTCTCCGTGTTGGTCCAAACCGTATCAGCCAACGAGATTAAGAAAGGCTTAACCAAGACGCCAAAAAACGAGCGAAGACAGATACCTAGAGCACGAAGTGCATAAAAAAAGGGGCCGCAGAAGCAGCCCCTTTTTCGCAATATCGTAAAGCTTAACGCTTGGAGAACTGGAAGCTACGGCGGGCTTTGCGCTTACCGAATTTCTTACGTTCAACAACACGGCTGTCGCGCGTGAGGAAGCCAGCGGCTTTCAACGCGGCGCGCAATGTGGGGTCATAAAGCTGGAGCGCTTTAGAAACACCGTGCTTAACAGCACCCGCTTGGCCTGAAAGACCGCCGCCCTTGACTGTCGCCATGACGTCGAACTGGTCTTCAACACCGGCAACCTGAAAAGGCTGGCGCAGGATCATTTGCAGAACGGGGCGTGCGAAATATTTGTTCATTTCTTTGCCGTTGACCACAACCTTGCCTGAGCCCGGTTTGATCCAGACGCGGGCAACCGCGTCTTTCCGTTTGCCTGTCGCATAGGCGCGGCCGAGCGCATCGCGCATAGGCTCACGGGGTTCTACAACAGTTTCAGCTACTGGCGTGTCGCTTGCAACAGCGCCGAGCTCTTCGAGTGAGTTCACTTGATCAGCCATGTCGCTCAGCTCCGTGTGTTTTTCTTGTTCATCGCCTTAACGTCGAGAACAGTTGGGTTTTGCGCCTCATGGCCGTGCTCTGTGCCAGCATAGACACGCAGGTTGGTCATTTGCTTGCGGCTCAGCGGGCCACCTGGCAGCATACGCTGGACAGCTTTTGTCACAACGCGCTCTGGGTGTGCACCATCAAGGATCTGCTGCTTTGTGCGGCTCTTGATCCCACCTGGGTGTCCAGTGTGCCAGTAGAAGTGCTCTTCGCGCTTCTTGCCTGTCAGCTGGATTTTTTCCGCATTGATCACGATGACGTTGTCACCCATGTCCATGTGCGGTGTGAATGATGGCTTGTGCTTGCCACGAAGGCGCATCGCGATGATCGAGGCGAGACGGCCCAGCACGACGCCTTCGGCGTCGATGATGATCCATTTCTTATCGATATCTGCGGGTGTCGCAGTGAAGGTTTTCATATGTGAAACCCCTGAATAATCGGGTTGGGCAAAGAGAAACCGCTCTTTGCTTGCGGGATGTGGGGGTTATAGCCCCGTTTGGCGCACAGTCAACCGCACAAAAGGCGAATTAAACGTTCAAAAACATAGGCTTACAAAATAGGTATCATTATACCCCACAAATTACGACGGCGGAATCGAATAAGTCATACCCGCGCGCGCCACAGGCCGCGCATCCCCGTCAGAGTAAAGCCGCACCTCGCCCACCGCCAGCACACGCCCGAGCTTGAGAAGCTCGCATTTGGCAATCAGATCTTTGCCGGCTTCGGGTTTGCGCATAAAATCAAGGCTCGCGTTGGTGGTCACAGCCAGCGCCTGCTTGCCGATCATCGCCAGCACAGCCGCGTAGACGGCCACATCACACAGCGCAAACATGGCCGGCCCCGAAACAGTCCCGCCCGGGCGCAGGTGTTTTTCGCTCACAGGCAAGCGCATCTCCACAGACATCGGCGCCACAGCATCAACCACAAAGTCGCCCCGCACCTGCGGAAACACCTCATCCAGAAAGGCTTGCAGCGCCTCTTTGTCCATCGCCAATGTGTTCAAGTCGCGCGCCATGTCTTTACCTCTTAATCTGTTCCCCGTTAGACTGCCGCTGACAGCAGAGGAGAGCAAGATGAACCTTTTGGAACGTAACGACAAAAACGCAGTCGCCCACCTGAAGATGAACGCCCCCGAGCGGCTCAATGCGCTCTCAGAAGAAATGCTCGCCGCCCTTCAGGCCGAATTTGACGCCCTGAAAGACGACCGGAGCATTCGCGCCGTGGTGCTCTCGGGGTCGGGCAAAGCCTTCTGCGCAGGCCATGATCTGAAGCAGATGACAGCAGGCCGCCAAGCCGAAGATGGCGGCAAAGCCTACTTTACCGCGCTCTTTGACACCTGCGCCAAAATGATGCTGTCCATCCGCGCCCTGCCCCAACCCGTTATCGCAGCCCCCCACGGCATCGCCACAGCCGCTGGCTGCCAGCTTGTTGCCACCTGCGATATGGCCGTGGCCCAGACAGGCACGCGCTTTGGCGTCAATGGTGTCAATATCGGCCTCTTCTGCTCCACCCCCATGGTTGCGCTCTCGCGCAACATTGCACGCAAGCAAGCGTTCGAGATGCTGACAACAGGCAGCTTTATCGACGCAGACCGCGCTCAAGAGCTTGGCCTTGTGAACCGCGTGTCAGACAACGCCGAGGCCGAGGCGCTCGCTCTGGCCGAAACAGTGGCCAGCAAGCTCGCCGCAGCTGTGAAAGTGGGCAAAGAGGGCTTTTACAAGCAGCTCGAAATGGGGCTGGAAGACGCCTACGCCTACACAGGGGCGGCCATGGCCGAGAACATGCTCTTTCGCGACACAGAAGAAGGGATCGCGGCTTTTCTGGAAAAGCGCGACCCCACTTGGGAGCAATAGGCCCTTAGCCCATCCGCTCTGAGGCGTATGAGCCGGGCGATGCAGGAAACACCACCGTCTTGTTGCCGTTGAGAAAAACGCGGCGGTGGATGTGGGCGTGAATGGCACGCGCCAGCACCTGACTCTCCACATCACGGCCCAGAGCCACATAATCGTCAGACGATTGCGCATGGGTCACGCGCACAATGTCCTGCTCGATAATGGGGCCTTCGTCCAAATCGGCCGTCACATAATGCGAGGTCGCGCCAATCAGCTTCACACCACGTTGAAAGGCTTGCTTATAGGGGTTCGCGCCCTTGAAGCTTGGCAAGAAAGAGTGGTGGATGTTGATGATCCGCCCCGACATCTTCTGGCACATCTCGTCTGACAGGATCTGCATGTAGCGCGCCAGCACGATCAGATCGGCCCCCGCCTCTTCCACCACAGCCATAATCCGCGCTTCGGCTTCGGGCTTGTTTTCGGGCGTCACCTTGATGCAGTGAAACGGGATGTCATTGTTCACAACGACCTTCTGGTAGTCCATATGGTTTGAAATCACCCCGACAATATCGATCGGCAGCGCGCCAATGCGCCAGCGGTAGAGCAAGTCGTTCAGACAATGCCCAAAGCGCGACACCATGATCACCACTTTCATCTTCTCGGTTTCATTGTGGAACTCAAACGTCATGCCAAACTCAGACGCCGTGGCAGTGAACAGCTCTGACAGCTGGGCAAGATCAACCGCGCCATCGCTCTCAAAGCTCACCCGCATAAAGAAGTTACCCGTCTCTTTGTCGTCAAATTGCGAGCTGTCGGTGATGTTGCACCCGTGGTCGGCCAGGTAATTGGCAATCGCGGCAACGATTCCACGGGTCGAACGGCACGTAACGGTGAGGGCGAATTTGCTCATGGGCTGGTCCTGTCATATGGGTGAATGGCGTCTGCCTGTCATGCACCAGACCTTTCCCAGCCCCTCGCCCGCGTCAAGCGGCAGGCGACAGCAAGCGCCCGGTTTTTTGCCCCAAAATGAAGATTATCGGCGCAGTGGTTTCCAATGATGCACATTGGTCAAAAAACACACGCGGTAAGGCTCGTTCAAAACACAGGTTCCCGCCCGCACCAACCTGCTATAGATAGGCTTTACCGCTGCCTCTGAGCTGCATTATGATTTTTGTGTGACCAATGCCTAATTTTTACCGTTTTTGCCATAATCCTGCCACATTTAGGGTTCAATTAAGCCACATACCGCAGCGGCGGACGGCTCAGCCCTCCAAGGATCGCCTCCGCACTGCGACGATACTCAAGTGGGTCACCGTCGGCCTTTTGTCCCTCCAGGCCAATCTCTCTCTGGCCGCCGACACATTAACGCCGGTGACCCACTCGGATTTCCCCACATTCCCCGAAGACCAAGTGCTGCTGGGGCGCGACCTCTTCTTTGATCCGCTTCTGTCAGGCAATCGCAACATCTCTTGCGCCAGCTGCCACCACGGCGTGCTTGGCTCGGCCGATGCGGTTCCGCTCTCTGTGGGCGAAGGGGGAAAAGGCCTTGGCAAGCGGCGGCACGGCACAGGCACAGCCCCTGCCCACCAGCATGTTCCACGCAATGCGCCCGCCATTTTCAACCTCGGGGCAAGCGCGTTCACAACGCTGTTTCACGATGGCCGCGTTGCGCAGAACGCTGATGCGCCTTTCGGCATCCAGATGCCCGAGGGCAACGCCCTTGAGCGCGAGGCCAACAGCCTTTTGGCCGCCCAAGCGCTCTTGCCCATCCTCAGCCCCGAAGAAATGGCAGGGACAGAGGGCGAAAACGACATCGCCGATGCGGTCAGCGCGGGCCATATCCGTGGGCCAAACGGCGCATGGGCCAAGCTTGCCGCCCGCGTTGAGGCCGTGCCCGCTTATCGCGCGCGCTTTACGGCGCTCAACAGGTCAGAAGCCCCGCTTCATATCTCCGATATCGGCAATGCCATCGGCGCATTTCTCTCTGACGAGTTCCGCGCCATCAACAGCCCCTTTGATGCCTATTTGCGCGGGGACACAACCGCGCTCACATCCGCCCAGCAGCGCGGCATGGCTCTGTTTTATGGCAAAGCCACCTGCTCAAGCTGCCACGCAGGCGCGTTCCAGACCGACCACAGCTTTCACGCCATCGGCATCCCCCAGATCGGGCCGGGCAAAGGCCACGGCAGCGCAGGAGCCGACCATGGCCGCAGCGCCATTACGGGCATCGCCAAAGACAAATACTGCTTCCGCACGCCCAGCCTGCGCAATGTCGCCCTGACAGCGCCTTACGGCCATTCAGGCGCATATGCATCGCTTCACGCCGTGGTGCGCCACCACCTTGCCCCACATGAAAGCCTCATGAGCTTTGATCCGAGCAAAGCCCCCGTCCCCGCGCTGACAGGCTATGGCACGGTGACACCGCACATGCCTGACACCGAAGAGCTTGAGCGCATCGCAGCCGCCATCACCCTTGATATCCCCCCGCTCACCGAGGCCGAAGTCAACGATATCATCTCCTTTTTGCACGCGCTGACAGACCCCAGCAGCATCGGCGGCAAGCTTGGCGCACCTGCCAGCGTGCCCTCGGGGCTGAAGGTTGATAGCTTGCTCGACTAACCCCTTTCAATCGCGCCCCATCTGCCCTAAATCAGCGCCATGACAGAGAGATTGCACATCATCGGCGGGGGCCTTGCTGGCTCCGAGGCCGCATGGCAGGCCGCCCAGATGGGCGTGCCCGTCACCATCCATGAAATGCGCCCGAAGGTCGGCACATTTGCGCACCAAACAGGCGATCTGGCCGAGATGGTGTGTTCCAACTCCTTCCGCTCCGATGACAACGAGCAAAACGCCGTGGGCCTGCTGCATTGGGAAATGCGCGCCGCAAACGGGATCATCATGGAAATGGCCGCCAAGCACCGCCTGCCCGCAGGGGGCGCGCTCGCGGTCGACCGTGAGCCATTTGCCGCCTCCGTCACGGCCGCGCTCAAGGCCCATCCGCTGATCGAGGTCTCTTATGAAGAGATCACCGAGCTGCCCACCTCGGGCCACTGGATCATCGCCACAGGCCCGCTCACCTCTGATGCGCTCAGCACCGCCATCGCCAAAGCGACAGGTGCCGAGGCACTGGCCTTCTTTGATGCCATCGCGCCGATTGTCTACACCGACAGCGTCAATATGGACGTGGCGTGGATGCAATCGCGCTATGACAAGGGCGACAGCGAAGAAGAGCAAAAAGCCTACCTCAACTGCCCGATGGATGAAGCCCAGTATAACGCCTTTATCGATGCGCTTCTCGCGGCCGAAAAAACCGAGTTCCGCGAGGGCGAAACCGCCGGCTACTTTGACGGCTGCCTGCCCATCGAGGTCATGGCCGAACGTGGCCGCGAAACCCTGCGCTTTGGCCCGATGAAGCCCGTGGGCCTCACCAACCCGCACGCTCCCGACGTGAAAGCGCACGCTGTTGTGCAGCTGCGCTATGACAACGCCCTCGGCACGCTCATGAACATGGTCGGCTTTCAAACCAAGATGAAATACGGCGCGCAAAAAGAGGTGTTCTCGATGATTCCGGGGCTCGAAGAGGCAAGTTTTGCCCGCCTTGGCGGCATCCACCGCAACAGCTTCATCAACTCGCCAACGCTTCTGGACAACCAGCTGCGCCTCAAGTCCATGCCCCACATCCGCTTTGCAGGCCAGATCACAGGCGTTGAAGGCTATGTCGAAAGCGCAGGCATGGGCCTGCTGGCAGGCCGCCTCGCCGCTGCCGAAATGCTTGGCCAGACCCTCGAGGCACCCGCCCCCGAAACGGCGACAGGCGCGCTTGTCACCCACATCACAGGTGGGGCCGAGGCCAAGACCTTTCAGCCCATGAACGTCAATTTCGGGCTCTTCCCGCCGGTTGATGGCCTCAAGTCTGGCCGCCGTGGCCGCAAAGACCGCTACAAAGCCTATACCGACCGCGCCAAAGAGCTGTGGCAGGCTTGGCTTAACGGCTAAAGGCTTCGCGGGCGAAGCGCAGATCATAAGATTAACTTCACCACTTAAGTGATTGTAAATTTGAAATTTATCACGCGCTTTGCTCCCAGCCCCACAGGCCCGCTTCATCTGGGTCACGCCTATTCGGCGCTCTTGGCCTATGACATGGCCCGCGCGCAAAACGGCCAGTTCCTGTTGCGGATCGAAGATATCGACAGCACCCGCGCGCGCCCTGAGTGGGAAGATCAAATCTATGATGATCTGGGCTGGCTTGGCCTCACATGGCAAGCGCCCGTGCTGCGCCAGTCCGAGCGTATGCCAGCCTACCGCGCAGCCCTCACGCGGCTCTGGGCGCTTGGGCTGGTCTACCCCTGCACATGCTCGCGCCGCGACATCGCCGAGGCCGCCTCCGCGCCGCAAGAAGGCGTGCCGCCCGCCTTTGGCCCTGATGGGCTGATCTACCCGGGCACGTGCCGCCATGTGCCAAACCCCGCCGCACCGCTGCCAAACACTGTGCTCAGGCTCAACATGGCCCGCGCGCTCAAGGCGCTGGCCGACCCGCTTACCTTTGTCGAAACAGGCGCTGGCCCTGCCGGTGAGACAGGTGAAATAGTGTTAAGCCACAATATGTTACGCGATGAAGTTGGAGACATCATTCTCGCGCGTGCAGGCCTTGGCGCATCCTATCATCTCTCCGTGGTGCTCGATGATGCCGTCCAGAACATCAGCCTTGTGCCCCGCGGCCAAGACCTGTTCACAGCAACCTTTATCCACGTTGTGCTGCAAAAGCTGATGGGGCTGCCAACGCCAACCTACCATCACCACAAGCTCATCCGCGACGCGGCAGGCAAGCGCCTCGCCAAACGCGATGATGCCCGCGCCATCCGTCTTTATCGTACCGAGGGGAAAACCCCCGCAGACATCCGGGCCATGGTCGGGCTTTAGCCTTCTTCGGGCGCCATCAACTCGCGCTCCTCACCATCCACGACCGATGTATAAAAACACGAGCGGCGGTTGGTGTGGCACGCAGGCCCGAGCTGTTTGATGACAAGCACAAGCGCATCGCGGTCACAATCAACCCGCATATCAACCAGTTCTTGCGTGTGGCCGCTTGTCTCGCCCTTAATCCAAAATGACTTTCGCGAGCGTGACCAGTAGGTTACGCGGCGTGTTTCAAGTGTCTTCTCAACAGCTTCCGCGTTCATCCAAGCCATCATAAGGATCTCGCCGGTGGCTTCGTCCTGTGCAATCGCAGGGATCAACCCTCTCTCGTCATAGGTAAGTGTCTGTGCATCAAAGCGCATCTTCAGTCCTTTTCACCACGGCTTAACACCGCTATCTATGCCAAGATACTGGGGAAAACACCATGAGCAATGACGCTGATCTGATGAAACTCTACTCCGCACGCATCCTTGCGCTTGCGGCAGATGTTCCCCGGCTTGAGCGGTTGCAAAGCCCGTCAGGCACCGCCCACCGCCGCGCGCCGCTCTGCGGCTCGAACCTCACCGTCGATGTTACGCTGGAAAACGGTGTCATCACCGACTTTGGGCAGGATGTGAAAGCCTGCGCCCTCGGGCAGGCTGCGGCCTCCGTCGTCGCATCAAACATCATCGGATGCACCCGCGCCGATGTTCAGGCCGCACGCGACGCGCTTGCGGCGATGCTCGAGGCAAACGGCCCCGCGCCCCAAGCGCCCTTTGACGCGCTGAAAGTGCTCTTGCCCGCGCGCGAGTTCAAGAACCGCCACGCCTCGATCCTGCTCTGCCTGAACGCAACGCTCGATGCCCTCGACGCCGCTGGCGCATAAAAAAACCGCCGCGCTCGTTTCAGAGGCGGCGGTCAGTACGTATACTTGCAAAACCAGCGGCAAATAAGAAAGGCAGGCCTCATTTGCTTGGGAACAGGCAGGTTTGTCTTTCAGAGTGCAGGTTTGGGACAATGCACAAAAGGAAGGCAAGGCATACGGGCAGAAATTCGGGTCAGACGAGGTTGGGCAGGTGCAGCGCCACCACAAGGATCGTCAGAAGAGCAACAGCCCCAAGCGCATCCGCAAGGATAGTCGACTGTGAGCGTGCAATAACGTCTTTAACATCTTTGATCATGGGAAGCTCCTGCTCAGGTGGTGTTCTCTTTGTTGCACCTTTGTTCTCACATTCTTAACAGCCTGTAAAGAACTTTATGAGAACATCTGAAACATAATTGAGAACAAAATACCTAACCCACTGATATTAAACGGATCGCCTGATCTTGTTCCATCAACCAAAGCAGAACACGCGCGGCCTGTCCGCGCGGTGTTTCAAGCTTGGGGTCGTCGTTGAGCAATTTACGCGCATCACTTTGCGCCACTTTCATCAGCGCGGTCTGGCTCTCCATATCCGCCACCCGAAAGCGCGGCACACCTGACTGCGCTGTCCCGATAAGGTCACCCGCGCCGCGCATCTCAAGGTCGACCTCGGCAATCTTGAAGCCATCATCCGTGTCGCGCAGGGTTGTCAGGCGCTTCTCGCCACCCTCGCTGAGCGGCGCGCGATACATCAAAAGGCAGGTTGAGGCGCCAGTGCCACGGCCCACGCGGCCCCGCAACTGGTGCAGCTGCGACAGCCCGAAGCTTTCAGCCCGCTCAATCACCATGATGGTCGCATTGGGCACATCCACCCCCACCTCGATCACTGTGGTCGCCACCAGAACAGAGGTCTCCCCCCGCTGAAACGCCGCCATCGCCGCGTCTTTTTCCTCGGGCGGCATCTGCCCGTGCACAAGCCCCACGCGCCCCTCGCCCAGCTGGGCGCGCAGAGCCTTAAAGCGCTCCTCGGCTGCAGCAAGGTCAACGCTCTCGCTCTCATCCACCAATGGGCAAACCCAATACGCCTGCTTGCCCTCTTCCACCGCGCCCTTGAGGTGCGCGACAACCTCCTCCATCCGCTGTGTGCTCACCATCGCGGTCTTGATCGGCTGGCGCCCTGCGGGCTTTTCATCCAGCACCGAGACATCCATGTCACCATATTGCGCCAGCGCAAGGCTGCGCGGAATCGGCGTCGCCGTCATCACGAGCACATCGGCGCTCACGCCTTTTTTGCCAAGCTCCAGCCGCTGACGCACGCCAAAGCGGTGCTGCTCATCGACAATCGCAAGGCGCAGATCGGCAAAATGCACATCTTTCTGAAACACCGCATGCGTGCCCACCAATATCCCGATCTCGCCACTGGCCAAGGCTGCGAGCTTCTCGGCGCGCGCGCGCCCCTTGTCACGGCCCGTGAGCAGCTCAAGGCGCACGCCCGCGGCCGCAGCCAAAGGCTGCAAACCCGCCAGATGCTGGCGCGCAAGGATCTCTGTGGGGGCCATCATAACGCCCTGCCCCCCCGCTTCTACAGCCACCAAAAGCGCCATGAGGGCAACAAGCGTCTTGCCTGCGCCCACATCGCCCTGAAGCAGGCGGTTCATGCGGGCGGGCTTGGCCATATCCTCGGCGATCTCGCCAATCGCACGGGTCTGCGCGCCCGTCGGCTGAAAGGGCAGGCTCGCCAGAACGCGCGCGCGCAAACCGCCATCGCCCGCGCTCACACGGCCCTTGCCCTTGCGCCGTGTCATCCGCGCCAGCGCCAGCGTGAGCTGATGGGCCAAAAACTCGTCATAGGCCAGACGCTCGCGCGCAGGGGCGGTCATCGCGAGGTCGCCAAAGCCCTGCGGCACATGTGCTGCGCGCGCGGCCTCAGCCCAGGTTGGCCAGCCCGCTTGGCGCACTTGCGCGCCATCGGCCCACTCCTCAACCTCCGGCAACCGCGCCAAAGCCGCGCGCGTCGCCTTATACATCACCTTCTGGCTCACCCCCGCCGTGAGCGGATACACAGGCTCGAACCTTGGCAAATCTGCCGCTTCGGCCACAGGCAAAATATGGTCAGGGTGGGTCATCTGGATGATGTTATCAAACATCTCAAGCTTGCCCGACACGACCCGCCGCCCGCCTTCCGGCAGGATTTTGCGCAGATAGTCTGCGCGCGCATGGAAAAACACGAGCTCAAACGCCGTCCCGCTGTCTTCCACCTGCACCCGCGTTGGCCGCCCGCGCGCGCGCGCCTCATGGTGCTTGAGCACCTCAACCTCGACAGTCGCCACCGTCGGAAAGTCGAGCCCCAGAACGGTGGGGCGCAGCGCACGGTCAACCCCCGTATACGGCAGCGTAAAAATCAGGTCGCGCGGCTTGGTGATATGCAGCTGCTCAAACAGCTTGGCCGTCTTCGGCCCCACGCCTTCCAGCGTTTCAAGCTCCGCAAAGAGCGGGAAAAGCGCGGCAGGCCGTGTGCTCATAGCCCCTCCACCAGCGCGATCCAGCCGTCTTCATCAAGGGTTTCAATGCCCAGATCCGCCGCTTTCTTGGCCTTGGAGCCAGCCCCCGGCCCCGCGATGAGCAGGTCGGTCTTGGCCGAGACACTGCCCGAGACTTTCGCACCGAGGCTTTCGGCGCGCGCCTTGGCTTCGGCGCGGCTCATCTTTTCCAGCGTGCCCGTAAAGACAAGCGTCTTGCCCGCCACGGGGCTGTCACGCGTGACAGCCTCGGCGTCTTCCACCTCAAGTTCGGCCACAAGCCGCAGAATACTCTCGCGCTCATGCTCTTGGGCAAAGGCCGTCACCAGCGCTCGCGCCATGACCTCGCCCACACCGTCAATACTCAAAAGATCGGCCCAGGCGGCGCTGCTCTCGTCTTCGGCGGCGCGCACAGCGGTGACAAACGCATCCCAGCTCAGGTAATAATTGGCAAACAGCTTGCCCGCCTGCTCGCCCACATGGCGAATGCCAAGCGCAAACAACAGCCGCGCAAAGCCGATCTTGCGTTTCTCATCAATTGCCTCAAACAGCTTCTCAGCCGAGCGCGCGCCCCAGCCTTCCCGGTTTTTCAGCTTGGTCAGCTGGCCCGCATCGCGGCGCTGAAGCGTAAAGATATCAGCAGGCTCACGAATCGGAAGCTGATCGTCGCTGTAAAACATCTCGATCTGTTTTGCGCCAAGCCCGTCGATGTCAAACGCCTTGCGCGACACGAAATGCTTGAGCTTTTCCACCGCCTGCGCCGGGCAAATCAGCCCGCCCGTACAGCGGCGCACCGCGTCGCCCTCCTCACGGATCGCCTCCGAGCCACACTCGGGGCACAGATGCGGGAAAACATAGGGCGCAGCCCCCTCAGGCCGCTGGCTCAGGTCTACATCCGCGATCTTGGGGATCACATCCCCCGCGCGGTAGACCTGCACAAGGTCGCCGATGCGAATGTCTTTGCCGGCGCGGATCTCCTCGCCCTTGTTGTCACGCCCCAGTATATAGTCTTCGTTGTGCAGCGTCGCGTTTGAAACAACAACGCCCCCCACCGTCACAGGCGTAAGCCGCGCCACGGGGCTCAGAGCGCCCGTGCGCCCGACCTGAATGTCGATGGCCTCAAGCCGCGTCCACGCCAGCTCGGCGGCAAACTTATGGGCAATTGCCCAGCGAGGGGTTGTGCTGCGAAAGCCAAGCCGCGCCTGAAGCGCAAGGTCGTTGACCTTATAAACCACCCCGTCGATGTCATAGGGCAAATCAGGCCGCGCTGTGCCGATCTGCTCATAATGGGCGATCAGCTCATCCGCCCCCGCACAGAGCGCTGTGAACGGGTTGGTCTCAAAGCCCCAGTCTCTCAGCCGCTCAATCGCGCCCATCTGCGTTTCGGCCAGAGGTGCCGAGACCTCGCCCCAGGCATAGGCAAAAAAGGCCAAGGGGCGCTGGCGGGTGATGCTCGAATCCAGCTGGCGCAACGAGCCCGCGGCAGCATTGCGCGGGTTGGCAAAGGGTTTGGCGCCGCGCGCCTCCTGCGCTGCATTGAGCGCTGCAAAATCATCGTGGCGCATGTAGACTTCGCCGCGCACTTCCAAAACCTCGGGCGCGTTCTGCAAGCTCTGCGGCAAGCCCTCGATCGTGCGCGCATTGGCGGTGACGTTTTCACCCGTCTCCCCGTCGCCGCGTGTGGCAGCCTGCACAAGCTGGCCGTTTTCATAGCGCAAAGACAGGCTCAACCCGTCGATCTTGGGCTCGGCTGTAAAGCTCAGAGCGCTTTCCGCCAGCCCCAGAAACTTTGCCACACGCGCCGTAAAATCCTCTACATCCGCCGCTTCAAACGCATTGCCCAGCGAAAGCATCCGCACCGCATGGCGCACCTTGGCAAAGCCCTCGCCCGGGGCTGCCCCCACTTGCTCGCTGGGGCTGTCGGCGCGCTTTAACTCGGGGAAAGCCGCCTCGATATCAGCGTTGCGCCGCTTGAGCGCATCATAGTCGGCATCAGACAGCTCAGGCGCATCTGCGCCGTGATAGTCAGCATTGGCTTTGGTGAGCAGCCCTGCAAGCCGCGCAAGCTCTGCGCGCGCCTCTTCCTTGCTCAACCCGTTGATATCCTTATCTGACACGCGCGCCTCACTTCTGCTGGCCACCCTTTGGCCCTGCCCCTACATGCCCCAAGTTTGCCCGCTCTGCCAGAGGGGAGCAATATGCAAACGCGCAGCACATCCCAAAACCCCAAACGCAAAAAAGCGCAGCGATGTGAACCGCTACGCCAGTTGGTTGGGGAAAAATCGAACTCGGGACTTAGGCGCCAACCGCCATGGGTGTCTCATCCATCGTCTCAGGCTGAGGATCGCGCAGCACATAGCCACGGCCCCAAACTGTTTCGATGTAATTTGCCCCATCGGTCGCGTTGGCCAGCTTCTTGCGAAGCTTACAGATAAACACGTCAATAATTTTAAGCTCCGGCTCGTCCATCCCGCCGTAAAGATGGTTGAGAAACATCTCTTTTGTGAGCGTCGTGCCTTTGCGCAGGCTGAGAAGCTCCAGCATCTGGTATTCTTTGCCCGTCAGATGCACAGGCTTGTTGGCCACATCCACTGTTTTGGCATCAAGATTAACCGTGATACGGCCAGTCTTAATCACAGACTGAGAATGTCCTTTGGAGCGACGGATGATCGCATGGATGCGCGCCACCAGCTCTTCGCGGTGAAACGGCTTTGTCAGATAGTCATCTGCGCCAAAGCCGAAGCCCTTGATTTTGTTTTCGGTATCATCCGAGCCTGACAAGATCAGAATGGGTGTCTCGACCTTGGCCAGACGCAGCTGGCGCAAGACCTCGTGGCCATTCATGTCAGGCAAGCCCAGATCCAGGAGGATCAGATCATAGTCATAGAGCTTGGCCAGATCGATCCCCTCTTCCCCCATATCTGTGGTGTACACATTCAGGTTCGCATGGGTCAGCATCATTTCAATGCTTTTTGACGTCGTGGGGTCGTCTTCAACAAGCAGCACACGCATCTACAGTTCTCCGCAATTTCTTTGTCATTGCCCTAAAGGTGAACAAAATTGGTTAACTACTCGTTACCATATACAAAAAAAATGCAGACACAACCTAAGATTGTTTCACCGTACGCAGCTGTGTGACCTTCAAACCAGCCTCCCCATGCGCGCGCACCGCGTGCACCCACTCAAAGAACTCCTCCTCGCTCAGCGCATAGGTTTTCATCGCTTCGCCCTGTGTGAGCAGCCCATATAGCACAGCCCGCACCACCAGCGCCTTGCGCGAGGCGACCCAGCGTTTGGTGTCAGCGGGCGGCAGATCCGCCAGCGTGATCACTTGCCCGTCAGGCAGGCGAACAGCTCTTGGACCATCGACTTTCTTAAGATACATGGCATCAACCTCTTTTGACGTTCTGGTCAAACTGCGCCAAAGCCCTTAAAGAGGCATGAAACCAAACCCAGAGAAAACATTGCAATTTAACCTTGTTTTCAGAGAACTTTCGGAGCCCGCCATGGCCACCATGACAGAGACAAAGCTAAACTCGCTCGGCTTCGCCAAGCCAGAAAGCGAAACCCGTGTGGTTGTTGCCATGTCAGGGGGCGTTGACAGCTCGGTTGTCGCCGCCATGCTGGCAGAAGAAGGCTATGATGTTATCGGCGTCACGCTCCAGCTTTATGACCATGGGGCAGCCCTGGCCAAGTCGGGCGCCTGCTGTGCAGGTATTGATATCCACGATGCCCGCCGCGTCGCCGAAGAGATGGGCTTTCCACACTATGTGCTTGATTATGAAAACATATTCAAAGACGCCGTCATCGACGAATTCGCCGACAGCTACCTTGGCGGCGCAACGCCCGTGCCCTGCATCCGCTGCAACGAGCGTGTAAAGTTCAAAGACCTGCTCGCCACCGCGCGCGACCTTGATGCCGACTGCATGGCCACAGGCCACTACATCCAGCGCAAAATGGGCGCAGACACCGCCGAGCTGCACGCCGCCGCCGATGCAAACCGCGACCAGAGCTATTTCCTCTTTTCCACCACCGCAGAGCAGCTGGATTACCTGCGCTTCCCGCTCGGCCATTTGCCCTCAAAAGACGACACCCGCGCGCTGGCCGAAAAATACGGCCTCAAAGTGGCCAACAAGCCCGACAGCCAGGACATCTGCTTTGTCCCCAATGGCGATTATGCCGCCGTGATCGAAAAGCTGCGCCCCGGTGCGGCCGAGCCGGGCGACATTGTGGATATGGAAGGCAACGTGCTGGGCACCCACACAGGCGTCATTCACTACACCATCGGTCAACGCCGCGGCCTTGGCATCGGCGGGCTGGCCGATCCGCTCTATGTGGTGAAGCTGGATGTTGACACCAAACGCGTGGTTGTTGGCCCCAAAGAGGCGCTCGCCACCCGCCGCGTGCCTCTGGCCGAGATCAACTGGCTGGGTGATGAGCCGTTTGACGCCCTGCCCGAGCGCCGCATTGCCGTGAAGGTGCGCTCCACCCACGCGCCGCGCGAAGCGATCTTGCGCGCAACAGGCCCCACCACAGGCGAGGTCGAGCTGCTCACCCCCGAAGAAGGCGTCAGCCCGGGGCAAGCCTGTGTCTTCTACGACCCCGAGGGCAGCCGTATCTTTGGCGGCGGCTGGATCGTTAAAGGCTGATCCACCCGTCACACATCCCTAAAATCTGACAACCGCGGCGCACGCGCCATTTGGTTAATTTGCGTTTACAAACAGGTGTTTGGGCCGGTGCACGCAGGGTGCACGCCCGGTGCACGCATGTCACCCCTCCCGAATCAGCCCTTTTAAGCCCCCGTTAACCATGTTGTGCGCAGGGTTCAGAAAGTTTTGTTCTCTTTCTGGGCCACCCTCACAGAAACGTTGACACAAAAAGAGAACATGACTAGAACATAACCAAGTTCATTTACAGGGAAGGCGCACCGATGCTCACAAAAAAACAGCTCGATCTGCTCAACTTCATCAACAAACGCGTGCAGCGCGACGGCGTTCCACCCAGCTTTGACGAGATGAAAGAAGCGCTTGATCTGCGCTCCAAATCGGGCATTCACCGCCTCATCACCGCGCTGGAAGAGCGCGGCTTTATCCGCCGCCTCGCCCACCGCGCCCGCGCCATCGAGGTTGTCAAACTCCCCGAGAGCCTTGGCGGCGCAGCCACAACAGGCTTCACCCCCAAAGTGATTGACGGTGACAGGCCTGACAGCCGCCCCGACACGGCCCAGCCCTTACAGCATGTCCCGGCGATGGAGCTGCCCGTGATGGGCCGTATCGCGGCAGGTGTGCCCATCGCCGCCATCAGCGAAGTCAGCCACAACGTGGCCGTCCCCACCAGTATGATGCGTGACGGGGGCGAGCACTACGCCCTTGAAGTCAAAGGCGATTCCATGATCGAGGCAGGCATCAACAATGGCGATGTTGTCGTTATTCGCGAGACCCAGACAGCCGAAAACGGCGATATCGTCGTGGCGCTCATCGAAGATCAGGAGGCCACGCTCAAGCGCTTCTTCCGTCGTGGCAGTGCAATTGCGCTTGAGGCGGCCAACCCCGCCTATGAAACCCGCGTTTTCCCTGACGACAAAGTCAAGGTGCAGGGCCGTCTCGTCGGCCTCATCCGCACCTACTGACGCGGCGCGCGGCGCTCCGCCGCCACTGTCCAAAGCCGACGGCCCGTGACCTCACGGGCCGTTTTTATTTTGGCGTTTCCATCCTCGAAATAGATCGCCACAGCCCCCGAGTGTTTGAGCGCCACAAGGTCAAACACAAGGCAAGGCACGTCGCGCGTGAGGGTCCCCGCCACCACAAGAATCTGCCCCGCCGTGCAATCGGCCGTGTCGACCTCGGCCTTGCGCCGCGCATGTAAAAGAGGGTGCGCCGCACGTTTGGAGGCCGCAGCCCAGCCCTCTGCCGCAGCCTCTTGGGCGCGCATATCACCATCGTTTTCAAGCCAGCCGCGCGCCACAAAGCCGCTCCCTTTGTCCGCGCTCAGCGCACGCCCCGTCGGCGTCATGACGCCCACAAGCTTGCCCGTGTCAGCGATCAGAACATCAGGCCGTGTGGTTTGGGACCACATCACCGCCGCCGCAACCATCGGAAGAAGCCCGACAGCCCGCGCGCGCCCTTGCCAAAGCGCAAGGCCCAAAGCGCCGGCCGCCATCAGCGCCAGAACACCGCTGTCAGGCGCAAGGATCGTGCCACGTGCGCCCTCAAGCCCGGCAAAATATGTGGCAACGCCCAAGATCCACGCGATCCCCAGCTCCATCACATAAAAGCCGAGCCAAGACAGCCCGAGCGGCCAGAGCAGCAAGGCCACCACCCCCGCAGGGATCACAACCGCCCCCATCAGCGGCACAGCGAGCAAATTCGCGATCAGCCCGTAATGGGCAATATGGTTGAAATGCGCCGCCGCAATCGGCGCTGTCGCAAGCCCCGCCACCAATGATGTTATAAACAGCGCCACAAAGGGGCGCAGCCACTTAGGGCCAAGTGTCACCTCATGGGCCCGCAGCGCGGCAAATACAGCCACAAGCGCGGTCGTGGCCGCAAACGACATCTGAAAGCCCGGCCCCAGCAGCGCCTCGGGCTGCCACAGCAGCACAATCAGCGCCGCCGTCGCAACCGAGCGCAGCGAGAAGACCCGCCGCTCAAAGAAGACGGCCCCAAGCGCCACCATCGCCATGACAAAGGCGCGCTCCGTCGCAACCGAGCCTCCCGACAGGAGCAGATAGAAAAAAGACACGATCAAAGCCCCAACCGCCGCCACCTTGCGGATCGCAATGCGGTGGCGCAGCGCGGGCACCATCAGGAGGCCATAGCGCAGCGCCGCATAGATGAAGCCTGTGAGCAGCCCCATATGCAGCCCCGAAATGGCGAGCAAATGCGCCAGATTTGTATGGCGCATCGCATCCATCGTGGCTTGCGACAGCCCCGAGCGGTCGCCTGCCATAATGGTGGCGGCAAAGGCCCCGCGTTGCCCGCCGATCTGCTCACTGACAAAGGCAGAGAACGCATAGCGCGCCTGACTGATCAGCGCGCCCTGCCCCGCAGGCTCCAGAAGCATGAGCGGCATACGGCTGTAGCCAACAGCGCCCAGCTGCAAAAACCACGCATGGCGCTGAAAATCAAAGCCCCCCGGCTCCACAGGCCCCGATGGCGCCGAAAGATGCGCCGTGATCAGCACAGTGCTGCCCGCTTTGGGCCGCGCCTCAGGCCCATGCAGCGCCACCCGCACCCGCGTTGGCGTTTTGTTCGGCGGCATGTTCTCCAGCACCACAGTATCAAGGGTGAGTCGCACAGCCCCGCTGGCCGAACGGTCAATTAACACGACCCGCCCCTCAACAGGGCCATAATAGTGCCACTGCAAAACAGCCCCCGAAACCCAATAAGCCTTCCCCCCCGCCACACAAAACCCAAGCGCCACCAGCGCCACAGCCCAAACCAGAGAGGTAAACACACTGCGCCAAACCCGGATCAGCCCGAGGCAGGCCAGAAAAATGGCCAAGCAGAGCCCGAATACCCACAGCGCAGGCTCGGCACTCAGCGAGAAATAGGCCCCGACCCCAAGCGCCAGACACACAGGCGCCCAAGGGTAAAGCGCCCCGCGCTGCCCCAACAGCACCTGCTCAAAAGCGGCTTTCAGCGCCATGCCTTGTTCTTACCCCATGAGATAGCTAGACAGGCGCCAATCCTTGCCAAATTTAGTTACCGAAAGGTTAATTTCGCCATGACACAGCCAGTCGTCACCCGCATTGCCCCCTCGCCCACGGGCTTCATGCACATCGGCACCGCACGCACAGCGCTGTTCAACTGGCTCTATGCCCGTGGCCGCGGCGGCAAATTCCTTTTGCGGATCGAAGACACCGACCGCGCCCGCTCGACGCCTGAGGCAACAGAGGCAATTTTGCGCGGCATGGACTGGCTGGGGCTGGATTATGATGGCGAGGCGGTCAGCCAGTTTGAGCAGAGCGCACGCCATGCCGACGTGGCCAACCAGCTTCTGGCAGAGGGCAAGGCGTATAAGTGCTTTGCCTCCCAAGACGAAATCGCCGCTTTCCGCGAAGAGGCGCGCGCCGCTGGCACCAGCACACACTACCGCTCGCCCTGGCGTGACGCGGCCGAAAGCACACACCCCGACGCGCCCTACGTGATCCGCATCAAAGCGCCCCGCGAGGGCCAGACCATCATCCGCGATGAAGTTCAGGGAGATGTGACCATTCAGAACGAACAGCTCGATGATATGATCTTGCTGCGCTCTGATGGGTCGCCTGTCTACATGCTGGCTGTGGTGGTCGATGACCACGATATGGGCATCACCCATGTCATTCGCGGCGATGACCACCTCAACAATGCCGCACGCCAGATGATGATCTATGAGGCAATGGGCTGGCCCCTGCCCGTCTACGCCCATATCCCGCTGATCTATGGCCCCGACGGCAAAAAGCTCTCCAAGCGCCATGGCGCGACAGGCGTGGAAGAATACCAGCATATGGGCTACCCGGCCTCAGGCATGCGCAACTACCTTGCCCGCCTCGGCTGGAGCCATGGCGACGCGGAGTTTTTCACCGATGCAGACGCGCTTGCGTGGTTTGATTTGCCAAGCATCGGCAAATCACCCGCGCGGTTCGACTTCAAAAAGCTCGAGAATCTCTGTGGCCAGCATATCGCCCAGACCGAAAATGCTGCGCTGCTGCATGAGCTTCAGGCCTTTCTGGCAGCGACAGAGCAGCCCCAAGTGCCCGAAGCAAAAATTTCACTTTTTGAAGCGGCTATGCCCCAGCTCAAAGAGCGCGCCAAAACTTATGGTGAACTCCTTGATAAGGCGGCGTTTATCACCGTCGAACGCCCCATCACCCCCGATGAGAAAGCAGCCGCTTCGCTCGATACGGTATCCCGTGGCATACTGAAAGAATTGACGCCGCATCTGCAAACTGCTAGCTGGAGCAGACCAGACCTTGAGGCGCTTTTGAATGGCTTTGCCGAAGAGAAAGACACGAAGTTTGGTAAGCTTGCAGCACCGCTCCGCGCAGCCCTTGCAGGACGGTCGGCAACCCCCAGTGTCTTTGATATGATGCTGGTTCTTGGTCGGGACGAGACAATCGCCCGTATACAGGATGCTGCGGCCTAGAGGCATTAATGCGCTCGAAAGCCTGTTGAGTTAAGACACCCTTGGGCGATACGCGCTCAAGACCATGGAGGATGAGGCCAGATGACAGACAGCACCAAAACAGCAACGATCACCATCGACGGAAACAGCTACGAGCTGCCGATCTACTCCGGCTCCACGGGCCCCGATGTGATCGACATTCGCAAGCTCTACGCTCAGGCAGGTGTTTTCACCTACGATCCGGGCTACACCTCGACCGCCTCATGCGACAGCACGATCACCTTCATTGACGGTGACAAAGGCGAGCTTTTGCACCGTGGCTACCCGATCGACCAGCTGGCCGAAAAATCCCATTACCTCGAAGTCTGCTACCTGCTTCTGTATGGCGAGCTGCCAACAGCCGCAGCCTTGGAAGACTTTGAAAACCGCGTCACGCGCCACACAATGGTGCATGAGCAAATGCACAACTTCTTCCGCGGGTTCCGCCGCGATGCACACCCGATGGCCACACTTGTGGGCGTTGTCGGCGCCATGTCGGCCTTCTATGCCGACAGTGCCGACGTCAACGACGAATGGCAGCGCGAAGTCGCCTCGATCCGTATGATCGCCAAAGTCCCTACGATTGCGGCAATGGCCTACAAATACTCGGTCGGCCAGCCCTTCGTATACCCGCGCAACGACCTCGATTTCGCGTCAAACTTCTTGCACATGTGCTTCTCGGTGCCTGCCGAAGAGTATAACGTTGACCCGATCCTGAGCCGTGCGATGGACCGTATCTTCACCTTGCACGCCGATCACGAGCAAAACGCATCGACCTCGACAGTGCGTCTCGCCTCCTCATCCGGCGCAAACCCCTTCGCCTGTATCGCAGCGGGCATCGCCTGTCTCTGGGGCCCGGCACACGGCGGCGCAAACCAGGCCTGCCTCGAAATGCTCAAGGAAATCGGATCAAAAGACCGTATCCCCGAGTATATCGCCCGCGCCAAAGACAAGAACGACCCCTTCCGCCTCATGGGCTTTGGCCACCGTGTTTACAAAAACACAGACCCACGCGCCAAGGTACTCAAGCAATCAGCGGACGAAGTTCTCGAGCTGCTCGGCGTTGAAAACAACCCGATCCTTGAAGTCGCCAAAGAGCTTGAGCAAGTCGCGCTCAACGACCCATACTTCATCGACAAAAAGCTCTTCCCGAATGTTGATTTCTACTCAGGCATCATTCTTGAAGCGATGGGCTTCCCCACATCGATGTTCACACCGATCTTCGCGCTCTCGCGCACAGTCGGCTGGATTTCACAGTGGAAAGAACAGTTTGAAGACCCACAGCAGAAGATCGGTCGCCCACGCCAGCTTTATCTCGGCGAGACAGAGCGCGACTATGTGGATGTTGAAAAACGCAGCTAAGCTGCTGAAAAATATAGACTACCTTAAGGCCCGCTCACTGCGGGCCTTAATTTTTTGTTACCAGACTATCTTCAATTTTAGCCAATAGCGGCGGGTGTTTTAACCTATTCCTATGCTTTGCAGCACACTCTCTCCCCACGTTTGATCTGAAAAGGATACACGATGGGGTTTCTCGCTCTTTCAATGCTCTTTGGTCTGGTGGTTGCCAGCTCTCTCAATCTCGCGGCCGAAGCCGCCGAAGAAGGCTCGTCTGCCTCTGAAAAATTCGCAGGCACAGACAAAGACGACTACTTTGATGCCAAGAATGGCAACGACCTGCTCATTGGCCAAGGTGGCAACGACACGCTCGCTGGCGGCAATGGCAACGACTGGCTTGTCGGGGCCGCGGGAACAGACCTACTCAAGGGGGATGCAGGCGCTGATGTGATTATTGGGGGAAGCGGCGTTGATACACTCGTCGGAGGCGCTGGCAACGACTTCATCGAAGCCGCAAACATTGTTGATACCCCACGCCTTGACGCCTCGCTTACACTAACAAGCTCTTTCCGCGACATCGCCTTTGAGTACAGCCTGCCCAACACCTCTGATGAGGGCGACAGCATTGATGCAGGTGCCGGCGATGACACCATCGTCTTGGGCGCAGATGACACGCTCACCAGCGGCAGTGGTGCCGATGAAATTTCCATTGGAGACTGGATCAAAGACAACGCCGCAGCGACCATTCTCGACTTTGACAGCGAAGAAGATGTCTTGGTCTTCACCTACCAAAAGAGCAGTGGCATCCCCCAAATCGACATCACCCGAGACGAGGATGAAGACCTCACAGAGATCCGCGCCAATGGGTATCTCGTCGCGCAGCTTCACAAGGTTCAAGGCTTTGCCACGAGCGATAACTTGAGATTCGCCAGCTACTAGGCGCGCAACTGTCCCCAATTCCGCAACAGAGCTCTGATATTGCCATCTCTGTTTCCAGCAAAACCATCTCAAGACCTCGTTGTTCTCATTTAATTTAAATTTCCTTGAAGTCGGCCCGCATCGGAGTACGCTTAAGACGTTAACTAGTATTCTGGGGGGGGATGTTTGATGGGTGGTTTCTTTTTACTGGGTCTTCTGGGTGTCGGCGCTCTGATAGGGCTGATTGATTTTCTGGACGACGACAGCACCGCGACACCGTCCCCCCCGGGCACTGGCAGCGACGCGCAAGACCCGACCCTAGGAACCTCGGGTTCAGATGAAATCCTTGCCATTGCGACGGGCGAAGACATTGAGGCCCGCGCAGGCGATGACACCGTCACAGGCGCGGCAGGCGATGATAGCCTCAGCGGACAAACAGGCGCTGATGTTCTCACGGGGGCCGCTGGCGACGACCTTCTCTTTGGTGGCGCGGGAAGCGACACGATAGATGGCGGCGCAGACGACGACATCATCAGCGGTGGCGCAAATGATGACTTCCTGCGCGGCGGAGCGGGTGATGATATCATGGCAGGCGACAACGGTGCCGACACGCTGGGGGGCGGGCTCGGAGACGATGTGATCTTCGGCACAGAAACGGCCATCGGCGCAACCAATGCCGGAGACTTCGCAGCGCTGCTGGCTGAAAACCCCGCCGACCCGATCGGGGCGACCTATTTTCCTGCTGCAGACTCTGACGACAGCGATGTCGCAGACACACTGGATGGCGGCTACGGCGACGATGTTCTGGTGCTTGGTAGCAGCGACATTGCCGAAGGCGGCGCTGGCGACGACCTGTTCAACATCGGTGACTGGATCACCGCGGGCAACAGCGCAACACTCTCAGACTACACCGCAGGCGAGGATCAGATCGTCTACAGCTTTGACTTTGCCGCAGGCGCGCCTGACACGGTCACCGTAACAGATGACGGCGCAGGCAACGCCCTGATCACGGTTGATGGCCAAGTTGTCGCGACCGTCACAGGGGCGGCAGCGACGCTCAGCTCTGATGACATTGTGCTCCTATCGCGCAGCGACACGGCAACAGACGGAACCATAGCGGTCGGATCATCTGCTGATGACAGCTTCGAGCTGAGCGCAAACAACGATACCGCCAGCCTTGGCGCAGGCGATGATTTTGCATCAACCCTTGCTGGTGACGACACCGTTGATGGCGAAACTGGCAATGACACGCTTCTCGGCGGTGCAGGCAATGACAACCTTCGCGGCGGTTCCGATGATGACGTGCTGGTGGATGGCGCAGGCAGCGATGTCCTGCGTGGCGGGCTTGGCGAAGATCTGCTCGTTGCAGGCAACTATTTTGATACGTCAGCTCTTGAAGCCGGCGACCCGCCTGACCTTGCAACGGCCAATTTTGCTGACGCATCAGACACCACAGCAGATACGCTGGAGGGCGGCTTTGGCAGCGACACGCTCTTGTTCGGCGCGGGCGATATGGTGAGCGGCGGAGCCTTTGCCGATGCCTTCTACAGCACCGATGCAGGCCTTGGCGCGGCCCCCTCAACCATCACTGACTTTGACTTGAGCGAAGATACGCTCGTTGTCAGCATGACATCGGCAAACGCGGCCAACGTCAGCGTAAGCTACTCCGCGGGTGCGACTGCCACGACAGGCGACGCCATCGTCAGTGTCGGAGACACCAACCTGATGGTGCTGGAGGGCGTGGGCACAAGCTTTACGGCAGCCAATATAAGCATTGCCACACGCGCAGCTTGATCCGCCAACGAAGGGCGCGCATCAGCGCCCTTCAAACTTGGGCGCACGCTTTTCAAGAAAAGCCGTCACGCCTTCTTTGAAGTCAAAGGTCTCTCCCGCCAGCCCCTGCTCTCTTGCCTCAAGCTCTAGCTGCTCTTCCAAGGAGTTGTGCTGACTTGCCCGTAAAGCGAGCTTGGTGCGATAGAAAGCATCTGTCGGGCCTTGCGCCAGATAATGCGCGCGCGCACGCCAATGGGCTTCAAAGGCGTCGTCCTCGACATGCTCCCAGATCAGCCCCATGCAATCTGCTTCTTCTGCGCTAATTTTTTCAGCAAAAAGAGCCGCGCCCATCGCCTTGGCAGAGCCGATCAGGCGAGGCAGATAATATGTGCCGCCCGCATCGGGAATAAGCCCGATCCGCGCAAAAGCTTCCATGAAATAGGCACTTTTCGTTGCAATCACCACATCTGCGGCCAAGGCCAGATTGGCCCCTGCACCAGCGGCAACCCCGTTTACAGCCGCAATGACAGGGACACGCGCCTCAGCCAGTGCCTTGACCATCGGGTTGTACTCTTCGCGCAAAACACGCTCCAGATCGATCTGCGCAGCAGACGCCCCATCGCCCAGATCCTGCCCCGAGCAAAACGCCTTGCCAACCCCTGTCAAGACCAGCGCCCGCGCACCATCGCTCAACGCCTTGTGCAAAGCGGCAGGAATTTCTGCCCGCATCTGCGCAGTCATAGCGTTCATTTTTTCGGGTCGGTTCAAGCTGATAACAGCATAGCCAGCTACATTCAGCTCGTAGGTGATCGTCTCAAAATCCATAACGTCTCTCGCACTGTTTCACGCCGAGTAAAGCGAAGACTACCGGAATTGAAAAGAGGAACGGAGCGTCAGTCTTTCATGATCTGGTGAAGGCGGTCGCTCTCATCCTGGCTCAGCGCGTTCGCCCCCTCGGGCCGCGCGCTTGCGCGGGTGCGCAGATAAAGACCGCCAATAAGCAGCGCCAACAAAAGCATAGCCGGCCCGGCATAGTAGAGGATAGCGTTGCTGCCGCCTTTGGTCGGGTTCAACAACACATATTCACCATAACGATCCACAATGAACGACAGAACCTCTTCATTGCTGTCACCATCCACAAGACGCTCGCGCACCAGAAGGCGCAGATCACGGGCGAGCTCAGCGTTACTGTCGTCAATGTTTTCGTTGCGGCACACAAGACAGCGCAGCTCTTTGCTCAGATCACGCGCGCGCTCTTCAAGCACAGGGTCGCTCAAAACCTCGTCAGGTTGTACTGCAAATGCAGGCGTCACCCAAAGTGCCAGTGCGAGCAAAAGCCATCTCATTCTGCAGGAACCCCTTCAACAGGTGCTGTGCGTCGTGCGCCAGCAGCCACGCGGTAGCGACGGTCAGACAAGCTCAAGGCACCGCCAAGTGCCATGAGTATCGCGCCGCCCCAGATCCAGTTGGCCAAGGGCTTGTAATAGGTCCTGAAGGCCCATCCGCCACCCTCCTGAGGGTCTCCGACGACGACATAGACATCGCGGAAGAAGCCGATATCGATCGCCGCTTCTGTTGTTGGCATGCCCGCAACAGGATAGACCCGCTTTTCAGGCTGCAATGTTGCAATCTCGCTGCCGCCTTTGGACAGGGTCACATCACCCATTGTCGAGATGTAGTTTGGCCCCTGCACTTGCTCAACACCATTCAAACGCAACGTGTAGCCGGCAATGTCAAAGCTCTCGCCATCCTGCAAGACGCGTATATCTTCTTGCTGCCAAGCCAAAAGACCCGCAATTCCAGCCATTGTGACCCCAAGACCAGCATGCGCAACAGCCTTGCCCCAATCCGCGCGCGGAAGGCGCATCACACGGCTCAGCTTCTCGCCTTTGCGGCCACGGCTGAAAAGGTCAACACCCGCACCAGCGATCAGCCATGCACCCAAAAACAGGCCAACAGGGCCAAGTGCCGAGCGGTCAGCTTGGATCGCCCAGAAAAGAGCCCCAACAGCGACAGCAAAGACAAAAGCAAACCGCAGCTGAACCGCCACACGCGACAGCTTTCCGCGCTTCCAAGGGAGCATGGCCCCCAGTGGCAAAATCAGCCCGAGCAGAATCATCAGCGGCGTAAACGAGGCATTGAACCAAGGCGCGCCCACAGACAGCTTACGATCAAAGAACATCTCGCTGAACAGAGGCCAAAGCGTCCCGATGAAGACGACAAAGGCCGAGACAGCCAACAGGATGTTGTTCATCACAAGTGCAGATTCGCGGCTGACCATGCTGAAGACGCCCTTGGCCTCCATAGCCCCTGCGCGCGCAGCATAGAGCACAAGCGCACCACCCGTGAATACGCCCATGATCAGCAGAAGAAACACACCGCGCTCAGGGTCGGTCGCGAAAGCATGGACCGATGTGATAATACCGGATCGCGTGATGAACGCACCAAGCAGCGAAAAGCTAAATGCAATGATCGCCAGAAGAATGGTCCAGCTCTTCAAGCTTTCGCGTTTTTCAACAACGATCGCAGAGTGAAGGAGCGCGACAGCCAGAAGCCACGGCATAAAGCTGGCGTTCTCGACAGGATCCCAGAACCAGAAACCGCCCCAACCAAGCTCGTAATAGGCCCACCAGGAGCCAAGGCCGATACCAACGGTAAGGAAGACCCAAGCGGCAAGGGTCCAAGGGCGCACCCAACGGCCCCAAGCCGCGTCAACACGCCCCTCAATGAGCGCTGCGACAGCAAAGCTGAACGCCATCGACAGGCCAACATAGCCCAAATACAGAAATGGCGGGTGAAACGCCAAGCCAGGGTCTTGCAAAAGCGGATTGAGGTCTTTGCCGTTCAAAGGCGCAGGGTCAAGCCGCAGGAACGGGTTTGATGTAAACAGCACAAAGGCCATAAACGCCGCAGTGATAGAGGCTTGCACAGCCAGAATACGGGCCTTTAGCGTCGGTGGCAGACCGTTGCCAAACCATGTCGCCATAGCGCCAAACAAGGTCAGGATCAGCACCCAGAGCAGCATAGAGCCCTCATGGTTGCCCCAAACGCCTGTGATTTTGTAAAGCAGAGGCTTCGCTGTGTGGCTGTTGAGCCAAACAAGCTTCACAGAGAAATCTGACACCAAAAACGAGTAGGTCAGCGCGCCAAAAGATGTCGCGGTTAGCAAAAACAAGGCGTTAGAGCCGGGCTCTGCAAAGCGCATCCAGCCAGGCCATCGTTTATAGGCCCCCACAAGAGGTACGATCATCACAAACAATGCGATGATAAAGCCAAGGATAAGGGTGAAATGTCCGAGTTCTGCTACCATGAGGTATTTCTAACCGCTCTTGCGGGTTAGGCCAATGAAATTCGGACGCCAAAAGTGATCACATTGTCGCGGTCAGCGGCCCTGAAATCCGCCTTCTGCGCGCCAGTCGTTTAACGCCGGGTTCTGACCCGCGCGCCCTGTGCGCACCGTCAGCTTTGCATCGGTGGCCGTATCGGCCTGCCCGGGTCCAAGCGCTCCGGCCTCAAGAGAGGCGATGTTGCGCTCAACAGTTGGCAAACGTGCCAGGCCTTGCAACATCTGCCGCTGAAAGGCTTGCCCCTTGGCTTGGTGACGCGAGCCAAAGTAAAATGAAATGATTGCCCCCAAAAGCCACCAGAGCGGCTCCGGCACAAGCGCGATCCCCTGCATGCGCGCCGCGAACCAAACGGGTTCAACCATCGCCGACACAAACAAACCGATGGTGCCAAACGCCAGCAAAGGGCGCGGCAAACGGTTCACCCCGTCAATAAAGCGGTCAAAGCGGCTATTTGAGTGGGCTTCAAACTCATCCCCAAACTGCGTGAGCGCAGATGTGTGCATCATAGCATCACGCCCTGATTGTGCCTCGGCATTGGCAGAGAAAAACTCGGCCGTGTCCACAACCACGTTGCGGCCAGACCCAAAGAGCAGGGTCATCAAACGATCAATCATTCCCATGATGCTGTCCTTTCAGAAAACGCCGCGTCACTCATGTGGAAGCGCGGCGCGATAAACTCCTCCGCACGTTTGATCCAGCCCCCTTTGCCGCCGCTGCGTGTTCGCGCATATTTGCGGCTCGCACGTCGCCGATCCGCCAGTGCAAAGTAATAGTTGCGCCGTGCAATGCCGTAGGCATCCGCAATATGATCAGGCGCTTTGCGCGCAGCACGGGCGGCGGCAGCAACCGTTTCAGGGCCAATCTCGCCATCAACGACAAGCTCGTAGCCCATTTCCCTCAACAATCGTTGAAGGATTTTCACAGCATTGTTGCCAGCATTCACCTGCATATCAAAAACACTGGCCTGCAAAACCATGGGCAGCAGGTGTATCTGAGGCTTATAAAAATAGTGGTTAATGAAGATATCAACAGCCTGCGCACGGCTCAAAGCTGCAACATCAGAAACGCCCACAACGCCGTCACGGTCGAGGTCCAGCCCCAAACGCCGCATCGTATAGATGGTCACACCAAAGTTGGTCGCGCCGCCAGGGTCATCCGGGTCATTCACAAACCCGCCCTCTCGTGCGACGATTTCTTCAGCGATTTGGGATACCGTTTTCATAAGGAAGCTCTCCACAATTCATGCGAAGAGCTTCCGTCAGAAAGGGTTAATAGCTGGCTTCACCAGCGTTCGGGTCTTTGTAGATCCCCTGCTCTTTCAAAGCATCCACAACCTCGCGTGGCATGTAGGTCTCGTCATGCTTGGCAAGAATTTCCGAGGCGATGAAAACACCGTCCTGCAACTTGCCAGTGCCAACCATGCCTTGGTTTTCTTCAAACAAATCTGGCAAAATCCCTGTGTAGCTCACCTTCACAGAAGCGCCACCGTCCGTCACATTAAAGGTGACAGCCTTACCCTGCCCCCGTGAGAGGCTCCCCTCTTCAACCAGTCCGCCAATGCGAAATGTCTCTGTGGGTGGCGGCGGGTTCTCCGCAATCTGGCTTGGCGCACGGAAATAGTTGATCCCGTCTTTCATCGCATAGCCGATGAGCCCCGTTGCCATCACAAGCGCGACTGCTGCCAAAGCAACAACCTGAATACGGCGTTTTTTCTTCAAACCCTTCACGGCATTCTCCCTTTACGGAAAGACGGGTACCCCCATCAGACCCGATGTCTCCTCTTCACCTAACATCAAGTTCGCATTCTGCAAGGCCTGCCCGCTGCTACCTTTTGTCAGGTTATCAAGCGCCGCAATCACAATCGCGCGCCCAGAGATGCGGTCAGCCGTCACGCCTATGTGGCAAAAGTTCGAGCCGCGCACATGATGCGTGCTCGGCATTTCGCCAAACGGTAGGAGCTGAATGAAAGGCTCATCTGCGTAAGCGGCTGAGAAGGTGTCATAAATCTCTTTGGCGTCTCCGCGCACATAGCAGGTCGCCAGAATACCGCGGTTGGCCGGCATCAGGTGCGGTGTGAACTGAACTTTCACATCACGGCCCGCAAGCTTTGAAAACTCCTGATCAAACTCGCCCAAATGGCGGTGTGTTCCACCAACAGCATAGGCATGATAGCCTTCGCTCAACTCGGCGTGTAGCAATCCTTCTTTCAGGCTGCGCCCAGCACCCGAGACCCCACACTTCAGATCCATGATGATCTCATCAAGATCAATCACACCCGCCGCAATCAACGGACGCAACGCAAATTGGCCGGTTGCCGCGTTGCAGCCTGTGCCCGCCACCAACCGCGCCTTCGCGATCTCCTCGCGATAAAACTCCGTCAAACCATAGACAGCTTCGCCCTGCATCTCCAAAGCGCTGTGCGGGTTCCCGTACCAAGCTTCGTAGGCCTCGGGGTCTGTCAGCCTGAAATCGGCGCTCAGATCGACAATCTTGAGGTGCTTGGGCAGATTGCGGATCACTTCCTGACTGGTCTTATGCGGCAACGCGCAGAAGCACAGATCGATCGCATCAAAATCAATCTCATCAAAGCTGACAAGCTGTGGCAGCGCCAAGTGGCGCAAATGCGGAAACACATCCGACATCGCCTGACCCGCCTTGGAAAACGCGCCAAGAGCCGCGATCTCATAGGCAGGATGCGTGGCCAAGAGCCTGATCAATTCAGCGCCCGTATAGCCCGAGGCGCCTAGAATTGCGATTTTATGGGCCATAAGAGACCTCTCTTTCGTTTCATAATTTCAAGCAGATGTAAGGTGAAGCTTATGCAGCTTCAAACAATATCTGTCGTCGCAAGAACTGCGTTGCACGGTCCGAAACACGCTTGGCATCACCTGTTGTGAGAAACATGTTGGTTTCTCCCGCTCCGCGCATCTCTGGGCGGCGCTCAAGATAGTCTTGCAAGCTCTGCGCCACGAGATCGGGCTGGCTAAACACAGTGACCTGCGCCCCAAGCGCATCCTGAAAAATGTCCTGCATCAAAGGATAATGGGTACAGCCAAGTATGGCAGCCTGGGGCATGGGCATCTTGCGTTTGAGCGCGTCAACATGGCTGCGCACAAGCGCTTCGGCCAGTATCATGTCACCGTCTTCAATCGCGTCAACAACACCGCCGCAGGCCTGCGCCTCAACATCGACCCCAACAGCACGAAACGCCAGCTCGCGCTGAAACGCGCGGCTTGCCACGGTTGCAGGGGTTGCAAACAACGCCACATTCTTCACGCCCACTTCACGAGGCGGCGAGTTATCCCCCCAATCGCGCTCGGTAAGTGCTTCAATGAGAGGGACAAACACCCCCAACACGCGCTTGCCCTGAGGCACACCCGCCTCTTGCATCCGCCGCAAAGCTGCAGCGCTTGCGGTGTTGCACGCCAGCACAACAAGGTCACAGCCCGAAGACCAGAGCCTTTCCACAGAAGCTTTGGTGAGCGCGTGAATATCATCAGCATCGCGCACGCCGTAGGGCGCATGCGCACTGTCAGCAAGATAATGGATGGGGAGATCAGGCATATGCGCGCGCACCGCCTGCCAAACCGTCAGCCCACCCAACCCAGAATCAAAAATACCAACTGCCATGTGTAACGCCTCAAGCGCGATGTTTCTCTTCAAATTCATGGCCATACCCGCAGTTAGCAAGTGGCCTTGGAGATAGCTCATACGTGGATTGGCGCAAGAAATCCATCATTGCTTTGCTGTCTGCGGCACGCTTGCGCAACTGATCAGGCGCAATGGGATCCCCAATCACCACATCCACGGGGCTATCGATCCGGTTTTTGAATTCCTTTATCAACAGTCCCATCCTGAGTGTCGTGTGCAAATGGCTGGCAATCTGAAAGAGACGGCTGTTGGTTCCCTCAAAAAACACTGGCACAACAGTGGCGTCTGATTTTGCCACCATTCGCGCGGTAAAATTGCGCCAGCTCGGGTCAAGCGGCGTGGTAAAAGGCGAGGCCGCCGTGCTCACCGTCCCTCCGGGAAAAATCCCGATCGCACCGCCCTCGCCCAGATATTGCAGCGCCTCGCGCCGTGTCTCGAGGTTGAGGCGCATCGCGTCTTTGGTCTCCTCAAAGGAAATGGGCAGTATCACTCTCTCGAGCGCCTCCGACCTGCTAAAAACGGAGTTCGCCAAAATGCGAAAGTCACCCCGCGTCTGGCGCAGGATATGCCCCATCATCAGGCCGTCCAAAATCCCGTAGGGATGGTTTGCAACCAATATCAGCGGACCGGTCTTCGGAATATTCGAGAGCGCGCCCCCGATGATATTCAGAGACAGCCCGTAACGCGCAACCATCACATCCCAGAAATCCTGACCATTGGCCAAGTCCAGCTCATAGCCTCTGGCCCGTTTTATCAGGCCCAGTCGCCCTGTCGTGTTTTCCATCACGCGGATCAGGGCGCGGCCACTGCGGGTGGTTGCAGAAAAAGAATACGAAATATCGCGGGCTGCAGTCGCGGAATCTTTCATGGCACGGCTCACCAAGTTAAATGTTACGCAGCGTCATACTGCGCAACATTCAGTCTGGCTAGGGTTTATGACACCCCGATGACGCGTGCGCTTATTCTGCCGCTTCAAGCTGAGGGCTGCCGCCGCTGCGCAATTGTGCCAACAGCGCTTCACGGTCTTTCGCAGCCTTTGCCTCGTTGGCTTCTTTCACAGGCCCAAACCCGCGAATGCTGAGCGGGAGCTCGGCCAAAGCCAGGGCAACATCCAGAGTCTCAGGCGAAAGATGCGCAAGCACTGTCTCCATATCCTGCTCATACTGAGCAATCAAAGCCCGCTCCATCTTGCGTTCAGCCGTGCGCCCGAACGGGTCAAAAGCTGTGCCGCGCAGGCCCTTGAACTTCGCCAAAAGCTTGAACCAGCGCGCCATACCGCCCCCGAACTGCCGCTTCTGTGGTCGTCCGTCATGGCCTATTTTAGACAGTAGCGGTGGGGCCAAATGGTAGCTCAACTTGAAATCACCATCAAATTCTGCTGCGGCCTTTTCTTGCGTGCTCAACAGCAAGCGCGCCACCTCATACTCGTCTTTATAGGCGAGCAATTTGTGGTATCCCTTGGCCACCGCCTCTTTGAGCCGCTCGTCCTCAAAGCGCTCAACAAGGCTGCGGAACTTGGTCGCAAGCGCTTCATTCTGGTACTCCACCAGCTTTTTGGCCCTAAAGTCTATTTTTTGCTTCAAGGACATGGGCTTATCATGAACTTCTGATGTCAGGTAGCGCGCGGCCTCTTCCGGAAACAGCACCGCCCAACGCCCGATCTCGAACGCGCGCTGGTTGCGCTCCACAGCCGCGCCATTGAGCGCCACCGCTTCCATGATAGCCTCATAGCTCACGGGCACAAACCCGCGCTGCCATGCGCCACCAAATACCATCATGTTGGAGAAAATACTGTCGCCAAGCAAAACCTTTGCCAACTCTGACGCATCAAACAAGCTCAGCTTGTCTTTCAAGCGCGCTGCAAGCTGAACCTCGAGCCGATCATAGGGGAGCTTGAACTCTGTATCGCGGGTAAAATCACCCGTGATGGTTTCATGAGCGTTCACAACAGCGCCGGTGTGCCCTGTCCGCGTGAGACCAAGGGTTTTGGCCCCCGCACTCACAACCATATCCCCCCCAATCAGCACATGGGCTTCGCCTGTCGCGACACGAATGGCGCTAATATCAGCAGGGCTGTTGGCAATACGGCAATGAATGTGCACCGCGCCACCTTTTTGGGCAAGCCCCGCCATTTCCATCATGCCAGCGCCCTTGCCATCAATCTGGGCAGCCTGGGCAAGCACAGCCCCAATGGTGACAACACCGGTCCCCCCAACACCTGTGATAACCACATTATGGGTGCCGTTGATCTTGGGCAGCTCGGGCATTGGCAGATCAGGCAGCTCAAGGCTGGCTGTCGCGGCTTTCTTGGGCGTTGCACCTTCCAGCGTCACAAAGCTGGGGCAGAAGCCTTTCAAACAGCTGAAGTCTTTGTTGCAAGCCGACTGGTCGACCGCGCGCTTGCGGCCAAGCTCTGTCTCGACAGGTGTGATCGCCACACAGTTTGACTGAACACCACAGTCGCCACAGCCCTCGCAGACATCGGTGTTGATAAACACGCGCTTGTCAGGGTCAGGGAACAGGCCCCGCTTGCGGCGGCGGCGCTTTTCGGCGGCACAGGTCTGGATGTAGACAATGGCTGATGTGCCTTTGGTCTGCTCCATCCGCTCCTGTACCTCCATGAGGTGGTCGCGCCCTTTAATTTCAAGACCTTGCGGGAAAGCGTTCATGTCAACGTCTTCCTTGTCATCATAAACGATGGCAAGATCTTTCACGCCCATAGCCTGAAGCTCCGCAACGATCTGGGCGGCATCAAGCTCGCCCTCGTTGCTCTGGCCACCCGTCATCGCCACAGCGTCGTTGTAGAGCACTTTATAAGTGATGTTCGCATCCGAGGCGATGGCCGCGCGTATCGCCTGAATACCCGAGTGGTTGTAGGTTCCGTCCCCAAGGTTCTGGAACACATGCGCACGGGTTGAGAAAGGCGCCTCGCCAATCCAGTTTGCACCCTCGCCGCCCATCTGGGTCGAGCCAAGGGTGTTTCGGTCCATCCACTGCACCATATAGTGACAGCCGATCCCCGCCATACCGCGCGCGCCCTCTGGCAGCTTGGTCGAAGAGTTGTGCGGACACCCTGCGCAGAAATACGGCAAGCGCGCAGCAATATCTTCGGCATTGTCCGCGCGGCGCGCCTCGGCAAGCTGGGCCAGGCCCGCTTTGATGCCATCCGTGTTGCGCCCTTCCTCTACGAGGATATCACCCAGCTTTTCGGCGATCCAGATAGGGTCAAGCGCGCCGCGTGTCGGAAACAGCTCTTCGCGGTGCATGCTGCCCGCACCGCCCTTGTACCAGCCATAAACACGGCGGCCCTTGCGTGTGTCAAAAATGGCTTCTTTGATTTGAACTTCGATCAGCTTGCGCTTTTCTTCGACCACAACAATCAGGTCGAGCCCCTCGGCCCAGTCGGTAAAGCCGCGCATATCCAGCGGGAATGTCTGCCCGACCTTATATGTGGTCACCCCGAGGCGCTCGGCCTCGGCGGCATCAATGCCCAGCAGGGCAAGCGCATGCGTCAGGTCGAGCCAGTTTTTACCCGCCGCAACAAAGCCGATCTTTGCCCCGGGCTTGCCCCAAACGCGCTTATCCATCTTGTTGGCGTGGCTGAAAGCCTCAGCCGCAAAGCGCTTGTGGTCGATCATACGGGCTTCTTGGTCGTGTGGCGTGTCCACAAGGCGAATGTTCAAACCACCTTCAGGCATATCAAACTCAGGCAGCACAAAGTTCATGCGGTTCGGATCCCCATCCACAACAGCAGTTGCCTCGATCGTGTCTTTCATCGTTTTCAGGCCAACCCACAGCCCCGAAAAGCGGCTCAGCGCCCAGCCATAGATGCCGTAATCAATAATCTCCTGAACACCGGCAGGCGACACGATCGGCATATAGGCATCAATGAGCGCCCATTCGCTCTGGTGCAGCACGGTCGAGCTTTCGCCTGTGTGGTCATCGCCCATCGCAACAAGCACACCCCCGTTGGCACTTGTCCCGGCCATATTGGCATGACGGAACACATCGCCCGTTCTGTCCACGCCCGGGCCTTTGCCATACCAAAGGCCAAAGACGCCGTCGTATTTGCCCTCACCACGCAGTTCAGCCTGCTGGCTGCCCCACAGCGCTGTGGCCGCCAGATCTTCGTTCAATCCGGGGTGAAACTTCACATCATTCTCGGTGAGGATCTTCTCAGCGCGGCTCATGTTCATATCGACAGCGCCAAGCGGCGAGCCACGATACCCTGTCACATAGCCAGCGGTATTGAGCCCTGCGGCGCGGTCACGCTCTTTTTGCGTGAGCATCAGGCGCACAAGCGCTTGCGTCCCATTTAACAAAACTGGTGATTTTTTCAGATCGAACCGGTCGTTCAGTGAAACCTTTTGCTTACTCATCGCGCGCCTCCCATCACTTGATGCCATTGCCAATATAGGCGAATATAGAGCTTTACAGTAGGTCATAATTGTTGACCTACCAACAGTTATTCGCATTTTGTACCGAGTTTCGTTACGTTACGAACAAGACTAAAATAAAGTTACACCGACAAAGGTGATTTGAGCAGAAAGATACGACGATGGATTGGGACAAACTCAGAATATTTCATGCGGTTGCCGACGCTGGCAGCCTCACCCATGCAGGTGAGACACTCAACCTGTCGCAATCCGCCGTGTCGCGCCAGATGCGCGGCCTCGAAGAATCGCTCAACACCACCTTGTTTCACCGCCATGCGCGCGGGCTGATCCTGACAGAACAAGGCGAGCTGCTTTTCGATGCCACGCGCGCCATGATCAAACGGCTTGATGCCGCAACAGCGCGCATAAAAGATAGCGAAGAAGAGGTCTTCGGCGAGCTGCGGGTGACAACAACCATCGGCTTTGGCACGCTCTGGCTCGCCCCGCGTCTGGCACGGCTTTATGAGAAATACCCCGATCTCAAGATCGATTTGATGCTCGAGGAGCGCGTTCTTGACCTGCCCATGCGGGAAGCAGATGTCGCCATTCGCATGAAAGAACCGAGCCAGGCCGACCTCATTCGCAAGCGCTTGATGAACGTCAACATGCGGATCTTCGCAACCCAGGAATACCTCGACCAACGCGGCACACCCACGCGCCTTGAAGACTTGGCCAATCACCGGCTGATCTGCCAGAACGTCCGCTCCACGCAAGTGGGCGCAGCGGCCAGTATGGTCAATGCGCTCATGAGCTACGAAATCGACTCGCTGCTGACGGTGAACAACTACTTTGGTGTGCTGCAAGCCACGCTGAACAATCTCGGTATCGGCGTTCTGCCAAACTATGTGGCCAATGACTTTCCGAATCTCGTGCGCCTCCTGGACGAGGCCGATAGCGGCGATATCCCCGTTTTCCTGGCCTATCCAGAAGAGCTGCGGCACTCAAAACGCATCGGCGCGTTTCGCGATTTTGTCCAAGACGAGATTTCGATCTATCGTAAACAGGTTAAAAATCAGGCATTTGAGTAAATATTTTAGCAGCCATGCAATTTTCGCATAGCAGACATGCTGCACCTGCGGCATTATTTCACTTGAACGGGCGATGCCTCACCCCTAAATCGGCTTTTGACAGCGATGATTTATCGCTTTCATACCTCCCTGTTGGACTTCGGCCGAGCTTAATGCTCGGCCTTTTTTTTGGGGGTGTCACAAAACAGGCATTGGCCCGCTGGCCCAGGGCGACAAGATCTGCGCACCGCCATCCCGGATGACAATATTCTCCTCGTGAACAAGCATCATGCCATCGCCAGTCTCAATTCCCGGCTCCAGCGTGATGACCATCCCCGCCTCCAAAACAGTATGGTCGCGTGCGGTCAAAGACAGACCCTCTGTGAGCTGCATTCCCAGCCCATGCCCAAGCCGCCCCGCCGTGTCACCGCCCCCCACAACCGAGGCCATAGCGCGCCAGACATCGGCCGCTTCAGCACCCGGGCGTGCGGCCTCGACACCGGCCAAAGCCGCCTCAAGAAGCTGGTTCCAAGGCTGTGCCATCTGCCGCGCAGGCACGCCGATCGAGAAGTTACGATCAAAGTCGCAAAAATAGCCGTCCCAAACAGCACCGGTATCAAGCATCAACACATCGCCCATCGCCAAGGGCTGCGGCCCTGCAGGCGAAATCACATCCGCATAGCCTTTCGGCCCGGCTCCCCCCGCCAGATAGGGCACCCAGTCGGCCCCCTCCTCCAGCAACAGCCTCTGAAACCCGCGAAAAACGCTGTCGAGCTTTGCGCCCTGTCTGGCCACTTCACCCACACGGTCAAATGCGCGCCCCGCAATCGTGCAGGCGCGCGCGATTTTTTCGATCTCGGCCTCGGTCTTCACCGCACGCAGCTGCGCGATAATCCCAGCGTCATCGCCAAAAACCAGCCCCGCGGCCTGCAGCCGCCCAAAGTCGGCCAAAGGCATACGCAGATGACTTTCCATGCCAGACGGCACGCCGATCCTGCCGCCCCCACCGATCTGTTGCAAAGCGTCAATCAGAAGCGAAACGCCATCATCAATCGGATCAGGCGCGCTCCAGGTTCGAATATCCTCAACCCAGGTTTGCCCCATCAGAGCAGCCCCAATCGATGGGATAACCGCAACAGGTGCCCCGTTTTGTGGCAAAATCACAAACCAAGGGCGGCTGGGGCTTTCCCAAAACCGCGTATGAAACCCTGTGAAGTAACGCACCTCAGGCTCTGTCGTGAGCAAAATCGCGGCCAGATCATGACGCTGCATCGCGAGCTGTGCAGCTTTCAGGCGCGCCTTGTATTCAGCCGTCTCAAAGCCGCGCTTCATGCCTCGGCCCCCTCACTGACAATACACAACACCCGCGCCTCAGGGCCAAGAGGCGCAAGGCTCATCAGGGCGGCCATACCAGCGCCCCCCGAGGGCGTTGTTGCGAGCCCCGCATCAGCCAAAGGCCCCAATGCAGCTTGGGACGCCGCTTCCGAAAGCGTTGCAAACAGGTTGGCATCGCGCGCAAGGCCCTTCAAAGCGATCAGCGAGGCCTCCTTGCAGTCAAGCCGCCCCATGCATGATTCTGGGCCACTCGTGCTGACAAATTTGCCCGCTTTCACACTTTCGATGAGCGCTGGCGCTGCCTCTGGTTCCACCACGATGATCTGGGGGCCGTCGCCCCAAACCGTGCGAAAATAGGCGGCACAGGCCGCCGCCAGCCCACCAACACCCGCTTGCAAAAAGATATGCGTGGGCGCTTCAGGCATCGCCTCGGCCGCTTCAGCCGCCATGACAAGATAGCCCTCCATCAGCTTGTGAGGATAGGCCGTATACCCGTTCCAGGAGCTATCTGACAAAAGCTTGAAGCCCTCCTTGGCCGCCGCCTCAGCCGCAGCCACCATACTGTCTTCATAGCTTCCATCAACGCGCCGCACCTCCGCGCCGCGCGCGCGCAGCCTTTCGGCAAAGGCTTCAGGCACAGAGCGGCTCAAATAGATAACCGCTTTTGCCTTAAAGGCCGCAGCCCCCGCAGCCACAGACAAACCATGGTTGCCCGCGCTTGCGCACACAAATGTCTCGCCCTCGGCCCGCCCCGCGGCCGCCTCGGAGGCAATAACATAAGCCGCGCCAAGCGCCTTGAAGCTCCCAAGGCCCATGCGCGCGCGCTCGTCTTTCACAAAAACCGCGCCAGCGCCGGCAAATGGCCCGAGAGAGACAAGCGGCGTTTTCCCCGCAACGGGGCAAAGAGACAAAAGCTCGCGCGGTGCTTGCGCATCAACGCTGGGCGCTGGAATCTGTGACAGTTGAGGGTCATCAAGACCCGTTTTCAGAAAAGGATTTTCAAACAAGTGCAGCCCTCAAATTTTCATGAGGAATAAGAAAGCCATAAAGCCCATCACGTCAACCCGCGGCCCATGTTCTGGAAGACGCACCCCCCTATCTTTCGCACAGAAAAACTCAGCTTTCATCTTTCACATTACGCCAGCTTGGCCTAAGACACAGGCATAGATTGACCCACCTACCCTGCTAGGACTGCTGCCATGACCGAGCCCGCCATCACCCAAGACCTGATCAAAGCCCACGGCCTTTCGCCCTCGGAATACGACCGTATCCTCGAGATCATCGGACGTGAGCCAAGCTTCACAGAGTTGGGAATTTTCTCAGCCATGTGGAACGAACACTGCTCTTACAAGTCCTCCAAAAAGTGGCTGCGCACCCTTCCCACGGAAGGGCCACAGGTTATTTGCGGGCCGGGCGAAAACGCGGGTGTGGTCGATATCGGCGATGGTCAGGCGATCATCTTCAAGATGGAAAGCCACAACCACCCCAGCTACATCGAGCCCTACCAAGGCGCGGCCACCGGCGTAGGCGGCATTCTGCGCGATGTCTTCACAATGGGCGCGCGCCCGATTGCGGCGATGAACTCGCTCAGCTTCGGCGAAAAAGACCACCACAAGACACGCCAGCTCGTGCATGGTGTGGTTGAGGGCATTGGCGGGTATGGCAACTGCTTTGGCGTGCCAACCGTGGGCGGAGAAGTCCGCTTTGATCCGGCCTACAATGGCAACTGCCTCGTCAACGCTTTTGCAGCGGGTCTCGCAGACGCTGACAAGATCTTTTACTCCGCCGCATCAGGTGTCGGGATGCCTGTTGTCTATCTGGGCGCCAAAACGGGCCGCGACGGTGTCGGCGGCGCGACAATGGCCTCGGCAGAGTTTGACGACAGCATCGAAGAAAAACGCCCGACCGTTCAGGTGGGTGACCCCTTCACCGAAAAGCGCCTGATGGAGGCCACGCTTGAGCTGATGGCCACAGGCGCTGTGATTTCGATTCAGGATATGGGGGCAGCAGGCCTGACCTGCTCCGCCGTTGAAATGGGTGATAAAGGCGGCCTTGGCGTGCGCCTTCAGCTCAACGATGTGCCGCAACGCGAGGCCAATATGACAGCCTATGAAATGATGCTGTCTGAGTCCCAAGAACGCATGTTGATGGTGCTTAATCCCGAGCTGGAAGCCGAGGCCCGTGCCGTCTTTGAGAAATGGGATCTGGATTTTGCAATCGTCGGCGAGACCATTGCAGAAGACCGCTTCATCATTATGCATGGCGATGAGCTGAAAGCCGACTTGCCTCTGGCAACGCTGTCAGGCTCCGCCCCTGAATATGACCGCCCATGGGTTGAGACACCCCCGGCGGAGCCGCTGTCAGGCGAAGATGTGCCACAGGTAGACCCTATCGACGGGTTGCGCGCGCTTCTCGCCTCGCCAAACTATGCGGGCAAGCAATGGATCTATGAGCAATACGACACAATGGTTATGGCCGATACCGTGCGCACACCGGGCTTTGGCGCGGGTGTGGTGCGTGTACACGGCACAGAAAAGCTGCTGGCCTTCACCTCGGATGTAACGCCCCGCTATGTCATGGCCAACCCGGAGATGGGCGGCAAACAAGCCGTTGCCGAAGCCTATCGCAACCTGACAGCCGT
The DNA here is from genome assembly GCF_965658795.1 of Lentibacter sp. NCBI lineage: Bacteria > Pseudomonadati > Pseudomonadota > Alphaproteobacteria > Rhodobacterales > Roseobacteraceae > Lentibacter > Lentibacter sp. The sequence goes on along the minus strand of NZ_CBFHTG010000007.1, from coordinate 4,004 downwards.
GGGCGCCAAGCCCTTGGCCAGCACCGACAACCTCAACTTTGGCAACCCGGAGAAGCCCGAGATCATGGGCCAGTTTGTCGGCGCGATCAAAGGCATCGGCGCAGCAGTGGCCGCGCTTGATATGCCCATCGTCTCAGGCAACGTCAGCCTTTACAACGAAACCGATGGCACAGGCATCCTGCCGACCCCGACCATCGCCGCAGTTGGCCTGATTGCCCATGAAGACCAAGCAATCTTGGGTCATGCGCGGGAAGGCCACGTTGCGCTTCTCATTGGCGACACAGAAGGCCACCTTGGCCAGTCGGCCCTTCTGGCCGAAGTGTTCAACCGTGTTGAAGGCGATGCGCCTGTGGTCGATCTTGCCGCCGAAAAGCGCAATGGCGACTTTATCCGCGAGCACTATGAGTGGATCACAGCCTGCCTTGACCTCTCTGATGGTGGCCTTGCTATGGCCGCCTTTGAAATGGCCGAAGCCTCGGATGTGGGTGTTCAGATTGACACAGAAAACACCCAAGAGCTCTTTGGCGAAGATCAGGCGCGCTACCTTGTGGCCTGCAACTTTGATCAGGCCGAGGCGCTCATGCTCGCGGCCGGCCGTGCTGGCGTGCCTATTGCTGCCATTGGCAAGTTCACAGGCACAGACGTAAGCTTTGGCTCAAGCTCCGCCCCCCTCGAAGAGATGCGCACAATTTACCGCACAAGCTTTGCAGAAACCTTTGCCTAGGCTGCTTGCGTTAAAGCAATATCATGCTTACATCTTTCGAAAGTAAGAACAGGAGCCACCCATGGCGATATATGCCGATGAGCTAGAGACAATTCTGCGGGCCGCCTTCCCTGACGCACAGATCACTGTGGCAGGCGAAGATGGCGTACACATGTCCGCTATGGTCATCGATGAAAGCTTTCGCGGCAAAAACCGCGTGCAGCAACAGCGCGCTGTCTATGCAGCCCTCAAAGGCAAAATGGACGGCTCTAACGGTGAGCTCCATGCGCTTGCCCTCACAACAAAAGCCCCCGAATAAGCGAGAGTATCATGACCGACGCAAAGACCCAAATTGACCAAACTGTCAAAGCCAACAATGTGGTGCTCTTCATGAAGGGCACAAAAGAAATGCCACAATGCGGCTTTTCTTCGCGTGTCGCTGGCGTGCTCAACTTCATGGGCGTTGACTACCAAGACGTCAACGTTCTGGCCGACGAGGCAATCCGCCAAGGTGTCAAAGACTATTCAGACTGGCCAACAGTGCCACAGCTCTACGTCAAAGGCGAGTTCGTCGGCGGCTGTGACATCATCACAGAGATGACATTGTCAGGCGAGCTGGACACATTGTTTGAAGACAGCGGCATCACCTACAACAAAGACGCCGCAGACAAAATCCGCGAAGCCAACGCGTAAAAAACTCTGCGATCAAGATAAAAAGCGCGGCTCTCGGGCCGCGCTTTTGTGTTTCTGACAGGGCTTACAGAACCTCTGTGCGCTGCTTGCCCAAACCGTCGATTTCCAGCTCCATAACATCGCCCGAGCGCAGGAACCGTTGTGGCTTCATGCCCATGCCCACACCCTCAGGTGTGCCCGTCGCAATCACATCCCCCGGCACCAGCGCCATGAATTCACTCATATGCGCGATAATCTCGGCCACAGAAAAGATCATATCTGAGGTGAAGTTGTCCTGTACCATCTCGCCATTCAGGCTCAAGCGCAGCCCGAGCGCTTGGGGGTCTGGCACCTCGTCGGCTGTGACAAGATAGGGTCCAACAGGCCCGAAACCGGGGGCTGACTTGCCCTTGGTCCACTGTCCGCCACGCTCGATCTGATAGGCCCGTTCTGACAGGTCATTGATCACACAATAGCCTGCCACATAGCTGAGCGCATCATCGACGCTCACATTTTGCGCGCGCCGCCCGATGACAACGCCAAGCTCGACTTCCCAGTCACTTTTCTCACTGCCCTTTGGCAGCGTAAGGGCATCATTCGGCCCCGCAAGGCAGGAGGCTGATTTGTTAAACAGGATCGGCTCTTTTGGCGGCTCCATGCCGGCCTCGGCCGCGTGCTGCGCATAGTTCAGGCCGATCGCATAAAAGGTCTCAACCCGCGCCAGAGCCGCCCCGATACGCGGCGCCCCGTCAACAACAGGCAATGCCTCAAGATCAAGGCGTTTCAAAGCGTCCAGCGCCTCAAGCGAGACACCCTCCCCTTCAAAGTCGGCCACAACACCAGACAGATCCCGCATCGTACCCGATGCATCAAGGCAAGCAGGTTTCTCATGCCCGACAGGGCCATAGCGTAGCAATTTCATAAGTCTCTCCCTTTTATCAGCACAGTAGCGTGAGCCAGCTCACAGACAAGGTGTCATTTGCGCCGCCCCTCGCGTTTGCAGCGCTCGGAACAGTAGCGCACCTCCTCCCAGACCTTCGCCCACTTCTTGCGCCAGGTGAAAGGCCTGCCACAGGCGGCGCAGGGCTTCTCGGGCAAATCCGCTTTCTTACGCATCCAATGTCTCCAGAAAGCTGGCCGCACTCGCAAGGTAGTCATCGCGCTTTTCGTCACTCATACGGCCCCATGTGGCATACATCTGCCCCAGCCTCGGGTTGCCGCGCAGCTTGTCTGCGTTGCGCGCAAGAAAGTCCCAGTAGAGGGCGTTAAACGGGCACGCCGCCTCGCCTGTCTTCCGGCTGACGCTGTAGCGGCAGCCAGCGCAATAATCAGACATTTTGTTGATGTAGTTCCCACTTGAAGCATAGGGCTTGGAGCCGAGAAACCCGCCATCCGCAAACTGGCTCATCCCGATCACATTGGGCGCTTCGACCCATTCATAGGCATCCGCATAAACCGCAAGATACCACTCATGCACTTGCTTGGGGTCAATCCCTGCAAGCATGGCAAAGTTACCTGTCACCATCAGACGCTGGATGTGATGTGCGTAAGCCTCTTCACGGGTTTGGCCGATGGCTGCGGCAAGGCAGGCCATATCGGTTTCCCCCGTCCAGTAGAAGGCTGGCAAATCACGGGTGGCCCCAAGGTAATTCTGGTCTGTGTAGCCCTCAGGCTTCAACCAGTAGATACCGCGCATATACTCGCGCCAGCCAATGATCTGCCTGATGAAGCCCTCAACAGCATTGAGCGGCGCAGTGCCCTCATAATAGGCCCGCTCGACCCTGCGACAGACCTCAAGCGGCCCGAGCAAGCCAATGTTAATATATTGTGCCAGCACCGAATGGTAGAGAAACGGTTCCCCCGTCAGCATTGCGTCCTGATAGTCGCCAAAGCGCGGCAGGGCTTCGCTGGCAAAATACTCCAGTGCCTCCAAAGCGCCCTCGCGTGTCACAGCAAACCAGAAAGGCAAAAGCGTTCCAAAATGCGCGCCGCGCTCACGCTCGACCATCTCCAATACGTCCTCCGTGATCGCATCATTCACCGTTTTGGGAGGATGTGGCATAAAGAGATCGGCCTTGGCGGGCTTGCGGTTCTCCGCATCAAAGTTCCATTGCCCGCCCTCGGGCTTATCGCCCTGCATCAAGAGGCCCGTCTGGCGGCGCATGTCACGGTAGAAATATTCCATCCGAAGTTGCTTGCGCCCCTCAGCCCAGGCCGCAAACGCGGCGTGGGATGCCAAGAAGCGGTCATCTTCGAGCACCTGAAGTGGCACGGTCCATGTCTCAGACGCTTGCTCAAACGCTGACTTCAGACGCACCTCGCCTGCCTCGGTCATAACAACCCGTTCAAAGCCCCCTTCAGACAGAAGCTTGCCCACCTCTGACACGAGAGACCCCGCATTTGAGGGGTCATCGAGCTTCTGGTAGCGCACATCCCACCCCTTGGCCTGAAGCTCCTGCGCAAAATGGCGCATGGCCGAAAAGACGAAGGCCAGTTTCTTTTTGTGATGCCAGACATAGTCCGCCTCTTCGGCGACCTCAGCCATCAGAACAACAGACTGCGCCATGTCGCAGGCTTTGAGTGAGGCAAGCTCATGACTGAGCTGATCGCCCAGCACCAGAATAAGAGT
>NZ_CBFHTG010000006.1:0-177194 GCF_965658795.1 Lentibacter sp. | reverse complement strand
GGCACCAGCCCGCGCGTGAAGGCCTATGAGGTGGTCTATATCTTTACGGCGGGGCGCTATGACATTGACCGCACGCGTGTTTATATGCCGTTTGGCGAGGCGCAGGTGTTTTTCAACCGCGAGGGGCGGGCCGACGAGATCGAGGTGATGGTTGCCGAGCCTGACGACGTGGAAGGCATGACGCTGCCGCTCATTCAGGCTGGGGGCGACCGGGCCTTGCTCTGGACATGGAAAGACGCGAGCGGCGGATTTCTCAAGGCGCTCGATATTGAAGACAACGTGATGTTTGTGATCCTCTCGATCCTTGTTTTGATTGCGGCGATGAACATTGTCTCGGGGCTGATCATGCTTGTGAAGAACAAGGGCCGCGACATTGGCATTCTGCGCACCATCGGCCTGACGGAGGGCGCGGTGCTGCGGGTGTTTTTCATCTGTGGGGCGTTCACAGGTATCATTGGCACGGCGATGGGCGTGGTGCTGGGCTGTCTGTTTGCCATCTACATTGACCCGATCTTTGCCATCGTAAACGGTGTTTCGGGTGGCGGTATATGGGACCCTGCGGTGCGCGGGATCTCGTTTTTGCCCGCCAAGCTACAGTTTGGTGATGTGATGAGCGCTGTCGCGCTGAGCCTTGGGCTGAGCTTTGTTGTGACGATCTTTCCGGCGCGGCGCGCGGCGCGGATGAACCCTGTGGAGGCCTTGCGCTATGAGTGAGCCGGTGTTGCGCCTTGAGGGCATTGAAAAGGTCTACAACGCAGGCAAGCCCAATGAGGTGCGCGTGTTGCGGGGGGCCGAGCTTGAGATCGCCGCTGGCGAGATCGTGGCGCTGGTGGCCCCGTCGGGGGCGGGTAAGTCAACGCTTTTGCACATTGCGGGGCTGCTCGATACGCCCAGTGCCGGGCGCGTCGCGATTGGCGGGCAGGACATGACGGGGCGCTCTGACCGCAAGCGCACGACGGTGCGGCGCGAGGATGTGGGGTTTGTTTACCAGTTCCACCACCTTTTGCCCGAGTTCAGCGCGCTGGAAAATGTGATGCTGCCCCAGCTGGCCAATGGCGCAGCGCGCGGGGCGGCCAAGGCGCGCGCGATGGGGCTTCTGGAGCATGTGGGGGTTGGGCCGCGCGCGGCGCACAGGCCTGCAGATATGTCAGGCGGCGAGCAACAGCGCGTTGCCTTTTGCCGTGCGCTGGCCAATGCGCCACGGTTGATGCTGGCAGATGAACCCACGGGCAACCTTGACCCTGCAACCTCTGATCAGGTTTTTGCCGCCCTCATGGGGCTGGCGCGGGAAACGGGGCTGGCGGCGGTGATTGCCACGCACAACCTTGAGCTGGCCGCGCGGATGGACCGATGTGTGCGGCTGGAAGACGGGTTGCTTGTGCCTGCCTAGAGCCAGATGCGCGGCTTCATGCGGCATGATAACGCCCGAAGTAGTGCATATTTTTGACAAATTGAAACGAGACACTGTTTGCAAACGGGGCGACATGACCCTGAAATGCGAGAGGCAGACAGATGTTAACATCTATGGTTTTGATGGCCTTGTTGGGCTTGCCCCTGATGATGGTGCCGCTTTCAGACGGTGAAAGCGATGACGCCGACGACATGGGCGCGGCGGGTGCTGCGGCTCAGGATGGGGCGGAGGCGCCAGAGATTATGGCTGTTGACGCGCTTCTGACCTTTGATCAGGCAGCAGATCCTGACGAGACCACCCCCGAAGAGACCACTGCTGAAGAGACACCCCCAGAGGGCACACCCCCAGAGGGCACGGCTGAGCCGAGCTTGGCGGAAGATGGGCGCACGCTTTTGGGCACGGTCGAGGCTGACCTGATGCAAGGTGGCCGCGAGGATGATGACCTCACGGGGTATCATGGCGATGACACGCTGGAGGGCGCTGCGGGCAACGACTTTATGCGCGGCGGGGAGGGCGACGATGTTTTGCGTGGGGGCACGGGCGATGACACGCTCAACGGCAACGGCGGCAACGACTATCTTGACGGTGGCGCGGGAGATGACCGCATTGATGCAGGTGAGGGCAACAACACGCTTGTGGGCGGCGAGGGGGCCGACCTGCTTCTGGCCACGCTGGGCGATGATGTGCTCAACGGCAACACTGATGACGGCAGCTCTGATGACGAAATCGACCGTCTTGTGGCCAGTCTGGGCGATGACACGCTCATGTTGGGTGAGGGGGATATCGGCGAGGGGGGCGCAGGTGCGGATAGGCATTACATCCTGTCGGATGTCGAACTGGGGGCAACCATCACGGACTTTGACCCAAGGGAAGACCAGCTGATTGTGCTGCATGAGGCGGGGGATGTGCCCTCGGTTGTGGACCAGCGCATTGATGCGACGGGCGTAACGGTTGTGCTTTCAACGGGTGTCGAGATTTCGCTCAACGGGCTTGAGGCGGCGGTGCCTGAGGCGCAATTCGGCTTTGAGGCCTTCAGCGCTTTGTGAGGCCGCCCCGCCAATTTCCAGACGTGAGGCGATGTATTTTTCTAGACCTGCGTGTCTTGTTGATCTACCATTGGTTGTATGGCGCGCGCCACAGAGTGGTGCAGTATGTTTTGGGGGTGGCGTTTGTGAAACAAGAAGAAGCGGGTCGCAAAACCGTAAGGTGGGGCTGCGTCTATGCCGATTGAAATTGGTATCTCCACAGATCTTGACCTTGCTTATGCGCATTGGTTTGGCCGTGTTGAACTGGCTGATTTTCGGAAAATGTTTGAGGACTATCTCGCTGGCCCCGAATTCAGGCCGGGGCGACGGGAGTTTTGTGACTTCTCCGAGCTGGGCGAGCTGGATGTCGGCTTCAAGCAGGTCTGGTCTGCGCTCTCGATGGTGAACGGCGCCGAGGACAAGAGCGGCCCACCGACAAGCTGTAACATCTTTGCGCCACAAGACACGGCCTACGGGGTTGCGCGGATGTATCAGTCACTGGCCGAGTTTGAGGGTGGTGTGCAGGTCAAAATCTTTCGCCGGGAGGAAGATATTCTGGCGGCGCTGCGCCTTGATGTGGCATCTGTGAAAGAGTTGCGGGCGCGGTGCTTGCGCCCAACGACCATGAACGCTCCACAGCTAGGCCTGCTGGGTGAGCCAGACCCCTGAGGCCATGAGGGCGATGCCGCCGGCACGGGTGAGCGACAGCGGCGAGACACGCGCGCCAAAAAGGCCGAAATGGTCAATGATGGCGGCCGAGACGAGCTGACCGAGCAGCACGAAGAACACCGCGTTGCCCACGCCAAAGCGCGGCGCGACCCATGTGATGGAGAGCACGTAGAAGGCCACAAGCAGCCCTGCCAGAAACAGGTGTTTGGGCTGGGCGGGGGCTTTGGCGAGCGCGCTTGCACTGCCTGTGACAAAGAGCATGATCAGAGCGGCTGAGAGCGCCACACAAAACAGGATCGCCCCGGCGGCGAAAGGTGTGCCAAGGCGCGTGCCAAGGCTTGCGTTGAGCGCGGCCAGAACAGGGATGCCGATGCCTGCGGCGAGCATGATGAGAGCGTAGGAGGCGGGGCTGTGCATGGTCTGTGTCCTTGGCGGTGGGTGTCTCTTGGGTCACGCAAAGAGTGGCATGGTCTGCACGGATGATCCAGATCAAAGCGCAAGGCGCGCGCGCTCTGACAGGTTGGGGCAAACGAGGAGATGCGCGATGAAATATGCACTCGCGGCTGTCTGGGCTTTGGCCCTTCTGGCAGGATGCACCACAGCTTTGCTTGAGACCGACGGCCCCAAGAGTGGCGGTATGCTCTTTTCTGACAATTGTGCTGCATGCCACGGCGTGCGCGGGCGCGGCGACGGGCCCGCCGCTGCGGGGCTTGACCAGGCGCCGGCCGATCTGACGCAGATTGCTGCGCGCAATGGGGGCCGCTTTCCGGCAGATGATGTGCTTGCGAAGATACATGGCTACGGTGGCCCCGGGCATTTTGGCGATATGCCTGATTTTTCTGATCTGTCAGCGGATGACAGGGTGATGTGGCAAACGGCAGATGGGCAAACCCTCGCCACGCCTCGCGCGCTTGTGGCGCTTGTGCGCCACTTGGAAGGCTTGCAGCGCTAGGGCCGTTTCTTTAGGCTGGAGCAAAACCGAAAAGGGGCGAGCAAATGCGGTATATTTTGAGCGGATTGGCTGCGGCGGTGACGCTGGCGGCTTGTATGAATGCAGAGATGCCAGACGCAAGCGAAGGCCGCGCGGCCTATGACGCCAATTGCGCCATGTGCCACGGGGCAAGCGGGACCGGTGACGGGCCGCTGGCGGGCGATCTGAGTGTGAAGCCTGTGAACCTGACCACGCTCACGCGCGACAATGGCGGCGCTTTTCCTGTGAACCGTGTCTTGAGCTACATCGACGGCTACAAGCGCAAGGCGGCGGAAGATGTAGAGATGCCCGAGTTCGGCCTTTTGCTTGAGGGGCCGAGCGTGCCGATTGAGACGGGTGAGGGCGTGTTTACACCGACCCCGCGCCCTCTGGCGGCCTTGCTTGCCTATATGGAAAGCATTCAGAAGTAAGGGTCGAATTTGGCTTTGCCAAATCCGACCGGGGCGAGGGGGACTTTGTCCCCCTCGGGGTCAATCGCCTACGGGCTCTTGACCCCTCTCCCCCTAGGATATTTGTGGCAAAAAGAAAGACCGACAGGTCTGGCTTGGGTTATGTCCAGTCCAGAACCACTTTGCCCGAGCCTTCCTGCATGGCTTGGAAGCCTTGGGCGTAGTCTGCCACTTTGAGGCGGTGGGTGATGACGCCGCGCACATCAAGGCCGTTTTCCAGCATGGCGATCATCTTGTACCATGTTTCAAATATTTCACGGCCATAGACGCCTTTGAGTGTGATGGCTTTGAAGACGATGCGCGACCAGTCGACGGGGCTTTTACCCGGGGGGATGCCCAGAAGGGCGATGCGCCCGCCCATGACGAGGTTTTCGACCATCTGGTCGAGCGCGGCCTGGGAGCCTGACATCTCAAGGCCCACATCAAAGCCTTCGCGCATTTTGAGGGTGCCTTCGATGTCTTTGAGGTCTTCTTTGGCGACGTTGACGGGGGTCACATCGGCCACGGTTGCGGCCAGATCGAGGCGGCGCTGGTCGATATCGGTGATGACCACATGGCGCGCGCCGACGTGGCGCGCCACACAGGCGGCCATGATGCCGATGGGGCCTGCGCCTGTGATGAGCACGTCTTCGCCGACCAGATCAAAGCTGAGCGCTGTGTGAACGGCGTTGCCGAGCGGGTCGAGGATGGCGCCGACTTCGTCATCAATCACATCGGGCAGGGGCACGACATTGAAGGCCGGCAGGCGCAGATATTCGGCAAAAGCGCCGTGTTCGTTGACGCCGATGCCGCGGGTTTCCGGATCGAGGTGGAATTTGCCTGCGCGGCTTTGGCGGGACTTTTTGCCGATGAGGTGGCCTTCGCCCGAGCAGCGCTGACCGATGGACAGCTCTTGCACATCGCGGCCCAGAGCCACGATTTCGCCTGCAAATTCATGGCCTGTGATGAGCGGCGTTGGCACGGTGCGCGCGGCCCAGTCGTCCCAGTTCCAGATGTGCAGGTCCGTGCCGCAGATGCCGGTTTTGTGCACGCGGATCAGCACGTCTTCGGGGCCGATCTCGGGCACAGGCTCTTGCTGGAGAGACAGGCCTTTCTGAGGGGCGGTTTTGACGAGAGCTTGCATGGTGTTGCGGGTCATGACGCGTCTTTCCAGAGGTCGGTTGAGAGGTATTTCAACCCAGAGTCACAGATGACAATGGCAACTGTGCCGCCCTTTGCGGGGCCTGCGAGCAGCTTGACTGCACCAGCAAGATTGGCTCCGGCAGAAAAGCCTCCAAAGATGCCTTCAAAGCGGGCAAGCAGGCGGGCGTGGTGGCGCGCTTCGTTGCCTGTCACGGTGATATTGCCTGCAAGTGGCACGCCTTTGAGGTGGGCCAGCGTTGGCATGTTATAGCCGCCGCCCTGTATGGGGTGGTTGGGCGTGTCGGGGTGGACCGCATAGCAGGCCACACCGCGCGGGCCTAGAAAGCGGGCCGCGCCGCCCAATGTACCGCCCGAGCCGACAAAGTCACAGAAGGCCGTGACAGTGCCTTCAGACGCCTCCCAGATTTCGGGGGCGGTGCCTGTCTCATGGGCTGTCGGGTTGCTCGGGTGTGCAAATTGATCGGCGCGGAAGGCGGCGCGCTCTTGTGTGAGCGCTTGCGCTGCGGCCTCTACCAGCGCCAGATCTGCGCCTGACACTTCGCCAGCAACCGCGCCTTCGGCTTGCGGTACAAGCACCACTTCTGCGCCAAGGGCGCGCATCATGGCGGCGCGCTCGGGGCTGTTGCCCTCGCTCATCACCGCGACAAAGGGGTGGCCTTTGAGGCCGCACACAATGGCGAGGCCTGTGCCCATGTTGCCAGAGGTCAGCTCGACCACGGTTTGGCCTGCTTTGAGCGTGCCCGAGGCGCGGGCGGCCTGGATGACGGCAAGTGCGGCGCGGTCTTTCTTGGAAAAGCCCGGCAGCATGTGGTCGCATTTTGCAAGGATACGGCCTGTCAGCCCGAGGTGGGCGGTGAGGCGGTCCAGCGCGACCAGCGGTGTGTTGCCGATGGCGTGGGTGATGTCTGGCAGGATCATATTGCGCCCACTTCGCGGCCTGCTTCGGCAAAGGCAGCGAGGCCTGTGTCGAGGTCTTCGCGGGTGAGGGCTGCGTTCATCTGGGTGCGGATGCGCGCGCGGCCCTTGGGCACGACAGGGAAGAAGAAGCCCGAGACATAGACGCCACGGCGGTCAAGGGCTGCGGCCATGTCTTGCGCCAGCTGGGCCTCGCCCAGCATGACGGGGATAATGGGGTGTTCGCCTTCGAGCAGGGTGAAGCCAAGCGCTTCAAGCCCTGCGCGCCAGTGGGCGGCATTGGCAAAGAGCTGAGCGCGCAGCGCGTCACCTTCCTCAGCCAGCTTGAGCGCGGCAATGCCTGCGGCTGTGATCATGGGGGGCAGCGCGTTGGAGAAGAGATAGGGCCGTGCACGTTGGCGCAAGAGGTCGATCACGGCTTGGGGCCCTGCGATATAGCCGCCGAGCGCGCCGCCGAGCGCCTTGCCAAGCGTGCCTGTGAGGATATCAACGCGCGTACCGAAATGGGCCGGCGTGCCCGCACCCTTCGGGCCCATGAAGCCAGTGGCGTGGCAGTCATCCACCATGGTGAACGCATTGTATTTCTCGGCCAGCGCCGTGATCTCGGAGAGGCTGGCAAGGGTGCCGTCCATGGAGAAAACACCATCGGTCGCGATCATGATGTGGCGCACACCTGCTTTACGTGCTGCTTTAAGTTGTTCTTCCAGGTCATTCATATCATTATTTTTATAGCGGTATCTCTGAGCTTTGCAGAGGCGGATACCGTCAATGATGGAGGCGTGATTGAGTGCATCGGAGATGATGGCGTCTTCCGCGCCGAGCAGTGGCTCGAAAAGCCCGCCGTTGGCGTCAAAACAGGCGGCGAAGAGGATGGCATCGTCCATGCCCAGATAGCGGGCCAGTGCGCTTTCAAGCTCGCGGTGCAAGTCGGCTGTGCCGCAGATGAAGCGCACTGAGGCCATGCCGTAGCCGTGCTCTTGCATGGCGCGGGTGGCGGCTTGCGTGAGTGCGGGGTGGTCTGCGAGGCCGAGGTAGTTGTTGGCGCAGAGGTTGAGCATGGGCCGCCCCTCGGCCGTGATATGCGCGGCCTGTGGCGTGCTGATGGCGCGCTCGCGTTTGAAGAGGCCGTCAGCCTCGATCTGGGCGAGGGTGGCTTTGATATCGGATAAAAAGGCGGACATGGGCGCACTCCCTTGAAGTTTCATCAAAGGTAGCTGTGCACAGCAAAATGTCAATATAAAAGATATGTTTCCGTTATGACGGATTTACCACCAAATCATGCTTCACGACGAGCACGGCGCGCGCGGCGTCGCGCGCGCGGATCGCGTGGGGCAGATCGGCGCGGTAGCGCAGCGTGTCGCCTGTGGCGAGGGTGGCCTCGGCGTCGCCGCTTGTCACGGTGAGGCTGCCTGTGAGCACTGTGAGGTGCTCGATTGCGCCAGCATCATGCGGCTCGGACGCAAGGCTGCCGCCAGCCTGAAACAGAAGTTCGTAAATCTCGGTTTTGCCAACATCGGTGGGGGCTGACAAAATACGGATGGTGCAGGCTTTGCCTGTTTCTGTGAAGGCAGGCGTGTCGGCGGCGCGCGTGTGCTCAAGGATCGGGCTTTCGGGGGTGGCAGAGCTGTCAAGCAGGCCTGCAAAATCAACGCCCAAGGCACGTGTCAGGTTCCAGAGGCTGGCCACAGTGGGCGAGGAGGCGCCACGCTCGATCTGGCTGAGCATGGAGCGGGAGACGCCCGACAGCTGCGCCAGCGCTTCCAGCGAGAGGCTGCGCGCGCTGCGGGCCTCTTTGAGGCGGCTCGCCAGATGTTTGGTGATGTCGTGGTCCATGTCCATAAGCTGTTATACGGAGCTTTGGGGGCGGCTGGCAATATCACGCGCGGCAGCCACGCCAGAGGCCCAGGCCCACTGAAAGTTGAACCCGCCGAGCCAGCCTGTCACGTCGACGCATTCGCCGATGAAGTAGAGGCCCTTTTGGTGGGCGCTTTCCATGGATTTGGAGCTGATATCGGCTGTTGAAACGCCGCCAAGTGTCACTTCGGCGGTGCGGTAGCCTTCGGTGGCTGTGGGTTTGAGTTGCCAGTTTTGCAGGGCCTCGACGATCTCGCTGAGGCGGGCATCGGACTGGTCGGCAAGCTTGCCTGTGAGGGCGAGCGGAGCTGTGAGGTGGTCAACGAGTTTGCTTGGCAGGTGGCGGGCGAGCTCTGTTGTGAGCTGCTTGCGCCCCTGTGTCTGGCGCTGGTCGCGCAGCGCGGCGAGCACTGTATTGTTCGGGTCAAGATTGAGCGTGATGGCCTCGCCCTCTTGCCAGTAGGAGGAGATTTGCAGCATCGCGGGGCCAGAGAGGCCGCGGTGTGTGAAGAGTGTGGCCTCATCAAAGCTTGCGTGCCCTGCGGTGGCGCGGGTGTCGGCGGCGGTGCCTGCGAGCGGCGTGAAGGGGTTGTCGGAGAAGGTAAAAGGGACAAGGGCCGGGCGCGTCTCGGTGAGGCTGTGGCCGAACTGCGCGGCGATGTCATAGGCCACGCCGCTTGCGCCCATCTTCGGGATGGATTTGCCGCCTGTGGCGACAACCACATTTTGCGCGAAAACGGTTTTGCGCTTGCCTTTGTGCTCAAGGGTGGCGGCAAAATGTGCTCCGTCATGGGCGAGGCTGATGAGTGATGTTTCAAGCCAGAGCGAGGCCTCGGCACGGGCCATTTCATCAAGCAGCATCTGGACGATCTGGGTGGATTTGCCGTCACAAAAGAGCTGGCCCAGTGTCTTCTCATGGTAGGCGATGCCGTGACGTGCCACCAGCTCGATGAAATCCCATTGGGTATAGCGTGCAAGGGCAGATTTGGCGAAATGCGGGTTTTCGCTCAGGAAGTTTTCCGGCGTGCAATACATATTGGTAAAGTTGCAACGTCCGCCGCCCGAGATGCGGATTTTCTCACCCGGTTTTTTGGCGTGGTCGATGACAAGCGTGTTTGGCCCCGCGTGGGCGGCGCACATAAGGCCAGCGGCGCCTGCGCCAAGGATGAGTGTGTTGATTTGCATGCCGTTTGGCTAGCGGGTGCTGGCGAAAGGGGCAAGGGGTTTTGAGGGGGGGGCTTGGTTCGCAAGAGCTTTCCGCCCGACAGCTAGGTAGGACAGACATTTGTGCACCGAGCAGCATCAGCCGCTCTTTGCACAAGTCAAACTTTGGCCGTGCTGCCGCATCGCCTACTTCCCAAAGGCGAATCACCGTGCTATCCTTTGCGCAACGACCCCGGAAAGGGGCGGTTGAGGCAGATAGCGGTGACGTTTAAATGACAGAAATGGTGTATGGCACGATCTCCGTGCAAACAGGTGAACCTGTGCTGCCCAAGTGGTGGCGCACGCTGGATAAGTGGACTTTATCCTGCATTTTGTTGTTGTTCGGGATCGGGCTTTTGCTGGGTCTTGCGGCCAGCCCGCCCTTGGCGGAGCGCAACGGTTTTGGGGCGTTTCACTATGTGCAGCGGCAGGCGTTTTTTGGCGGGCTTGCGCTGATGGCGATGCTGATCACCTCGATGATGCCGCCCCAGCTTGTGCGGCGTTTGGCTGTGATCGGCTTTCTTGTTTCCTTCATTGCGCTTCTGGGGCTGCCTGTTTTTGGCACCGATTTTGGCAAGGGGGCTGTGCGCTGGTACAGCCTTGGCTTTGCTTCGGTGCAGCCGAGCGAGTTTCTCAAGCCCGGATTTATCGTGGTGACGGCATGGCTGATGGCGGCGAGCTTTCAGATCAACGGGCCGCCCGGCAAGGCGCTGTCTTTTGCGCTGCTGGTGATCATCGTCTTTATCCTTGCGATGCAGCCTGACTTTGGTCAGGCGGCGCTTTTGCTTTTTGGCTGGGGCGTGATGTATTTTATTGCCGGTGCGCCGATAGCGCTGCTTGTCGGGCTTGGCGGGGGTGTGGCTTTGGCGGGTATGTTTGCCTACAATGCCTCGGAGCACTTTGCGCGCCGTATTGACGGCTTTCTCAACCCTGAGGTCGACCCGCGCACGCAGCTTGGCTATGCCACAAACGCGATCCGTGAAGGCGGTTTTTTTGGCGTTGGCGTGGGCGAGGGGCAGGTGAAGTGGAGCCTGCCTGATGCGCATACTGATTTTATCATTGCGGTCGCGGCTGAAGAATACGGGCTGGTGCTCGTTCTGTGCATTATTGCGCTTTATGCGATTATCGTTGTGCGCTCCATGATGCGGTTGATCCGTGAGCGGGATCCTTTTGTGCGCCTTGCGGGCACGGGTCTGGCTGCGATCTTCGGGGTTCAGGCCATGATCAACCTTGGTGTTGCCGTGCGGCTCTTGCCAGCAAAAGGCATGACATTGCCGTTTGTGAGCTATGGGGGCTCTTCTCTGATTGCGGGGGGGATTGCGGTGGGCATGTTGCTTGCATTTACACGCTCAAGGCCGCAAGGGGAGATCGAAGATATCTTCAGAGGTCAGAAGAGATGAGTGAGAAAAAGCCGCTGCTAATTATTGCTGCAGGGGGCACGGGCGGACATATGTTTCCGGCGCAGGCCCTTGCGGAGCGGATGCTGCGCGCAGGCTGGCGTGTGAAGCTGAGCACCGATGCGCGCGGTGCGCGCTATACGGGCGGGTTTCCCCATTCGGTCGAGATCGAGCAGGTGGGCAGTGCCACATTTGCACGCGGTGGGGCGGCGGCCAAGCTGGCGGTTCCGTTCCGCATTCTGGGCGGTGTTCTGCGCGCGAGCTTCAAGATGCTGCGCGACAAGCCTGATGTGGTTGTCGGCTTTGGGGGCTATCCGACTATTCCAGCCATGGGCGCGGCATGGCTTTTGCGCCACCCGCGGATGATCCATGAGCAAAATGGTGTTTTGGGCCGTGTGAACCAGATTTTCTGCAAGCGGGTTGATGTGGTGGCCTGCGGCACATGGCCGACAAACCTGCCTGACGGTGTGGACGGCATTCACACGGGCAACCCTGTGCGCGGCTCTGTGCTTGAGCGCGCGGGGGCGGGCTATATTGCGCCCGGGCCTTACCCCATGTCTGTTTTGGTGATTGGTGGCTCTCAAGGGGCAAAAATCCTGAGTGATATTGTGCCCAAGGCGATTGCCTTGCTGCCTGAAGCATTGCTGGAGCATTTGCGCGTGGCCCATCAGGCACGCGACGAAGATGGCGCGCGCGTGGCGCAATATTATGCAGATCACGGCATTCCTGCCGAGGTGGAGCCGTTCTTTCAGGATGTACCTGCGCGCATGAGTGAGGCGCAGCTTGTGATTTCGCGCTCGGGCGCCTCCAGTGTGGCCGACATCAGCGTGATCGGGCGCCCCGCGATCCTGATCCCGTTTGCGGCGGCAGCGGGCGACCACCAAAGCGCGAACGCGCGTGGGCTGGCCGAGGCGGGTGGGGCGATTGTGATCCCCGAGAGCAAGCTGACGGCAGAAGCCTTGAGCGAACAGATTTTGAGCGTCATGGACACACAGGAAGGTGCGCTCATGATGTCACAAGCGGCGCTCTCGGTGTCAAAGCCGGAAGCCGCAGAAGAGTTACAGAAGCTGGTCGAAGAACTGGCGCAGAAAGGTAAGTGATATGAGTGCAGCAGCCGCAACCAAGCTGCCCGGTGATGTCGGGCCGATCCATTTTGTCGGTATTGGCGGGATCGGGATGTCGGGGATTGCCGAGGTTCTGTTGAACCACGGATACACGGTGCAAGGCAGCGATTTGAAGCGCTCCAAGATCACCGACCGTCTGGCAGATATGGGCGCGTTGATCTTTGAGGGGCAGCGCGCGGAAAACCTTGCGGATGCCGAGGTTGTTGTCATTTCATCGGCGATCAAGCCGGGCAATCCGGAGCTTGATGAGGCCCGCCTGAAAGGGCTGCCTGTTGTGCGCCGTGCCGAGATGCTGGCCGAGCTGATGCGCCTGAAATCAAACATCGCGGTGGCGGGCACACATGGCAAGACAACCACCACCACGATGGTTGCGGCGCTGTTGGACCATGGCAAGTTTGACCCGACTGTTGTGAACGGTGGGATCATTCACGCCTATGGCTCCAATGCGCGTTCGGGCGATGGAGAGTGGATGGTTGTGGAGGCCGACGAGAGCGACGGCACATTCAACCGCCTGCCAGCCACAATCGCGATTGTGACCAATATCGACCCTGAACACATGGAGCACTGGGGCACAGAGGAGAACCTGCACAAAGGGTTTTACGAGTTTGTCTCCAACATTCCGTTTTACGGCCTTGCCGTGTGCTGCACCGATGACAGCGACGTGCAGGAGCTTGTCGGCAAGCTCACCGACCGCCGTGTCACGACCTATGGCTTTAACGCGCAGGCCGATGTGCGGGCGGTGAACCTGACCTATAAGGCGGGTGTGGCGTGTTTTGATATTGTTTTGCAGGCCGAGGGCACGCGGATTGATGGCTGTACCCTGCCGATGCCGGGTGATCACAATGTGTCCAACGCTTTGAGCGCTGTCGCTGTTGCGCGGCACTTGGGCATGAAACGCGATGAAATCCGCGAGGCGCTGGCCGCCTTTGGCGGGGTAAACCGCCGCTTTACGCGGGTTGGTGTGGTGAACGGTGTCACCATCATTGATGACTATGGCCACCACCCCACAGAGATTGCGGCGGTGCTCAAGGCTGCGCGTCAGGCCTGTGACGGGCGCGTGATCGCTGTGCACCAACCGCACCGCTACACGCGACTGCACCACCATTTTGCAGAATTCTGCGCCTGTTTTAACGAGGCTGACGTTGTGGGCATCGCCGATGTCTATGCCGCTGGTGAAGCGCCGATAGAGGGCGCGAGCCGTGATGATCTGATCAAGGGGCTGATTGCGCATGGTCACCGCAACGCACAAGCTGTGCCCGACGAAGCGGCGCTGGTTGCGCTTGTGCTGGCCGAGGCCAAAGAGGGCGATATGGTTGTCTGCCTTGGCGCGGGGACGATCAGCACCTGGGCCAATAGCTTGCCTGCACTTTTGGAGGCGGCCCGATGACACTCTCTTTGACACTTGCCTGCCTTTGGGCCGCTGTCGCCAACTTTGTGGCCATGTTGCCAAGCCGCGACAACTACTGGCGTGCGGCCTATGTGCTGATTGGCGTTGGTATTCCGCTTTTGGGTTATGTGACCTTTGAGAACGGGCCGTGGGTTGGCCTTTTGGTTTTGGCGGCGGCTATGAGCATGTTGCGCTGGCCGTTGGTTTATTTGATGCGCTGGATGCGTGGCGCGCGCAAGTCGGGGTGAAGAACATGATGCCAGAGGTGCGGGGCAAGTTGAGCCAAGGCAAGCTTTTGAGCGACCTCACGTGGCTGCGTGTTGGCGGGCCTGCTGACTGGCTGTTTATGCCCGCAGATGTGAATGATCTGGCGGGTTTTCTGGCCGCTCTTGATACTGACGTGGCCGTTTTTCCTATGGGTGTTGGCTCCAACCTGATTGTGCGTGACGGTGGTTTGCGGGCGGTTGTTGTGAAGATGGGCCGTGGCTTTAACCACATCGAGATCGAGGGCAACCGCGTGCGCGCAGGTGTTGCGGCGCTGGATGCACATGTGGCGCGCAAAGCCGCAGATGCAGGCATTGACCTGACGTTTTTGCGCACGATCCCCGGCGCGATTGGTGGCGCGGTCAAGATGAATGCGGGCTGCTACGGCAGCTATACCGCGGATGTTTTTGTTGAGGCAAAAGCCGTGACGCGGGCGGGTGAACTCGTCACGCTTACGGGCGACGACCTCGAATTTGCCTACCGCCAGAGCGCGCTGCCTGAGGGCTGGGTTTTGGTTGAGGCCACATTGGAAGGGCCAAGCGGTGTGCCGGAAGTGCTGCATGCGCGCATGGAAGAGCAGCTTGCCAAGCGCGACGCCACGCAGCCCACCAAAGAGCGCAGCGCGGGCAGCACCTTTCGCAACCCCGCCGGCTTTAGCTCGACAGGGCAGGCGGATGATACGCATGAACTGAAGGCGTGGAAGGTGATTGACGACGCGGGACTGCGCGGCGCGCGCGTTGGGGGCGCGCAAATGAGCGAGATGCACTCCAATTTCATGATCAATGCAGGGGGCGCTACGGCGGCTGATCTTGAGAGTTTGGGCGAAGAGGTGCGAAAAAAGGTTTACGAAAACAGTGGGATCACGCTAGAGTGGGAAATTATGAGGGTCGGTGAACCGACCCCGTGAGTCAGGCACTAAATTACGACACGAAAACAGACGAAAAATAGTAACGAGGGCCGCAAAAGGCCCCAATTTTAGGCGGATCGGGTATGTCGGGCAGGACAACCCCCAAAGTGACAGTGTTGATGGGCGGACCATCGGCGGAGCGCGAGGTGTCTCTCGTGTCGGGCCGAGAATGTGCCAAAGCATTGCGCGCAGAAGGGTATGATGTAACGGAGTTGGACGCTGGGCAGGATCTGGCCGAGCGTTTGCGCGTGCTGGCCCCTGATGTTGCTTTCAATGCGTTGCATGGCCGTTGGGGTGAAGATGGCTGCGTGCAGGGCATTCTGGAATGGATGCACATTCCGTACACGCACTCCGGTGTTCTGGCCTCTGCCCTGGCGATGGACAAAGAGCGCACCAAAGATGTCTACCGCGCCCATGGATTACCTGTTGTGCCTTCGCTTCTGGCCTCAAAGGCCGATGTATCAGCGCAGCACATGATGACGCCGCCCTATGTGGTGAAGCCTTTCAACGAGGGCTCCTCTGTGGGGGTCTATATTGTGCAGGAAGCCGCCAACGGCCCACCCCAGCTCAGTGACGATATGCCCGAGACAGTTATGGTTGAGGCTTATGCCGCCGGACGCGAGCTGACGACAACTGTGATGGGGGAGACGGCCCTGACTGTTACGGAGATCGTGACCGAGGGCTGGTATGATTATGATGCGAAATACACAGAGGGCGGCTCAAGCCACATCTGCCCTGCCGATATTCCGCAGGAAATATTCGAGCTTTGCATGGACTATGCTGTCACCGCGCACAAGGCGCTTGGCTGCAAGGGTGTGAGCCGCACAGATTACCGCTGGGATGAAGCGCGTGGCAAAGACGGGCTTGTGCTGTTGGAGACAAACACCCAGCCCGGTATGACGCCCACATCGCTGAGCCCTGAACAGGCTGTTGCAACAGGTATGAGCTTTGGTGCGCTTTGCGCATGGATGGTGGAGGATGCCTCATGCGGGAGATGAAACCATTGCGCAGCACATTGCGCTCAGACCCGGCGCCGAGCCGCTGGAACTACCGCTACAACCGATTGATGCTGACACCTTTGTTTCGTCAGGTGCTGCGGGTGGGGGTTCCCTTCGGTCTCGCGCTGATGGTGGGGCTGATTTATTTTGCCAATGATGCGCGCCGCGACAACTTCAACCTCGCCTTGGCGGATCTGCGCGCGCAGATAGAGAACCGTCCTGAATTCATGGTCAAGTTGATGGCCGTGGACGGGGCCTCTGAAGAGGTGGCAGAAGACATTCGCGAGATTGTTCCGATTGATTTTCCGCTGTCGTCGTTTGATATCGATCTTGAAACGATCCGCAGCGATGTGGCTGGTTTGCAGGCTGTGAAAGCGGCACGTGTGAAGATCAAATCAGGCGGGATTTTGCAGATTGAAGTGGAAGAGCGTCAGCCTATCGCGGTTTGGCGCAGCTACGAGGGGCTTGAGCTTATTGATGCCGAGGGCGTTGCATTTCGCGCTCTTGAGAGCCGCTCCGACCGCCCGGACCTGCCGCTTATTGCGGGCGAAGGTGTAACGCAGAACCTTGCGGAAGCGATGCAGGTGCTTGCGGCGGCTGGTCCGCTTCAAGAGCGTTTGCGTGGGCTTGCGCGGATCGGTGAGCGCCGTTGGGATGTGGTGCTCGACCGTGACCAGCGCATTATGTTGCCAGAAGATCGGCCTGTTCAGGCTTTGCAACGGGTTCTGGCATTGAACACAGCGCGTGACCTTTTGGCGCGCGACGTTGCGATTGTTGATGTGCGCTTGGCACATCGGCCAACAATAAGAATGAGTGATGAGGCGACGCGTACGCGCTGGAAAGTGCGCGCGAGCGAAGTGGGGAAAGAAGAAGAATGATCGAGATCTACGAATCCCAGCGGGCCATGCGCAATATGCGCCGCGCAGCCATGCAGCGGGGCGTGATTGCCATTCTGGATGTGGGCAGCTCCAAGATTGCCTGCCTCGTTTTGCGCTTTGACGGCAGCGACTCTTTGATGGAAAGCAGCAGCATGGGCGCGATGGCCGGGCAGGCGGGCTTCCGTGTGATTGGGGCCGCAACAACGCGGTCGCGCGGGGTGCGCTTTGGCGAAATCGACACGATGGCCGAGACCGAGCGCGCCATTCGCACCGCTGTTCAGGCGGCCCAGAAGATGGCCAATATTCGCGTTGATCATGTCATCACCTGTTTTGCGGGCGGCGATCCGCGCTCTTATGGGCTGGTTGGTGAAGTGGGGATTGAAGGCCATGTCGTGACCGAAGAAGACGTCAGCCGTGTGCTGAGCTCTTGTGATGTGCCAGACATCGGTGCGGGGCGCGAAGTGCTCCATGCGCAGCCTGTGAACTTTGCTTTGGATCATCGCTCAGGCCTGTCTGATCCGCGCGGGCAAATGGGCGCGCAGCTGGCCACCGACATGCACCTTTTGTCTGTCGATGGCACGGTTGTTCAGAATATCGTGCATTGTGTGCGCCGTTGTGACCTTGAGCTGGCGGGTATCTACTCATCGGCCTATGCCGCTGGCTATGCTGCTCTTGTGGAAGACGAGCAAGAGCTGGGCGCCGCCTGTATCGACATGGGGGGTGGGACAACCAGCGTGTCGATCTTCATGAAAAAGCACATGATTTTTGCTGATGCGGTGCGCCTGGGCGGCGACCATGTCACGGGCGATATTTCTATGGGTCTGCAAGTGCCGATGAATATGGCCGAACGTATCAAGACCTTTTACGGCGGTGTTGTCGCGACGGGTGTGGATGATCGCGAGATGATCGACATCGGCGGCGACACAGGTGATTGGGAGCATGACCGCCGCGCTGTCAGCCGCACAGAGCTGATCGGCATTATGCGTCCGCGTGTTGAAGAGATTCTGGAAGAGGTGCGCGCCAAGCTTGATGCTGCGGGCTTTGACCATTTGCCAAGCCAGCAGATTGTGCTGACGGGCGGCGCGAGCCAGATCCCCGGGCTTGATGGGCTTGCGAGCCGTATCCTTGGGCAGCAAGTGCGCCTTGGGCGACCTTTGCGTGTTCAGGGCCTGCCACAGGCGGCCACCGGTCCGGGCTTTGCCAGCGCTGTTGGGCTTTCACTTTTTGCGGCCCATCCGCAAGATGAGTGGTGGGACTTCGAATTGCCGGTCGACCGCTACCCCGCGCGCAGCCTCAAGCGGGTGATGCGCTGGTTCCGTGACAATTGGTAAGACATAAAAAAGGCCGCTCCTAAAAGAGCGGCCTTTGACTTTGAGTGGTTGCCCTTAGGGTTTGATGTAGGTGTAACCCTGCTGTTGAAGGTGTGAGAGCTCGGCCACACCGCTTGGCACGATATCTTCTTCAAAGACGTCAAAGAGATCATTTTCATACGAGATATTGCGGCCGTTCAGCGTGTTGTTGCAGACGTGGACGGCGACATTCTGGCCTTTCAGCTCGAGCACCTGACCGCGCAGGGCCTCGTTGGCTTTGGCTTGGGACAGGAGGCCGAGGCCGTTGCCGTGCAGAACGACTTTGATGTCCATATTGTCGGCGCCTACCGCGTTGATGTGGTTCTGGATGTTGCGCATGGCGCCGCGGTATTTCTTGTCATCGGCCCCACCATCGTAGTTGATGTGGTAGACAACTTTTTGTTTGGTGTAGCGTTCGGAGGCCTCTGCCACGGAGGCAAAGCTTGTGACGACAAGCGCGATTGCAAGTGTCATGGCGACGGTCATAATTTTTTTCATTGTAGTCTCCCTCTTGGTTTGGCTGTTGCGCACAGCCTGCCCCAAGTCTGGCACGAGGCGGCTTTGCGCGCAGCTGGGGGAACCACGGGTTTTGGGGCTAGGGCGATGCCTAGGTTTGGGCCATTTGCGCCGTATCGCTGGCCAAGGCGACAAGTTGGCTGGAGGAGCGGGCCTCAAACTTTTTGAGGAGGTTGGCGCGGTGGAACTCGACTGTCTTGGGGCTTATCCCAAGTTGGCGCGCGATTTCTTTTGAGGAAAATCCATCGGCAATGAGTGACAATATTTCTTGTTCGCGTTTTGTGAGGTCAGGCCGAGGTGTGGCTGTGCCGACGAGGGGCGCGGCCGTTGGTCGGCGGCGGCGCAGCAAGATTAAAAGCGCGGCAAGCGGCGCGATAACCGTGCCAAGCACGAGAGGCCAGTTGCGCAAGAGCTTTGCAAATGTACCCAGAGCCTCGGTGCGCGCGGCATAGGCGTGTGTCAGCTCTTCTACTGGCTGGTAGGGCAGGGGTGCCGACCAGAAGTAACGCATGCGGAGCTGGTTTGAGAGGGCGGTTTGTTTGGCGCTGAGCAGTGCAAGGGCAACACTGTCGCGCAGGGCGGCATCTGTCTGGGCCAGTGCGGCGAAGGGCCATTCGGGGTAGAGGCGTGTGCTGATACGATCAGGGTGATCATAGGTTGCGTGTGCGTTGAGGTAGGTGAAGTCACTGGCGCTGTAGTGGCCATCGGCGATCATCCGCTCCATGAGGCCGCTGCGCACAATGCCGATATCGGCGCGGCCACTGGCCACGTGGGCCACCACAGAGTCCATGGGAAAGCCGACAAAGACGAGTTCTTCTGTGTCGGTGAACAGATTGAGACCTGCGCTTTCAAATTCAAGCCATGCCAGCTGAAAGCCGCCAAAGGCATTTTTGCTCACGGCAGCCACCCGCTTGCCAGCGGCATCGCTGAGGGCGGTGATGTCAGCATCGGCGCGCGCAAAAATCAGGCTTCCGAAGGAATTGGAAAAGCTGCCGTCGCTTCGCTGGACATCGCGTGAGGCGATCACGCTCATCACGTGCTTTTCGCTGAGGTCAACAAAGTGGCCAGGATTGGTGAGGATGAAATCGAGCTGGCCAGATGCAATCTGGCTGGATGCGGACGCGAGCGTGACGGGCACGATCTCGACAGAATAGTCAGGCAGGGAGGCGTCAAGATAGGTCTTGAGACCGTGCCACCGCGCGAGTGTGTCTTCATAGCCCAAATAGGCCAGCACCCCGATGCGGGCGAGCTTGTCTGTGGATTGCGCGTCAATTGGGTGCGCAAAGCTCAAAGCCAAGCCAATGGCTGCTGCGATTACTTTGCGCATATCTCTCTCCCCTCACAGACTATAGGTGCGGGAGGCGGCAAGAGGCAAATACGGAATTGAGGAGGGGGATATAAAAAGCCGCCCCAAAAGGAGCGGCCCTTGTTGGTTTATGAGTGCAGATCAAGGCTTGATATAGGTGTAACCTTGCATCTGAAGGTGTGAGAGCTCGGCCACACCGCTTGGCACGATATCTTCTTCAAAGACATCAAAGAGATCATTTTCATACGAGATATTGCGGCCGTTCAGCGTGTTGTTGCAGACGTGGACGGCGACATTCTGGCCTTTCAGCTCGAGCACCTGACCGCGCAGGGCCTCGTTGGCTTTGGCTTGGGACAGAAGGCCGAGGCCGTTGCCGTGCAGAACAACTTTGATGTCCATATTGTCGGCGCCCACCGCGTTGATGTGGTTCTGAATGTTGCGCATAGCGCCGCGGTACTTTTTGTCATCGGCCCCACCATCGTAGTTGATGTGGTAGACGACTTTCTGCTTGCCGTAGCGCTCATTGGCCTGTGCGTCGGATGCTGTGATGGCAAAGCTGCCAAGCGTGACGGCCAGAGCAATGGCCCATGTCAGAAGTTTCTTCATGTGATGTTCCTCAAATTAAGTGGCCGGCACGCGCTGACCTGCTGTTGAGATAGCAAGCCAGAGCCGGCATTTGCACCCATGCAGGGGGGCACAGCCGCCGCCCAAAAGCGCAAATCAGAACGATCACATCAGAAAGCCTCGCCGCATGAGACAGTAGTGCTGGAAAGCGCGACAAACTTATGATAATCTTTTAAAAACACTCGCAAAAAAAGAAGCGGGATGGCCGAGCAGGGCCCAACAAAACTGAAATCGACGTGCATGCCTCTGGTGAGGTGTGTATTTTCGTTCGCGTAGTGTCTGTGGCGCGGACTTCCGCAAGATTTGGCGTTTTCGGCGAAATCTCGCGGATGGGAAACATATTTAAGCCATATTTTGTGGGAATTTGCCGTTTTTTACGTGACGATACGGCAAAGGCGCTGTAGAAATGGGGCGGAACAGGCAGAAATTGCACCCGCGAAAGCGGCTAAAGACATCAGGCGGACAGATATATGACACTCAACCTCACAATGCCCGGACAGGAAGACCTCAAGCCACGCATCACCGTATTCGGTGTCGGCGGCGCTGGCGGTAACGCTGTTAACAACATGATCGAAAAAGAGCTGGAAGGCGTCGATTTCGTGGTTGCCAACACCGACGCGCAGGCCTTGCAGCAGAGCAAGTCGCCAAGCAAGGTTCAGCTGGGCGTGAAGGTAACAGAGGGTCTTGGCGCGGGGGCGAAAGCCTCTATCGGCGCGGCTGCCGCTGAAGAAAGCATTGAACAGATTGTTGACCACCTCGCTGGCGCACACATGTGCTTCATCACAGCAGGCATGGGTGGTGGCACAGGCACAGGCGCGGCCCCAATCATTGCACAAGCCGCACGCGAGCTTGGTGTTTTGACTGTTGGTGTTGTGACAAAGCCGTTCCAGTTTGAAGGCGCAAAGCGTATGCGTCAGGCCGAAGATGGCGTGGAAGCGCTGCAAAAGGTTGTTGATACGCTCATCATTATTCCAAACCAGAACTTGTTCCGCCTCGCCAATGAGAAAACAACTTTCACAGATGCCTTCAGCATGGCTGATGACGTTCTGTATCAAGGTGTTAAAGGTGTCACCGATCTGATGGTACGCCCCGGCCTGATCAACCTCGACTTTGCCGATGTTCGCGCCGTAATGGACGAAATGGGCAAGGCGATGATGGGCACAGGCGAAGCGACTGGCGAAGACCGCGCAACGCAAGCCTCGGAAAAAGCCATTGCCAACCCGCTCCTTGACGAGATCAGCCTGCGCGGCGCGCGCGGTGTTCTCATCAACATCACCGGTGGCCATGATCTGACATTGTTTGAACTTGACGAAGCGGCCAACCGCATTCGTGAAGAAGTTGACCCAGAGGCCAACATCATCGTTGGTTCGACGCTAGATACATCAATGGAAGGCGCAATGCGCGTGAGCGTTGTTGCAACGGGTATTGATGCTGTTGACGTCCACAGCGAGCTTCCTGTGCCCCGCCGTTCGCTTGCCGAGCCGCTGCGCCAGAAAGTGGCTGCGGAAGAAGAGGTGCAAGCTGAAGCGCCAGCAGTGGCTTTCACCGCTGCGGCAGCCACAGTTGCTCCCGAGCCTCAAGAAGAGCCGTCTTTGTTCACAAGTGCGCAAGCGGTTGAGCAGGCGGCCGCTGAAGAGCAGGTCGAAACCTTGTTTGAGCCACAGCGTGAGACGTTCCAACCCGCCACATCTGCGGCGGACGACGAGCTTCCGCCCCCTGCCTACCAGCCACAAGCCCGCCGCGAAGCCACTATTGATGCTGCGCCAGAAGAGTTTGTTGCGCCGCGCGCCCCTGCGCCAGGCACACCTTCTCCTGAGGCCATGGCGCGTTTGCGTCAGGCGGTTCACAACAACCGCCCAGCACCTCAAGCAGAACCATCACAGGCTGAAGAAAAGCCACGCTTTGGCGGGATCAACTCTTTGATCAACCGTATGACAGGCCATGAGCAAGGCGCTCGCCCGGCAGAAGCGGCTGCGCGCCCAGCGGCCCCTGCGCCGCGCGTTCAGCCTCAGGTGGGCAGCAGTGCCCAGCCGAAGCAACAGCCAGATGCAGACCAAGAGCGCATCGAAATTCCTGCATTTTTGCGCCGCCAAGCGAACTAAGCAGGGCCAAGACTTCACTAAAAGCCGCCCCTAAGTGGGCGGCTTTTTTGTTATTTATCAGAGATTTGTCGTTTGGGTAGCGTGGTTTCGCCGATTGTAACAGATGATGTTACAGGCGGTTGCAAAGAGTGAATTGAGCCTTGGTGCGCCAAAGCTTAATTTAGGCAAACTTGAGGCAACTAGGGCGGCATCCGTGCAGCGAACTCTAAAACAGACAGTCAACTTTGAAGGCGTTGGGCTCCACTCGGGCAAACCTGCGTCTCTTACTGTGCGTCCCGCACCTGCGGGCCACGGTGTAAAGTTTCGACGGACAGACATTGCCTTGGGCGATACGACTGTGCCTGCCAGCTGGGATGCGGTCGAGCAGGGGCCTTTGTGCACCAAAGTTGTCAATTCAAGCGGCGTTTCTGTTTCGACGATCGAACATGTGATGGCGGCTCTTGCCGGGTGCGGGATATTCAACGCGCTGCTGGAGCTTGACGGGCCTGAAGTGCCTATTCTGGATGGCAGTGCGGCACCTTTTGTAAAGCGGTTCCTGGAAGTTGGCTTGCAGAGCTTGGAGCAGCCTGTCTGGGCTGTGCGGATTCTGCGCGATGTCGAGGTGAGCCGCGGCGAGGCTTGGGCGCGTTTGAGCCCGGCTGATGAGATGCAGATCGATTTCTCTATTGATTTTGAAGATGAGGCGATTGGACGCCAGCACAAAGCGTTGAACATGGCCAACGGCTCGTTTGTGCGTGAGTTGTGTGACAGCCGCACATTCTGCCGCCAGTCGGATGTTGATGCGATGCACGAGCAGGGGCTCGCGCTTGGTGGTACGCTTGAAAACGCTGTCGTCGTTGAGGGCGCAAATGTGCTCAGCCCTGGTGGATTGCGCCATGCGGATGAAGCTGTGCGCCACAAGATGCTGGATGCTCTGGGTGATCTGGCTCTGGCGGGTGCGCCTATTTTGGGTGTTTATACAGGCTCACGTGCGGGCCACGCCATGACCAACGCCTTGCTGCGTAAGCTTTTTGAGACTGAAGGCGCATTCTGTTTTGTGCGCTGCACAGCAGAACAGGCGGCGCGGCTGCCGGGCGCAGGGGTGCATTTGGGCGAAATGCCACAAGTGGCATAAGCCGCGCTTTACTTTCACGGCAGCTTTGGAAATATTTCGCGACGCAGGTCTCTGCGTTGCGAGCCAAAAGACGCATTAAGGCGTTTTGCCTCGGAATTTTCTATGTTAGGACAGAGGCGTTGGTGGCACTCTGCCCTGTATAAGACGAAGGTGGGATTACGAGCATGAAGAGCGGGCTTTCTCTGACGAGAATTTTCGGTTTCACACTGCTATGCCTTTCGATTGCAGGCTGTGGGCAGCAGGGTAAGATCGCGCGGGGCGAGGTTCCTTTGGAGACCTATACTGCGGAGCAGATCTTTGAGCGGGCAGAGTTTGAAGTGAACCGCCGCCGCTTTGAGGATGGCGCCAAGTATTTTGGCGAGGTTGAACGCCTTTACCCCTATTCCAGCTGGGCCAAACGCGCTGTGATTATGCAAGCCTATGCGTTTCACCGCGAAAAAGATTATGAAAATTCGCGTGCCTCAGCGCAGCGCTATATCGACTTCTATCCAACCGATGAAGATGCAGCCTATGCGCAGTATCTTCTGGCTTTGAGCTATTATGACCAGATTGATGATGTGGGCCGTGACCAAGGGCTGACATTTCAGGCGCTACAATCCTTGCGTGAAGTGATCGAGCGCTATCCCGATAGCGAATATGCGCGCTCGTCTGTGCTGAAATTCGATCTCGCCTTTGACCATCTGGCAGGCAAGGAAATGGAGATCGGTCGCTACTATCTGAAGCGTGACCGTTTCACCGCGGCTATCAACCGATTCCGTGTGGTTGTTGAAGATTTCCAGACGACGACACATACGCCGGAAGCGCTGCACCGTTTGGTTGAATCCTATCTCTCGCTGGGTTTGACCAAAGAGGCGCAGACGGCTGCCGCCGTTCTGGGGCACAATTTCCGTGGATCCGAATGGTACGAAGACAGCTTTGCCTTGCTCTCGGGTGCAGGGCTTGAGCCGAAGTTCTTTAAAGGCAATTGGCTGGCATCAGCCTACCGCCAGACTATCAAAGGCGATTGGTTGTGATAGGGCCTTCCTTGGGCCGTCATTGACCAGAAAGCAAACCCATGCTGCGTGCGCTAGACATTCGCGACATCCTGCTGATTGACCATCTTGAGCTCGGCTTTGAAGCGGGGCTCAACGTGCTCACAGGCGAGACCGGAGCTGGCAAGTCTATCTTGCTCGACTCACTTGGCTTTGTGCTTGGTTGGCGCGGGCGGGCAGAGCTTGTGCGCGCGGGCGCGGCACAGGGCGAAGTGACGGCTGTGTTTGATTTGCCTGCGGGCCACAAGGCGTTTGCCGTTTTGGAAGAGGCCGGTATTCCGCAGTCGAGCGAGCTGATTTTGCGCCGTATCAATACAGCTGACGGGCGCAAAACTGCGTGGGTTAATGACAGGCGCTGTTCGGGGGATGTGCTGCGCGCGCTCTCGGAACATCTGGTAGAGCTGCATGGGCAAAACGATGACAGAGGCCTGTTGGACCCAAAGGGTCACCGCATGCTTCTGGATGATTTCGCGGGGCTTGCCCCTAAGTTGGTTCGCTTGCGTGGCCTCTGGCGCGCGAAAGCGGCGGCTGCCAAGGAGCTGAAGGCAGCCAAAGCCGCGATTGCGGCTCTGCGCGAAGAAGAAGAATTCCTGCGCCATGCGGTGGCTGAGCTGGACACGCTTGCGCCTGTGGCAGGCGAAGATGAGGGTCTTGACCGTCAACGCCGCCAAATGCAGGCCGCTGAGAAAGTGCGCAGCGATATTCAGCGTGCGCTGAGTGGACTGCGCGACGACAAGGGCGCGGAGGACACTGCCGGGCAGGCGCTACGCTGGCTTGACAGTGTGGGTGGTGAGGCGGGTGATATGCTCACCGAAGCTGTCGAAGCTCTTGAGCGTGGCCTGAATGAGCTGGCGCTTGCCGCAGATGGTGTCGAAGAGACGTTGCGTGCACTTGAGTTCAGCCCGCATGAGCTTGAGGCCTGTGAAGAGCGCCTTTTTGCCATTCGTGGACTGGCCCGAAAGTATGAGGTGTTGCCAGACGAACTTGCGGCACACACGGAAGAGCTGCGCGCAAAGCTTGAGGCGGTCGACGCAAGCGATGCTGAGCTTGGAGCTCTTGAAGCGGCCAATGCCAAGGCAGATGCGGCCTATGTGGCTGCTGCCGAAGCGCTTAGCGAAGCGCGGCGCAAGGCGGCTCTGAAGCTTGATAAGGCGGTGATGGCCGAGCTTGCCCCGCTCAAAATGGAGCGGGCTGTTTTCACCACACAGGTGAGCACGGGCGAGGCTGGGCCTGAGGGGATGGACGCTGTGAGCTTTGTTGTGGCCACCAACCCTGGTGCGCCTTCGGGGCCGCTGGCCAAGATCGCCTCGGGCGGCGAACTCAGCCGCTTTTTGCTCGCATTGAAAGTTTGCCTGACGGGCGGCGCAAGTGATGTGACAATGATTTTTGACGAGATTGACCGCGGCGTTGGTGGGGCTACCGCCGATGCTGTTGGCCGCCGTTTGCGGGCATTGGGGGAGGGCGGGCAGGTTCTTGTTGTCACGCACTCACCTCAGGTGGCTGCCCTTGGACAACACCACTGGCGCGTTGAGAAAAACGTGAAAGACGGTCAGACGCTTTCAACAGTGAAGCCGCTGGGCGAGGCGGCACGTGTGGACGAAGTTGCGCGGATGATCTCGGGTGACAGCATCACCGAAGAGGCGCGTGCAGCGGCTAGAGCACTGCTGTAACGGCTTCTTTTTGCGCAATAAGTTTGCCAGGGTTCATGATGCCCTGCGGGTCAAGCGCGTGCTTTATATCCCCCATCAGGCTCCAGCCTGCGCCATGTTCGCGCTCCATATAGTGGAGCTTGCCAATCCCGATTCCATGTTCGCCTGTCGCTGTGCCACCCATATCAAGCGCGCGTGATACCATCCGTTCAGACGCGGCTTTGGCTGCTGCCAGCTCGTCAGGTTTGGCGGGATCAAACATGAGAATGGCGTGAAAATTGCCATCGCCCACATGGCCAAGGATCGGGCCAAAGAGGCCTGAGGCTGCGATATCGTCTTGGGCGGCGGAGACCGCTTCGGCAAGGCGTGATATGGGCACACAGACATCTGTGACGAGGGCGGTTGCGCCCGGGCGCGACTGAAGAATCGACCAATAGGCATGATGGCGCATGCGCCAGAGGGCGGCGCGCTCTTCGGGGCGGGAGGCCCAGTCAAATCCCATGCCGCCATGATCAGCGGCGATCTCTCCAAAGACCTGCGCCATTTCTTTGACGCTGCTTTCAGTGCCATGGAACTCAAGCAGGATATGCGGTGTCTCGGGCATGGTTGCACCTGCGACGCTGTTGAACACAGCGACTGTGGCTGTATCGACAATCTCGATCCGCGCCATGGAGAGGTCCATTTGAATGGCATCTGTGACGCAAGCCACGGCGTTGTCCACGCTGGGAAAGGCGCAAATGGCGGCAGTGATGGCTTCAGGCTGGCCTCTGAGGCGCAATGTCAGCGCGGTGATCAGGCCGAGCGTGCCTTCAGCCCCGACAAAGAGGCCTGTAAGATCGTAGCCAGCAGCGCTTTTGCGGGCTTCTGTGCCTGTCTGTACGATGCGGCCATCGGCGAGCACGACTTCAAGCCCGATGACATTGTCTCGCATGGTGCCATAGCGCACGGCTGTTGTGCCTGAGGCCCGTGTTGAGGCCATGCCGCCCAGAGAGGCATTTGCCCCCGGATCAACAGGAAAGAAGAGGCCGGTCGCGCGCAATTCTTCGTTGAGCTCCTCGCGCGTTATGCCCGCCTCAACAACTGCGACCATATCTTCCTGCGCCACGCGGCGGATGGCTTTCATTTTGGAGAAATCAACCGTGATGCCGCCCTGAACCGCTTGGGTTTGGCCTTCAAGAGAGGTGCCGGCCCCAAAACCAATGACAGGGCAGCACTCTTCGGCGCAGATTGTCACGATTTGGGAGACTTGTTCTGTTGAGGTCGGAAAGACGACAGCATCTGGTGGTGTGAGTGGAAAATATGTTTCGGAAAGGCCGTGGGCGTCAAGAACGGGCTTGGAGACCGTAATGCCTTCGCCTAGTAATGAAGTTAACCTGTGAATGGCGCGCGTAATATTCATGATGGCCCCTTGGCTGCACATATTGGGTGAGGTTAAGCCTTTGGGCAGGCTTGGGAAAGCGGAGTAGCTTAATATTTTATTAAAATGCTCTAGATAGAGGTGAAAGTGGAATATGGCCACTGAGTTTGCCAGACAAAAGCTACGTGCGGCGACGGAAGAGCTGACGCGGGCGCTGCGCGTTCTGCGGGAGCGGGGGCCGAGCCAAGTCCAGTTCTGGTTTATCGCGCTTGTGATCGGGATTGCGGCGGGGGCGGCTGCTGTTGTCTTTCGCAAAGGCATCGAAGCGCTACAGGCTTGGGCCTATGGTACGCCACATGTCGGTCATCTTTATGGGCTTACTCGTGAGATTGACTGGTTTTGGGTGCTGCTGATCCCCGTGATCGGGGGGCTGATTGTCGGACAGATACTCCATCACTACACACCAGATGGCCGTGTGCGCGCTGTCGCTGACGTGATCGAGGGTGCAGCGCTCAAGGATGGACGTGTCGAGCGCCGCGAAGGTGTCGCTTCGGCCCTCGCCTCACTGATCACCTTGGGCACAGGCGGTTCATCGGGCCGTGAGGGGCCAGTTGTGCATATGGCGGCTGTTATTTCGTCCTGGGTGTCAAACAGGCTTCACTCTGACGGGATCACAGGGCGCGATCTGCTCGGGTGTGCGGTGGCAGCGGCGGTGTCAGCCTCGTTCAACGCGCCTATTGCGGGGGCTTTGTTTGCGCTGGAGGTGGTCTTGCGGCACTTTGCTGTGCATGCCTTTGCGCCGATTGTGATTGCCTCTGTGGCTGGTACGGTGATCAACCGTCTGGCTTTTGGCGATGTGACGGAATTTACGCTGCCTGTCAGCTCCGCTCTGGCGTTTTATGTCGAGTTGCCTGCCTTTCTTATCCTCGGGCTTGTTTGTGGCCTCGTTGCTGCGCTGTTCATGCGCGCTGTTTTCATGGGCGAAGATCTGGCAAGCCATGTGCAACAAAAATACGGTATTCCGCGTTGGCTGCGCCCTGCGATTGCGGGGGCAATGCTGGGGGCTTTGGCGCTCATGTTTCCGCATATTATCGGGGTGGGGTATGAAACAACTTCAGCCGCGCTGACAGGCAAGCTGCTCATGTGGGAAGCGGTTGTCTTTGCCGTTATCAAGGTTGTTGCTGTGGTGGTCACAATGGCGGGGCGCATGGGGGGCGGTGTGTTTTCACCGTCCTTGATGATCGGGGCTTTAACAGGGCTTGCCTTTGGGACGATTGCCACGGGTATTTTCCCGGATGTGTCGGGCACGAGCGCGCTCTATGCCTTGGCCGGTATGGGAGCTGTGGCAGCAGCTGTACTGGGCGCGCCGATATCGACCACATTGATTGTGTTTGAGCTTACGGGAGACTGGCAGACAGCTATTGCCGTGATGGTGGCGGTGAGCATGTCGACTGCGCTCGGCTCGCGGCTTGTAGACCGTTCCTTCTTTCTCACGCAGCTGGAGCGGCGCAATGTGCATCTGGCAGCGGGGCCGCAGGCTTACTTGCTTGCCATGTTCCGTGTGGCCAAGTTGATGCGCGAGCGCGATGAAGACAGCTGCCCGCCTGAAGACGATCTCTGGGAGCTTGTCGAGCAAGGGGTTTACGTTGATGGCAATGCTACCCTTGAGACCGCGATGCCCCTGTTTGAACGCACAGGCGCACGCTTTTTGCCAGTGGTCAGCCTGTCAGGCGAAGATGCGCCGCCCGAGCTTTGGGGCGCGCTGATGCATGTTGATGCTTTGAAAGCCTACAACCGTGCTCTTGCGGCAACCGCGGCCGAAGAACACAGTTAGGCCAGCTCAGACGCGCTCTACAGCGACATCTTCTGACGTGTAAAACGCCAGATAACCTTTGATTTTTGCGACGGCTTCTTTGGGGGCTTCATAGCTCCAAACCGCGTTTTCTATTGTTTTTGATTTGGTCACGATCGAGTAATAGCTTGCATCGCCCTTGTGAGGGCAGTGGCTTTTGTGGGTGCTCTCGTCGAGAAAGGCTGTCGCGATATCGCCGCGTGGAAAGTAGATCACTGCGGGATACTCGCCTTCGGAAAGTTCCAGTGCGTTCTTGCTTTCGCCCAAAACGGCGCCGCCTGCGCGGACGACCCATGTGCCTGTGGCGGGTGTGATCGTAATTTTGGGGGCCATGGCCATATCCTTCAAGTGTGTCTGCGCGCCTGTGTTTGGCGGCAAACTGTTACAGCATCATGTCAGATTGCTTGGGTGGCGTCACTTAACCACATCTTCGCACTTTCCGAAAGCCTTCCAGCAACTTTTGTATAGCAGGCCTTGTGGTAGCTGTTGAGCCAGTCGCGTTCTGCGATGCTGAGCATCTCCACGCAGATCAGGCGACGGTCAATTGGCACATATGTGAGCGTTAGAAACTCAAACATCTCACGGGCATCGGCCCCCTCCAGCGCGTGCGCCTTCTGGACCACAATAAGGTTTTCCAAGCGGATGCCGAAGGCCCCTTCGCGGTAGTAGCCAGGCTCGTTTGACAGGATCATACCTGCTTTAAGGGGCACATGAGACACCCGTGACAGGCGCTGTGGCCCCTCGTGTACGCAGAGGTAGACGCCGACACCGTGCCCTGTACCATGGTTGAAGTCTTGTCCGGCAAGCCAGAGTGGATAGCGGGCTATCGCGTCAAGATCGCGTCCTGCGAGCCCTTTGGGAAAGCGCAGGCGTGAAATGCCAATCATGCCTTGCAACACGCGAGTGAAGGCTTCTTTTTCGATATGGCCCACATCTCCTATGGGCAGTGTGCGGGTGATATCGGTGGTCCCGTCAATATATTGCCCGCCCGAATCCAATACGATGAGCTGGCCATTTTGCAGAGGCGCGTTGGTCTCCTCCGTCACGCGATAGTGCATGATCGCCCCATGCGGCCCTGTGCCTGCAATAGTTTCAAAGCTGATGTCGCGCAGCTCACCCGTGGCGCGGCGCGCGTTTTCGAGCTGTGTGACAACGTCAACTTCTGTGATGCTGCCTGCTGGTTGGGCATCAAACCAGGTGAGGAATTCGATAACGGCAGCCGCGTCGCGCAAGTGGGCCTCTTGGGTGCCGGCTATCTCGGCTTGCGTCTTGCGGGCTTTTGGCAGGATGCAAGGATCATCTGCCCATGCGACAGTGGCCGTGCCTTCAGCCAGCTCTTGCGCAAGCTTTACGGGAGCGGTCTTGGCATCGATCCGCACTTCACCTTGCAAGGAATGCAACGTGGGCAAAAGGGCCGAAGGCGGGCGCAACGTGATATCGCTGCCTAAGTGGGCGCGCAGCGCGTCGCTGAGTTTCTCGGGCGCTGTAAAAAGCGTGACAGCGCCTGATGCAAAGAGAATCGCGAAGCTGTGGGGCACAGGGTTGCGCGGGATATCTGAGCCGCGAATGTTGAGAAGCCACGCGATAGAGTCCGGCAAGGTGATGACTGCGGCTGCCTGGCCTGCAGCCTGCAAGACGGCGCCAAGGCGCGCGCGTTTATCCTGATGGCTTTCGCCAGCCAGAGCCTCAGGGTAGGGCGTAATTGGGCCCAAAGGCGGCGCGGGCTGATCAGGCCAGACCTTATCAACCAGATTGGCTGTGGCGCGGAAGCTGAAGCCTTTTGACGCGAGCGCCGTCTCCAGCTCCTCAATCTCGCTTGCGGTGTGAAGCCAAGCATCATAGCCGATCACGCCACCATCTGGCAGCGCTTGTGCGAGCCACTCTTTGAGCTGTGTTTCTGGCCATGGAACTGGCGTGTAGACCGCAAGATCAACTTGCTCTTTGACTTGTGTGCGGTAGCGCCCATCAATGAAGACGCCTGCCACCTCTGCCAAAACAGCGCAGAAGCCTGCAGAGCCTGTAAAGCCTGTGAGCCAAGCCAGCCGTTCATCATTTGGGGCGCAGTATTCGCCTTGGTGGGCATCTGCGCGGGGCACCAGAAACCCTGACAAAGCTTCTTTCTGCATCAGCTCTCGCAGCGCGAGAAGACGGCCTGCACCTTGGCTTGCATCGGCACGGTTTTCAAAGCTTTGGAACATAGTTTCCCCCCTGTGTTGTTGACAGGGTAGGGCGCTTTTCTATGTGATTAAAGAGGGATCTGTTGAAGCAACAGAACTGCGCGCAACCTTCGCGGCTGAGCGGCCTCTTCCCAAGTGCAAACCACACGCGTCGTCGTCAGTTTGGCCCTCTTGGGCGCTCAAACTTCGGCTACATAGCCCGCTTCATGCCCAGAAAGCGGGCGCGTGCACGTGGATCACTGTCAAACAGCGCTGCAAGTTGCTCGGTCATAGCGCCGGCCAGTTGCTCTACATCTGTGATGGTGACAGCGCGGTTGTAATAGCGCGTTACGTCGTGGCCGATACCAATCGCCAAAAGTTCGACCTGACGCTTCTTTTCGACCATTGCGATCACATCGCGCAGGTGCTTTTCCAAGTAGTTTGCAGGGTTGACCGAGAGTGTTGAGTCATCAACTGGCGCACCATCTGAGATCACCATCAGAATTTTGCGTGCTTCAGGGCGGCGGGCCATGCGGCGGTGCGCCCATTCGAGGGCTTCACCGTCGATGTTTTCTTTCAAGAGGCCTTCTTTCATCATCAGACCCAGGTTGTCGCGTGAGCGGCGCCATGGTGTATCGGCACCTTTGTAGATGATGTGGCGCAAGTCGTTGAGGCGGCCAGGCTGCTGAGGGCGGCCATCGGCAAGCCATTTTTCGCGGGCAAGCCCACCTTTCCAAGCGCGGGTTGTGAACCCCAGAATTTCGACTTTGACCGAGCAGCGTTCTAGCGTGCGCGCGAGAACATCTGCACAGATGGCTGCAATCGAGATTGGCCTGCCGCGCATGGACCCCGAGTTGTCGATGAGAAGGGTCACGACGGTGTCGCGGAACTCTGTTTCCTGCTCGACTTTGAAGCTGAGCGGTGTCGTCGGGTTTGATACAACGCGTGCAAGGCGGCCTGCATCCAGAATACCTTCTTCCTCATCAAATGACCACGAGCGGTTCTGCTGGGCCTGAAGGCGGCGTTGCAGCTTGTTGGCAAGTCGGCTTACCGCGCCTTTGAGCGGGTCAAGCTGCTGGTCAAGATAGGCGCGCAGGCGCTCCAGCTCGGCAGGTTCGGCCAGTTCTTCGGCGAGGATTTCCTCATCGTTTTGTTCGTCATAAATCTGGTAGTTTGGATCGGCATCAGAGACAGGCTGCGGGGGCGGGGGCTCAAGCGGGGCCTCCCCATCGGGCATATCGGCCTCATCGCCCAGCTCTTCATCGGCCATGTCATCCATGGAGACCTGCGCTTCTGAGGCGTCTTGGGTCTCTTCCTGACTTTGCTCTGGGCTGGCTTCTGACTCGTCATCCTGAGAGTCATCCTGCCCTGTGCTGTCGGGCTGGTCTTCGTCTTGCTGGGCCTCTTCGTCGCTCTCGTCGCTTTCATCGTCGGGGGCGTCCGGATCTTCGCCAAGCTGGTCGCCATAGCCAAGGTCGGAAATAACGCGGCGCGCAAAGCGGGCAAAATCTTGCTGGCTGCTCAGCCGCTCTGAGACATCCTCAAGGGCTTCTCCTGCCTGCTCTTCCATAAAGCCTTGCCAAAGCTCCATCACATTGCGCGCGCCTGCAGGGAGGTCACGCCCTGTCGCCAAGTGGCGAACAAGGTAGCCGGCAGCCGTCGCCAGCGAGGCGTCGGCGCGGTCGGTGATTTCTGCATAGCCTGCGCGGCGGGAGTCTTCGGCGATTTTGGCATCAATGTTGCCTGCTGTGCCGGGCATGTCCCGCGCGCCCATGGCTTCGCAACGTGCGGTTTCCATGGCCTCATAGATGTCACGTGCCAAGTCACCTGACGGGGCATAGCGCGCGTGGGTGGCCGCGTCGTGGTACTTGTGCTTGAGAGCGAGTGCATCAGCTGTGCCGCGGGCGAGCAAAACCTCGTCGCGCGTCATGCGGCGCGACACTTGGGGCAGGCGCATGTTGTCGCCTGCCATCCCTGAGGGATCAACCGAGTAGCTGACCGTCAGATCCGAGTCGTTGGCCATGACCTTGGTGGCCTCGGCAAGCGCCTTTTTGAACGGATCGGCTGGGTTATCGCTGGGTTTGCTCATGAGGATCAGTCTTTTTTGTTGCCTGAAATATCCCGAAGGTGCGGCGAAGCCGAGGGGCCTTGCCCCTCGTGCGCACAAGTTGGCGCGCATGGATCGGACCGGCCAAGCTGATCCGACGCCAAGCTCATCCCAAGCTCACACTTGCCGCTGATTCTGGCAGCTCTTCATCAAACAGGCGCTGGTAGAACTCAGCCACGGTCTGGCGCTCGAGCTCGTCACATTTGTTCAGGAAGGTCAGGCGGAAAGCATAGCCTACATCACGGAAGATCTCGGCATTCTGCGCCCATGCGATGACCGTACGGGGCGACATAACTGTGGAAAGGTCACCGTTCATAAAGGCTGTGCGGGTGAGGTCTGCGACCTGCACCATGTGTTTCACAGTCTTGCGGCCTGCATCGGTGTTGTAGTGCGGGTTTTTGGCCAGAACGATGTTTGTCTCGGCATCAATCGACAGGTAGTTAAGAGTTGCCACAAGCGACCACCGGTCCATCTGGCCCTGGTTGATCTGTTGTGTGCCGTGGTAGAGACCCGTCGTGTCGCCAAGGCCAACGGTGTTGGCTGTTGCAAAGAGGCGGAAGTACGGGTTGGGCGTGATGACTTCGTTCTGGTCAAGAAGCGTCAGCTTGCCGTCAACTTCCAGCACACGCTGGATCACAAACATAACATCGGCGCGGCCTGCGTCATATTCGTCAAAGACAATCGCGGTTGGATTGCGCAGAGCCCAAGGCAGGATTCCTTCGTGGAACTCGGTGACTTGTTTGCCGTCTTTCAGTTTGATCGCGTCTTTGCCTATCAGGTCGATCCGGGAGATGTGGCTGTCGAGGTTGACGCGTACGCATGGCCAGTTGAGGCGGCTCGCAACCTGTTCGATGTGGGTGGATTTACCTGTTCCGTGATAACCCTGGATCATCACGCGGCGGTTATGGGCAAAGCCCGCGAGGATCGCCATCGTCGTGTCGGGGTCAAACTTGTAAGTGCTGTCATTTTCAGGAACGCGGTCACTGCGATCTGCAAAAGCGGGCACAGTCATATCTGTGTCGATGCCGAAGACGTCACGGACTGAGACTTTCTCGGTGGGTTTCGCGTTAATGTCGATCATACCGTCCGCCA
The DNA here is from genome assembly GCF_965658795.1 of Lentibacter sp. NCBI lineage: Bacteria > Pseudomonadati > Pseudomonadota > Alphaproteobacteria > Rhodobacterales > Roseobacteraceae > Lentibacter > Lentibacter sp. Next base: position 142,324 of record NZ_CBFHTG010000006.1, on the reverse strand, counting down.
TAGCCGGATTCCTTCATATCTCGAAAAATGTTGTAGCTGTGGTGCCTCAAAATCTAGGTGAGGGCAAGCCTAAGCCCGAAGTTTGCGGTTCTGGAATGAGCAATTGGTGAAGTTGGCTCTATTGTTCTGCATGTCACAGCTGGATCACGCGAAATTGCGAGGGCTGACCCTGTCAGGCGCGGCCGCTTGCAGCTATACTTGCGTGAGTAACGCTTGGAGGAGAGTTTCATGAAGCGACGTGTTTTTTTAGCCGCAGCTTTGGGCGTGGGCGCAGGCCTGCCGTTTGCGCGTGGGGCTTGGGCCAAGACTTTTGAGGTCAGTCGCAGCGATGCGGAGTGGCGTGCGATGCTCACACCCCTGCAATATAAGGTGATGCGCGAAGAAGGAACCGAGCGGGCAGGGTCATCTTTGCTCGATAAGGTCTATGATCCGGGCGTGTATCACTGCCGTGGTTGCGATTTGGCGGTCTATGACGGTGAGCATAAATATGACAGCCGCACTGGTTGGCCAAGCTTTTATCAGTCGCTTGAGGGCGCGATTGGGACAAAAACAGACTTCAAGTTGATCTACCCGCGGACCGAATGTCACTGCCGCCGCTGTGGTAGCCATTTTGGCCATATCTTCAACGATGGGCCAAAGCCCACAGGCAAGCGGCATTGTCTCAACGGCGTGAGCCTTGTGTTTAAGGCGGCTTAGGCGGTCTAAATTATGCAAAAACTGCTCAAACGCCTCGCAAAAGCTGCGGGGCGTTTTGCTTTGATAGCCCAGCATCAAAGGAGAGCAGATATGACGCAAAGAACTTTAAGACAAAACACACCATGGAAGTTACGTGGCGCTGTTGCTGCGCTTGTGGCGCTTGCGGGTGGCCTGACTGCAATCGGGAGTCTGATCGCTTTTGACAGGCTGATTACGAGCCATCTTTCGCCTGAAGCTTTTGTTATGCTGGCGTGTCTTGGGGCTGCGGGTGCCGGGCTTATCTTTGGTCCGTATATCGGGCGTGCTGGCTGGCGGGGGGGCGCCCTTTCTGTGCTCGCCTTCTTCGCAGCGACAGTTCTAGGGGCTTATTTTGCGGGCGCTTTAGGGCTTAGGGCGCATCGTATGGACCTTGTTGCGACGTGGCTTGTTTTTAACTTTGCCACGCCGCTTGGTTTTATGTGGCTGGTGCTGTGGAGCTTGCTGCATTGGGGCAGCAGAGCCCTGCGCCGCCGCTTTATTTAAAGCTGCGGCTGACCTTGATCTGGTCCCAGGCCCAAACGACTTCTTGGAGCTGTTCTTCTTGTGAGCGGTCGCCACCGTTCATGTCAGGGTGCAGCACTTTGATGAGCTTTTTGTAAGCTTTGCGAATCTCGGCTTTGGTCCAGTGATCTTTGGCTTCCAAAATCTCGACCGCACGGCGCTCTGTCGGGGGGAGACGGCGCCCTCCGCCTCCGCCTTTGCCGGGGTTCTTCGTGGCATTGGCGCCCAAGACTTGGTGGGGATCTTCGATACCAAGGCGTGCCCATGCGCGAGCCTCTGGATCGCCCAACGGCTTGGTTTCGCGTTCCCAAACTTTATCTTTGGATTGTTGGGCGTTCATTTCGGCTTCGGTGGTGCCGTCAAAGAAGTTCCATTTCAGGTTATACTCGCGAATGTGCTCTTTGCAGAACCACAGATATTCATCGAGAACGTCTGGCGCGCGGGGCGCGCGGTACTTGCCTGCTTCCTCGCATCCCTCGTGTTCACATACGCGGGTTGAGGTTTCTGATGCACCCGACATGCCACGGCGGCCGCGCGGGTTCTTCTTTTTTGCGGATGACACAGACATGTCAAAACCGAAAGGATCGTGCTTGGGCATAGGAACTCTCTTTTCGTGACTGGCTGATGAGTTTACTGTGTTTGAAGACAGGGGAAAGAGGAAAGAGCGCAAAAAATGAAGATGGAAGAAAAAATCCGCGCGGCGCTTGAACAAGCGTTCACCGCAGAGAGCCTTGACGTGGTAAACGAGTCACATTTGCATGCAGGTCATTCAGGTGACGATGGGTCTGGCGAGAGCCATTTTCGTGTCCGGCTCAAAGCTGAGGGCTTTGAGAGCATGAGCCGTGTTGCCCGTCACCGCGCGGTGCATCAGGCGCTTGGCCCGCTTGCCACCGAGGTTCATGCGTTGGCGCTCGAGCTGTCCTGAGGAGTCTCATCTAAGGGGGCTTCATAGGCTGGCGCAGAAACAGCTGGTGCTGTCGGGTAATCTGGCGTTGCGGCCGCCGCGGCCACTATGGCACGGCGGAAAACCAGCACGGAACGGTAAACAACTTTGGTTGCACGAAAGCCCGAGCGCTCTTCGCTGGGCAAGGTTTCTGCGCGTGTAAATTCCCAGCCTTGGGCCGCTTCTGCGTTCAGGATCTCTTCGAGTGTGTTGGCAAAACGGTCTTCTGGCGTCTTGATGCCTTTGACTTTCTGCCCTTTGCAGGGGGCCGGGATAACTTTGTATTCGTACACGGTTTTGACCTCGTTGTTACTCATGGCTGTGCGATGTTAGCCGCCGCTTGCGTCGGGTGTTATGGTATTTGTTTACGGTCAGGCTTTTCTGCGTATCCCCATGGGGCGGCCGACAAAGTCAGGGACAGGGAGCTTGCTGTGCTCGTCGAGCATGTTCTTGAAAATCGTGAAGATATCTTCAGGCATCGGCGCCACACGCGGCCCAGACTGGTCGATGTGCAGGCACATGCCTTCGCCTTGGGCAGAGACCCACCCATCGACATGGATCAGCTCTTGGCAAAAGTGCACGCGCTTTTCATCAAGGTCCAGCACACGAAAGGTTGCGCGCAATTGGTCGCCCTCATGCACTTCGCGAACATAGTGCATATGATACTCGGCCGAATAAGTCGTATGCCCTGTGCGCGCGCGGTAGTCGGCCCCAAGGCCGAGCTTGTCCCAGAGGGCATCAACACCAAGATCCATCAAAACGTTATAGTAGGCCATGTTGAGATGGCCGTTAAAATCGATCCACTCTGGGCGTACCGCTATTGGCTCGGATATGAAAAGAGCGCTCATGATCGGGTCAGCTTCCCAGTTTGGCTTGCACCGCATCGTTTACAGCCTTGGGGTTGGCTTTCCCGCCCGTTGCTTTCATCACTTGACCAACAAACCAGCCGGCCAGCTTGGGGTTTTCCCGCGCTTTTTCCACTTGAGCGGGGTTGGCCGCGATGATCTCGTCAAGTGCTGTCTCGATGGCACCTGTGTCTGTCACCTGCTTCATACCGCGGGCTTCAACGATCTCGGCGGGGTCTCCACCTTCTGTGTAAACAATCTCAAAGAGGTCTTTGGCAATCTTGCCAGAAATCGTGTCGGCTGCGATCAAATCAATGATGCCCCCAAGCTGCGCAGGGGACACAGGGCTGTCGATGATATCTTTGTCACCGTCTTTTTTGAGGCGTCCAAAGAGCTCGTTGATGACCCAGTTGGCAGCAATTTTACCGTCACGGCCTTTGGCAACTTCTTCAAAGTATGCAGCATTCTGAACTTCTGCAGTCAAAACCGACGCGTCGTATTCTGTGAGGCCATAGTCTGACATAAAGCGCGCGCGCTTTGCATCGGGCAGCTCGGGGAGGGACGCCTTGATCTCGTCGACCCATGATTGCTCGATCTCAAGTGGCATCAGGTCAGGATCGGGGAAATAGCGATAGTCATGTGCTTCTTCTTTGGAGCGCATGGAGCGGGTTTCGCCTTTGTCCGGATCATAAAGGCGGGTCTCTTGCACAACTTCGCCACCCTCTTCGAGGATCTTGATCTGGCGGCGCGCTTCATAGTCAATGGCCTGCTGAATGAAGCGCATCGAGTTCATGTTCTTGATTTCGCAGCGCGTACCGAGGTGGCTGAAGTCTTGCGTTGCCATGTATTTTTCGTGCTGGCCTGCGCGGCAGACCGAGACGTTCACATCGGCGCGCAGGTTGCCGTTTTGCATGTTGCCATCACAGGTGCCGAGATACCGCAGGATCTGGCGCAGCTTGACGACATAGGCGGCGGCCTCTTCGGGGCCGCGGATGTCGGGGCGGCTGACAATCTCCATCAGCGCGACACCTGTGCGGTTAAGATCCACGAAGGACATATTCGGGTCCATGTCGTGGATAGATTTGCCTGCGTCTTGCTCAAGGTGAATGCGCTCGACGCGCACAAGGCGTGCAACACCGGGAGCCATATCCACCAGAATCTCACCTTCACCCACAATGGGTTCGTAAAGTTGGCTGATCTGGTAGCCTTGGGGCAAGTCAGGGTAGAAGTAGTTTTTACGGTCAAACGCGGATTTGAGGTGGATCTCGGCGTTAAGGCCAAGGCCTGTGCGAACGGCTTGCTCAACGCAGAATTCGTTGATCACAGGCAGCATGCCAGGCATTGCTGCGTCAACGAAGGCAACGTTGGAGTTGGGCTCTGCGCCAAACAGGGTCGAGGCACCAGAAAACAGCTTTGCCTTTGAGCTGACCTGCGCATGGACTTCCATGCCGATCACCAGTTCCCAATCGTGCTTCGCTCCTGCGATCACTTTGGGTTTCGGGGTTTCATAGGCCAGATCGAGCATGCCCTCATCCTTTATACATATGTGCAAGGTCGAGGTGCGTTTTAGGCCAGCCTAAGGGGCGGGGCAAGGGGGAGTTGGGCAGGGCCCTAGCCTTGTGCTGATAGGGTAAGCCCACCTTGGCTGAAGTCGAGTGTTTTGCCACTGACGATATCATTTTTGAAGTGTGTCGCGATCGCGTTGAGTGCGGTGTCGCGGCCTTTGCGCAAAAGGGCCCCTCTGGGCGGGAGGAATGTTCCCGGGTTTGGCCCAAGGTCGGCCTCGGCCCACAATAGCGGGTGAAGTTCGCGCAGGTTTTCCCGCAGAATATGGTCAAACATCGAGTGGATCGCGTGGCGCACCTCGCGCACAACATCGGGCGCTTCAACAGGTGTTCGGGCGGGAGACATCGTGATGCCTGTGTAAGCCGCGAGCAGGTTTGCGATGTGTTGATCTGGCTGAAGGTAGAGAATATCGCGCAAGCCGTCGATAAAGAAGTCTACATCAAGGGTACGGGCAGCCCCCTGATCAACACGTAAAGCATCAAGGAAAACCCAAGTATAGCCACCGTTTCCCCAGACAGGGTTCGAGCGCGCTGCAGTGCGCCGCGCTTCTAGCTCGAGCGCATCATATGTTCCAAACCAGCGTGGCAGCAAGAAATTGCCAAGGCCCCGCATTGGTGCGGTGTTCGCCGGGTTCAGATCGATAAGGCGTTCGTAGGCGTCTGCGATATGCATTGCGGGTTGCGGCTTTGCAACGACGAGGGCGCACTGCGCTGCAGCAAGCAGGGGCGAAGCAAGCGCGGTGCGCGAAAAGCTACCGAGAATGTCGGACGCGCGGTCAAAGTGGACATGAAACAGAGCCATGTTGCGATCGGAAATTTCATGAGACCAGTTCGAGCCACGCCAGGCCCATCCAATATCCATGTGAGTTTGGGCAACGATTTCAGCAATCGCGTAATCGTCAGGAAATTCTGCGAGGACATCTTCCAGCTCTTCGATGCCTTGAAGACTGGGTGTAAAGCCGTCGGCTATGGCATGTTCTGTTGCCAGAACCACATCTGTGCGCGCGCCCAAACTGAGAAGATCTGCGTGCGGCATGCCGCAATGTGTGGCGACTTTTCGGTTGTCGGCACCGCGGATCAGGCGGCTGAGCTCTTCCCAGCGTTCCTGACGTGCGAGGAACTGACCTCTGTCTTGTATCCGCACGCGTGTGCTTTCTTCAGGTGGCTCTGATGCGGTGGGAATCCGCAACTGGTCTTGCAAACGGCTTGCCAGCTGGCGTGACGCGTTGTCAGCCTCTGCGCTCGGCGCGGGCTTTGACACTGTGCGCCGTAAGAGGCTTTCACGGGCCTGTGCCGCCAAGTCGGGCAGGTTTGATAAAAGAGCCATATTTGATTCGTTCCCTATTCTGGCCTTCCGTTTTGCTTGTGCTTTCGGGCCAAAAAACGGCAATTACACGATGGATTTTGGGAAAAATGGGCCAGTTTTGGTGAACTGTCCTGGCTGCTGAAACAATCAGCTCTGAGAAGGCGAAAAGTTTGCATAAAGCCTATCAATCGGTTTATCTGCTCCGGGATGTTTATTGTGCTGCGCCATAAAGTTGTTTTTGCGTTTCTGTTGCTTGTTGCAAGTCAGGGGGCGAGCCTTGCGTCTGAAAGTGACGCGGGGCAGGATGCAGCGGCGCAGATCGCGGCTCAAACACTTCAGATAATTGAGGCGCAGCCGCTTGAGCCGCGCGAGGACGCCGCTTTCTTTAACCATGATGTCAGCGCGCCTGGCCCAGACGTGGCCGCTATTCGCCCCAAAGCCCGCAGAACCTCATATCAATCTGCCGCTGAGGCAAATTTGGCCCGCATACGGCCCAAAGGGCGGCCCTACGAGTTTGTTCTACCGCATACACGCTGGGAGCATCGTGACGGTCACAAAGAGTGGACGCGCACTGCGATGAAGGCTGTATTGTCGCATGGCAAGCCGCTGACGCGAACCGTGCCATCGGATTATCGTGATTGGTGTCCAGCCTATGCCGAAAATGACGAGTTCCGACGTGCTATGTTTTGGGTTGGGTTTATGTCGGCATTGGCCAAGCACGAAAGTACCTATCGCGCAGACGCCGTGGGCGGTGGTGGCCTATGGTATGGTTTGCTCCAAATTCTGCCATCAACAGCCAAACTCTATCAATGCCAAGCCAAGACAGGTGAGGCGCTCAAGGATGGGGGCTTGAATTTGAGCTGCGCGACGCGGATCATGAGCAAAACAGTGGCGCGAGATAATGTGATCCACGGCTTTTTCCCAGAGAAAAAACGCAAATATCAAGGGGTCACACAGGATTGGGGGCCGATGCACTCGCGGTCCAAGCGCACTGAAATGGCGGCTTGGACACGTAAGCAGGCCTATTGCATCTCACGAAAATCGCTGCGTCCCAAGATGCGCCCCGCAAGCCTGCCCGTATTTAACAATCGATAGGGCTGACCCGTTAGCCGACCAATGAGAAGTGGTGGCGTTCCGTTTTGATCCCGAGGCCACGAAGGGCCTCTTCAAGGGCTTCATGGGGCGGAGTACAGGCATGGGGCAGGCGCAATTTACGATTGTCTTTCAGAAACAATGTCACTCTTACAGATAAGTCGAGCCGGGTATCAAAGCGGGCGCGCAGAATAAGAGCAGGCGGCATGCTATCGCTGAGCCGCGCTGTAGCCCACTGCATTTGCTCGGATGTTAGCTCAAATGTGCTGATCGGATTTGACCAAGCCTCCCATAGTGCGGGCAAGGTGAACAGCGCCAGAAAGGCTGCGATGAAGAGATTGAGATCAATTGTGACAATCAGGGTGAGTAGGGTCACATAGATCACAAGCAATATGCCAACAGCTGCACGCGAGCGCCCGTACCTTATGTGTGTTAGCGGCAAGCTCACTTCACTCACAGCCCGTCAATCTGTACCAAGACAACATTGCAGACCATCGTGTCATTCATCAGCCTTCCAATATCCGGCTAACCATTTCTTCTGTGTCGCGGCTGAGGCCGTCTGTGGCCAGGATACGCGCCAGTTGGGCTTTTGCGAGGTCGCTGTGCGTAGCGCCATACCGCGCCCATGTCTGGAAGGCCGTACACATACGCGCCGCAGTTTGCGGATTGGCGGCATCAAGCTTGATCAGCCAGTCTGCCAAAAGGGTGTAGCCCTTGCCTGATATATGGTGAAACCCTGCATGATTCATGGCCAATGCCCCAAAAACTGCGCGGAAGCGGTTTGGGTTTTTCATATCAAAGAGAGGATGTGTGGTGAGGCGCTGAGCCACGTCAGCTGCGCTTTCAGGCTCGGAAAATGCCACCTGTGCCGCAAACCATTTGTCCATAACGAGGCGGTCGCCCTGCCATTGTGTGAAGAAGGCCTCTGATGCGTCTTGGCCATGACCCTGTGCCAGAAGCGCGTTGAGGGCTGCAAGCTGTTGGCTCATGTTGTCAGCGTGTTCAAACTGCTTTTGGGCCGTTTTTCCACCATCCATTCGCGTGATCATGGAGAGAACGCGCGCGTTCAGCGCACGCTTTCCTGCGCCCTCTGCATCGGGGCGGTAGGGGCTTTCAACCGTGCTGGCTGCATAGAGCCGCGTGAGGCTGTCTGACAAATATTCAGCGAGGCTTTGCGCCAGTGTTTCGCTGGCGTCGTAGATCGCGCGTGGATCAGGCGTTTGGCCGTCAGCAGTCAGGTCTTGCGCCAGATCGTCTTGGCTCATTGGCTGCAACACCAAAGCGCGGAACGCAGGATCGAGTGTGTCATCGCGTACAACTTTTGCAATGGCCTCGAGAAAAGCGCTGTCAGGGGCTGCGCCTTGTGTGATGCTCGCCATAAGGCTGGCGCGGCGCAGCGCTTGGCCGGCTTCCCATTTGTTGAACGGATCGGTGTCATGCGCCAGAAGGATGGCGCGCACGGCGTTTGTGATGTCATGCTGTAAGATGACCGGGGCAGAGAACTCCCGCAAAATTGACGGGATCGGCTTTTCTGTGAGGCCCTCAAAACTGAAGCTTTGCTGGCGTTTTGTCATTTCAAGAATGGTTGTCGGGTGGGTTTCTGTGCCGTCTGGAGCCAGAAGGCCTATCGCAATCGGAATAACCCGAGGCTTCTTCTGGGGCTGCCCCGGGGTCGGCGGCGTTTCTTGTTTAAAGGTTAGCGTATAGCGACCGTTCTTGAACTTTTCGGTGACTAGAAGGCGCGGTGTGCCTGCTGAGGTGTACCAACGCTTGAAGCGCTTCAGGTTGCGCCCAGTGACATCTTCAAACACCTGCAACCAGTCTTCAATCGTTGCGGCGTCGCCATCATGGCGCTCAAAGTACAAGGCGAGGGCTTTGTAGTAGTCAGCATCTCCCACGAGCGTTTTGAGCATTCCGATCAGTTCTGCGCCCTTTTCGTAGACGGTTGCAGTGTAGAAATTGTTGATTTCCACAAAGCTGTCAGGGCGCACAGCATGGGCCAGTGGACCGCCATCTTCGCGGAACTGGCGGCCGCGCAAGTCAATGACATCGCGGATGCGTTTCACAGGGGCTGAGCGCATATCAGAGGTAAACTGGCTGTCGCGATAGACGGTTAGACCCTCTTTGAGGCAGAGCTGGAACCAGTCGCGGCAGGTGATGCGGTTGCCTGTCCAGTTATGGAAATACTCATGCGCGATGATGGCTTCAATACGCTCGAAATTGTCGTCAGTTGAGGTTTCGGGGCTGGCCAGAACGCAGGAAGAGTTGAAGATATTCAAGCCTTTGTTTTCCATGGCCCCCATGTTGAAGTCATCAACGGCCACGATGTTGAATATATCCAGATCATACTCACGCCCGTAGACCTCTTCATCCCATGTCATTGAGGCTTTGAGGGCTTTCATGCCAAACGCACATTTGTTTTCGTCGCCCTTGCGCACCCAGATGTTTAGCTCCACATCCTTGCCTGAGCTGGTTTTGAACTGGTCAGGATGGTTGACAAGGTCACCTGCCACGAGCGCAAACAGATAGGCTGGTTTTGGCCACGGATCATGCCAATCTGCAAAGCCATCACCGCTTTCTCCCTTGTTGCCATTAGAGAGCAAAACGGGCTCGGCGCCTTCGATACGGACTGTGAATATGCTCATCACGTCAGGGCGATCAGGGTAGAAGGTGATCTTGCGAAAGCCTTCGGCTTCACATTGTGTGCAGTACATGCCGTTTGACATGTAGAGGCCTTCGAGCGCTGTATTCGTCGCTGGGCTGATCTCTACCTCTGTTTCCAATACAAAGCTGCCTGTGGGTGGTGTCAGAGTGAGGCCCTCAGGGCTTACTTCTGGCTCGCAAGGCTGCCCGTTGAGTTTGGCGCTGATGAGCTTGAGGCTTTCACCGTGAAGAAAGAAGCGGTCTTGGTGGCTTTCAGGATTTGGGGCGAAGGTTATGCGGCTGACAACGCGTGTCTCTGTCGGGTGGAGACGAAAGGTCAGGTGAACGGACTCGAGAATCCAGCCAAAGGGAGTGTAGTCTTTCAGATAGACAGTTTTCGGGTTTGCGTCAGTCATAGTGTCATCCTTCTGGCTTTGGTGGACGGTATGCGCAGGGGCTTGAGGCTTCAATAGAGGATCGCCCAGAGGCTGTTTCATTATCTTGAAAATCCTGAAGGTTTTTATCGGTGCCTTGATTGTCCGAAAGATTGCGCCGTGTTGCGTGTACGGTCTACAACAGAGACGACAGGATATTTTCAAAATTAGGGATATGGCATGACCAAGCGAGTTGAACGAGCAGGGCTTAACGTTGATGCGGAACTTGCGAGCTTTGTTGAGAGCGCAGCACTCCCAGAGACGGGCGTTTCTCCAGAGGTGTTTTGGAGCGGGTTCGCGGCTCTCTTGGCGGACCTAACCCCGAAAAACCGCGCGCTTTTGGAAAAGCGAAGCGATTTGCAAAGCCAGATTGACGCATGGCATCTCAAGCACAAAGGCGCACATGATCCGTCAGCCTATCAGGCGTTTTTGCAAGAGATCGGGTATTTGCTGCCCGAAGGCGACGACTTTGAGATCGATACGCAGAATGTTGACCCTGAGATTGCCGATGTGCCGGGGCCTCAACTTGTTGTGCCAATCACCAACGCCCGCTTTGCTCTGAATGCGGTGAATGCGCGTTGGGGGTCGCTGTATGACGCGCTGTACGGGACTGATGCGATGGGTGATCTGCCCACGGGCAAAGGGTATGATGCGGAACGCGGTGCGCGTGTTATCGACTGGGCAAAAGGATTTCTGGACAAGGCCGTGCCGTTGCAAGATGCGCGCTGGAGCGAGGTAACTGGGTTAACTTTGGCCGAGAACAAACTGGTGATTACGGCGGGTGAACGGAGTATTTCACCTTTGAAAGAATCCGCGTTTGTTGGCGCGCAATCAGACGAAAATGGCTTAAGTATTTTGTTTGAAAATAACGGCTTGAAAATAAGAGTTCACGTGACAGGTGAGGGTGAGATCGGTGGATCTGATCCCGCTGGTATTGCTGATGTGTGGTTGGAATCTGCGATGTCCACTATCATGGACTGCGAAGACTCGGTGGCTTGCGTTGATGGGTCTGACAAGGTTCAGGCCTACACAAACTGGTTGGGCCTCATGAAGGGCGATCTATCTGAGCGTTTTGAAAAGGCTGGCAAGACAGTCACGCGGACGATGAACCCCGATCAGACCTTTGTTGCGCCCGATGGTACAGCCTTTGATGTCAAGGCGCGCGCGCTTTTGTGGGTGCGCAATGTTGGCCACCTCATGACCAATCCTGCGATTTTGGATGCAGCGGGGGATGAAGTGTTCGAGGGCATGATGGACGCCGTGATGACAGTGCTCATTGCGATGCATGATTTAAAACACAAAGCTGGTAACTCGGCGCATGGCTCGGTTTATGTTGTGAAACCGAAGATGCATGGCCCAGAAGAAGTGGCGTTTGCCTGTGAGATTTTTGATCGAGTGGAAGATATGCTTGGGTTGCCGCGCAACACCGTCAAAATAGGGATTATGGACGAAGAGCGGCGCACATCAGCCAACCTCAAATCCTGTATTCGCGCCGCCAAATCACGAGTGGCCTTTATTAACACAGGCTTCCTTGACCGTACCGGAGACGAAATCCATACTTCAATGGAAGCAGGCCCGTTTCTGCCCAAAGGCGCGATCAAGTCGGAGCCTTGGATCCTGTCTTATGAAGATCGCAATGTGGATATCGGGCTGGCTTGTGGTTTGCAGGGGCGCGCGCAGATCGGCAAGGGGATGTGGGCTATTCCAGACCAGATGAAAGCAATGCTGGAGCAGAAGATCGCTCACCCTCGGGCTGGCGCGAATTGTGCCTGGGTTCCTTCACCCACAGCGGCCACTTTGCACGCGACCCACTATCACGAGGTCGATGTGAAAGCCCGTCAAGGCGCGTTAAAAGCTGGCGGCACCCGTGGAACCTTGGATGATTTGCTGACGATCCCGCTTATGGCGGGCGCACGGCCTTCCAAGGCCGAGATCATGCGGGAAGTGGAAAACAACGCGCAGGGTATTCTCGGCTATGTTGTGCGCTGGGTTGATCAGGGCGTTGGCTGTTCCAAAGTGCCTGACATCAATGATGTGGGCCTGATGGAAGACCGCGCGACCTGTCGCATTTCTGCCCAAGGGCTTGCCAATTGGCTGCACCATGGCGTGGTTGATGCACAAGAAACCATGGCCGCACTGCGCAAGATGGCTGAGGTGGTTGATGCGCAGAACGCCGGTGATCCAGCCTACACGCCGATGGCACCCGAGTTTAACGGGATCGCATTTCAGGCGGCGTGTGACCTTGTGTTTAAAGGTCGCACCCAACCCTCAGGCTATACCGAGCCTGTCTTGCATGCGCGCCGTCTTGAGTTGAAGGCCTCTCTCTGATCAGAGAGCGCCGACCGCGGCAGCAAAAGCGCGGGCCTCTTCCGGGGCCGCGCCAACTTGTGAAGATGTCTTGAAGGTATCGCCAAATGCGATGTCGGGATAAGCCTGCCGCGCCAACTCTGCGAGGGATGTGCCTGATTTTGCTGCTTCGCTACAGAGCTCCTTGGCTCTGTCTTGGGCTTCTGGGCGCGGCATCTGCTCTGCAAGCGCAAAAGACAGAGCCTCTGCAAAGATAAGGCCATAGCCGCTTTCAAGGGTGCTTTGCATCTGCTGCGCGTCAACTTTCAGATTGGCACTGAGCTTTGCGGCGTGAACAAGAGCTGCGCCTGTCCCAAGCACCAGCTGGGGGAGGGTGAGCCACTCTGAAATCCATGCGGCTCCATCGCGCTGGTTTTTGTGAGATGCTGCGCTTTGCAATACGCTATTTAGCGCTGTGACATGAGTTGCGAGGGCCAATATGGTTCCTGCGCCAACCGGATTTTGTTTTTGTGGCATGGTTGAGGAGCCACCAGCTCCGCCAAGCCTGATCTCGGCGATTTCTGTCATGCTCAGGTCCGCCAGATCTGCCGCCATCTTTGACAGCGCATTGGCAAGCCGTGTGGCCCAGGAGGCGAGCCAGGTTATCGGTGTTCTGTCGCTATGCCAGCTGTGCTCAGGGTCATGCAGTGCGAGGGCTTTGGCGAGAGCTGCGCGGGTTTCGCCTGCTTTCGGGCCAAGGGCCGCGCCCGTACCTGCGGCACCTGAGAGAGAGACCCAAAAGGCTGTACCCTTGCGGGCTTCGAATTCGTTGTAGAGCGAAAGCAAAGGCTGCCCCCAAGCGGCCACCGCTGCGCCAAAGCTCGTGGGCGTGGCGTGCTGGCCCCATGTGCGGGCGACCATCGGGGTTTCGGCATGAAGCTTTGAGAGCTCTGCGAGTGTGGTCAGATGCTCTTTGAGCGTGGTTTGTAGGTGGCCAAAAGCGCGCTTGAGCCGCAGCATGAGGGCTGTGTCCAGAATGTCTTGGGAGGTCGCCCCCCAATGCAGATATTGCGCATGCTCCGGTGCTTCCAGCGTTTTGCGTAGAGCGGCGACAAAAGCGGGTATGCTTACGCCATTCTTGCCTGTGGCGTCGGCAAGCCCCGAGGGATCAATCTGCACTTCCATAGAGGCGCGGTGAAGGAACATCCCGCTGACTTCAGGGATCACGCCAAGCTCGCCTTGGACCTTGGCCAAAGCGCCTTCAACCAGAAGAAGGGCACGCATCTCGGCGCTGTCTGTGAAGAGCGGGGCTAGATCGCCTGTATGGAAGAGTTTGTTCAGGTGCTGGCTGTCAAAGACGGAAGCGGCCATCAGATATGTCCTATCTCAGAAAGAAATGTTGTCAAAATTTGCGCATAGGTCTCGGGCTGCTCCACACAGGGCAAGTGGCCCGCACGGCGGATGATTTCAAACTGCGACCCGGGAATGAGATCGGCTGTTTCGCGCACTAGATCAGGGGGTGTTGAGCCATCCTCTGAGCCAGCAATTGCCAATGTGGGCAGGCGCAAGCCTGATGTGGGTGTTATGAAGTCAGTGCCAGCAATGGCTGCACTGCAGCCGATGTAGCCAGCTTGTGGCTGACGCAGGAGCATGTTGCGCCAAGCAGAAAACGCGTCTGATTTGTGAAAGTCAGGCCCGAACCAACGCTCAAGGATACTGTCTGCAAGGGCTTCAATACCACCTGAGCCAATGGCTGCGATCCGGTCTTGCCACATCTGGCGGGTGCCGATCTTGGCGGCGGTGTTTGAAAGTACGAGCCCGCGCACCAGATCTAACCGCTTCACAGCCAGCCCCTGTGCGATCATACCGCCGATGGAGAGGCCAACGAAAACACAGTCCTTCACGCCAAGGTGGTCAAGCAGGCCTTCTGCATCCCGTACCAATGCGCCCATCGTGTAAGGGGCTTCCGGACAATCAGAGAGTCCGTGTCCACGTTTGTCATAGCGGATAAGCCGCAGCCCCGAGGGCAGGTGCGGCAGCATATCATCCCAGAGCCTCAGGTCTGTTCCCAGCGAGTTGGCAAATACAACGGCGGGCCCGTCTTTTGGGCCTTCGTCTTTGTAATGCAGGCGAATGTCGCCAAGGTCTGCGATGTTCATGAGCTGTCGTTCCCGTCATTCAGTGCCATATGGGCAATAATCTGGCCGTGGTCGGATGCAAGCTTATTATAGGGGGCTTCGGCATGTGAGCCGTCTGTGATGTGGTCGTTGAAAACAGAGTAATACTCCATTTTCCCAATCTGTGCTGGGCTTGCGTCGATAAAGTGGTGCGACATAAAAATCTGGTCGATGGATTCGTACACGCCGCCAAAGGCCGAGGTGTAGGCCATGTCACGCAGGCTTTGACGGGTGAAGAGTTTCTCAGCTGAATGCAGGCGCATCTGTTCGATCTGGCTGGTGATCCGCGTGTGCTCCTCGGCTGAGTAGCGGTCGCCTTTGCCAGTGGCATCGTGGCGCAGCATCCATTGAAAGAAGCTGGTCTGCGAGCCAGTCTTCTTTCCATGCGTATTCCTCAGGCGTGTAGCTTTGGAACTGGTAGTACTCCTTGTCAGGGCCGATGAGGTTTTTGACGTTGAAGGACGCAATTGTGAAACGGGTCATGACATACCTTTTTTACGCGGGTGCCTCCCCATCGTTGGGCAGGGTGGCCAAGGTGTCAAGCAATGGCCCTACGTGAGCGTTTGTAGGGCTTGCGCGAAGATATCAGCGTCAACATTGCCGCCCGTTGTCACGGCAATCAGCGCAGGCGCGTCTGTCTTGTCTGCGTGAAACAGCGCAGCGGCCAAGCCAACTGCGCCGCCCGGCTCAACGACAATTTTCAAGCGTTGAAAGGCGAGCGCCATGGCTTTGAGAGCCTCTTCTTCACTCACAGCGATACCCGCACCGCAGAGCTGGGACATGATCGGAAAGGTCAGATCACCAGGCTGGGCCGTGATGATGGCATCACACAATGAGCCTGAAAGCGCCGCGTTGCGCTGTATGCTTCCTGTTTCGAGCGAGCGCTTCACATCATCAAAGCCTTCAGGCTCACAAGGTCTGACAGTGAAATTTGGTGCATCTGCAGCCAGTGCGAGTGCGATCCCAGAGGTGAGGCCGCCGCCGCCGCAGCAGACCAGAACGTCGGCTTCTGAAACACCTGCATCAAGGGCTTGTGAGGCAATCTCAAGGCCGGTTGTGCCTTGCCCTGCAATCACCTCGGGTTCGTCATAGGGTTTGATAAGCGTCAGGCTGCGTTCTTGTGCCAATTGCGCGCCGATGGCATCACGGTCTTCATTGGTACGGTCATAAAGGACGACTTCCGCGCCAAGTGCGCGCGTATTGGCGATTTTGAGGCGAGGAGCGTCGGCTGGCATAATGATCACCGCGAGGACGCCATGCAGGGCCGCTGCATAGGCTACGCCTTGGGCGTGGTTGCCTGATGAAAATGCAATAACGCCTTTTTTGCGCAGGGGCTCGGGAAGGGCAGAGAGTGCTGCCCAGCCCCCTCGAAACTTGAACGAGCCTGTGTGTTGCAAGCATTCTGCTTTCACAAACACAGGCTTTCCAGCGATTTCATCAAGGAAGGGAGACGACAGAAGCGGCGTGCGCCTTGCGTGGCCTTCAAGGCGCTGCGCGGCTGCGCGGATCATGTCTATGTTCATAGTTTCTCAATCCATTTCAAAAGGGCGGTTAAGGCCTCTGGTTCGTCCAAATATGGGACATGGCCTCGGTCTGCGACTTCTGCTGTGATCATCTCAGGGTGCATGGACTTCATCTTGGCGAAGCTGCTCTCTGTGAGCAAGGTGGAGTTTTGGCCACGCAGCGCACAGAGCGGGATCCCCCCAAGCGCTTCAAAAAAGGGCCAAAGATCAGGCATCTCGGCCTCTAGTGCTTCCATGACGCCGGTTCTGAGGGCAGGGTCATAGGTGAGCTCAAGAGTTTTGTCGCCTTGCGTATAAAGTCTCGTGATCTCTTCGCGAAACCTGCTCATGGGCACATTGTTAAAGCCGTAGGCAAGATCTGGCCAGACTTCCAGAAGGGCATCATAGCTCTTAAAGGCAGGTTTCTTGCCGATATAGGTGGCTATCTTTTCTAACCCTCTGCGGTTTAGCTCGGGGCCGACATCGTTCAGCGCAACGCCTAACAATCTGTCTTTTGCCATGGCAGCCAACGTCATGGCGATCAAGCCACCACGCGAGGTGCCCAATATAGCGGTTTTGGGGAGCGCGAGGTGATCCAGGAGCTCCAAAACATCACGGGCTTCCACAAGTGGCGTGTAGCTGTCTTGCGGCCCCCAGTCAGATTTCCCTCGCCCTCGGTAATCAAGCCGGATGAGGCGTAACTCTGGTAGGTGTGGTGCAATAAAATCAAAGTCGCGCCCGTCACGCGTGAGCCCGGCAAGGCAAAGAAGCGGCGTTCCCTTTCCTTCATCACTGTAGTGTAGGGACAGGCCGTCGGATGTTTGAAACCTAGGCATGATTTTGTTGAGCCAAAAGAGCGGGAAGACCGCTGAGGTTTTTCATTGTGTGCTGTGGTGTTGCTGCAAGCCTGTCGACAGGCGCGCCGAGGCGGTTCACCCAAAGGGTTTCAAAGCCAAACGCAGAGGCGCAGCCAGCATCCCATCCGTTGGAGGAGACAAACAAAACTTCGTTACGCGCTATCCCGAAAGTCTGCTCAACCATCGCATAGACTTGCGGGGCTGGCTTGAAGATCCCAACGTCTTGCACCGAAAGAACCGCATCAAACTGCCCAGACAACCCTGCAGAGCTGACTGCGCCATTTAGCATGTCGGGTGAGCCGTTGGAGAGAATGGCTGTCTTGAGCCCTTCGGCGCGGAGTGTTGCCAACATGGCAGGGACTTCCGGGTAAGCTGAGAGGTTGAAATAGAGCTGTAGCAAACGCTCGCGCAGAGCGGCGTTCTTATCGAGTCCTGAAGCTTCCAGAGCATAGTCGAGGCCATCTTGCGTGACTTGCCAGAAATCAATGTGGTCGCCTGTGACGGCCCGCAGCCAGGTGTATTGCAGCTGTTTGTCGCGCCATATGGCTGCAAGGCTTTGCCATGTTTCGGCGAGCTCGGGGAAGGATGCCTCCCGAGAGGCCTCGCGGGCAGCTGCCGAGACGTCAAACAACGTCCCGTATGCGTCAAACACGCAGGCTTTCAATGTCATTTTATCCCCCAAAGATAATTCAAATCAACATTGGGGGAGGGGGCCAAAAAGGTCAATGCAAAGCTCTTGGGTACGGTCTGTTTGCATTCGTCGGTTCGGGCGTTTAGGCTGCGCGCGAGCCTGAGAACCTGTGCAAGCTGCGCGGCCTCTTAATTCACATTCCCCCAAAAGAACTGGACAAGCGATGAGCGAAGTAAAGAGCGGTGATACCGTAAGCATTCATTATACAGGAACACTGAGCGATGGCTCTGTGTTTGATTCAAGCCAAGGCCGTGAGCCGCTGGAATTTGTGGTTGGTTCAGGCCAGATTATCCCGGGCCTTGATACGGCTTTGCCCGGTATGAAAGTGGGCGACGAAAAGCGCGTTGAGATCGCTTCAGACGATGCCTACGGCCCACATCACGCGGAAGCGCGCCAAGCGGTACCACGCGCGGAGATCCCTGCGGATATTCCTTTGGAGATTGGCGTGCAGTTGCAGGCCAAAAACGAGCGTGGCGAAATCATGCCGCTGACCGTTGTTGAGGTCAGTGAAGAGACAGTTGTTCTGGACGCCAACCACCCGCTGGCAGGCAAGGATCTCACATTCGAAATCGAACTGGTCGCCGTAAGCTAAGCGCACGTTTCACAAAGAACTGCTCGGGCGGGTTGAAACAAAACCTGCCCGAGACTCGCGAAACCTTGATTGGCGGGTGAGAGCGGCAATAGGCTATGCCTTCTGAGGACAGATCGAAGGAGGCGACCCATGTGGCGCAGCATAGCACTGGCACTTTTGATGCTCACCGGTTTTGGGGCAGCAGCAGAAGCACAAAGCAACAAGCTTGTGGTCGTTGAGTTGTTTACCTCTCAAGGTTGTTCAAGTTGCCCTCCTGCGGATGCGTTTTTACATGAGCTTGCCGCGCGCAAGGATGTCCTCGCCCTTGGCCTGCATGTAGACTATTGGGACTACATCGGTTGGAAAGATACCTTCGGCCACACCGCCTTTTCTGAGCGTCAGCGCGCCTATGCCAAAGTTGGGTCGCGCCGCTCTGTTTACACCCCGCAGATGATTGTGAACGGTCAGCAGCACGTTGTTGGGAACCACCCCAAAGAAGTGAATGCGTTGGTGAAGACACATCAAGCTGCCCCTGCGCTTGTGATGGTTGATGTGGCGCGCAAGGGGGCAAAGCTCAGCATAAATGCCCGCGCGGAAGGTGGGGGAGAGGCAGCAGTGCTTTTGGTGCGCTACATGCCTAAAGGGGTTGCCCAGATACGTCGGGGCGAAAACGCGGGCAAAGACATCACGTATGCCAATATCGTGACGGAGATTACGATTCTTCAAATCTGGGACATGGCAAAGCCGCTGTCAGCGTCGGCGCGCGTGAGCGGAGAGGACAGCGCCGCGATCCTTGTGCAGCGCCGTGGTCACGGGCCTATTCTGGCGGCAGCGCGCGCAGACTGACTATTCCGCGGGTTGAAAGCCTTCGATCAGCTGCTTCAGCCCAAAAGCGGCTCCAGCAAAGATCGAAAGAAATGTCACAGGGGCTGAAAAACTAAGTGTGGAGAAGGCTGACAAGCCTTGGCCCACTGTGCAGCCCATGGCCAGCACCGCGCCAGTGCCCATAAAGACAGCACCTACTATCTGGCGGCGCAGCTCACGGGGGTCTTCACAGGCTTCCCAGCGGAAGTGCCCCTTGATGAGCGAGCCGATGAACGCGCCCACCAAAACGCCCCCCACAGAGCCCACCGCAAAAGAGGGTAGGCCTGCAGAGGCAGTCATAGCGTAAAGCAGTGCTTCACCAACGGGGGCACTGAAGCTGTGAGATACGACCGGGAAAGCGCCAAATCCATATGAGGCGATATAGCCCGAAGCAGCCCAACCGCTGACAATCGCTGCGGCGACCACAAGCGCCCAAAAGACCGAGGCTGGCTGTTTGAGGAAATCACGGTTGGCCAGAGAGCCAATTGCGAGGATGAGACCAAGACTGATGCCAAGTGTTGTCACGCTGAGGCCTGACATGGACGCAAGGGTATGAGCAATACCGGGCGGAGTAAGGGCGTCAGATTGGGGGAACGCCCAGATGCGAATGTAGGCCAAGGGCCCTGAAAGAACAGCATAGGCCGAAACGCCCATAACCAACACAACAACAAAGGCGCGCATGTCGCCGCCCCCAAGCCGCGCGAGGGCTCCGTAGCCACAGCTCCCTGTGAGGGCCATGCCATACCCAAACATGAGACCACCCAGAATAGAGGCTAAGGGCATCCATGTGATCGAGAGGTAAAAGCTTTGCTCTATCGGGGCCATGCCAGCGCTTGCCAGCGCGAAAGTGCCGACGATGGCTGCGCCAATGGCCAGCCCCCACATCCGCAAGCGCAGCGTGTCCTCGCCATAGAGCGTGTCCTCAATCGCGCCGAGCGTACAAAAACGCCCCAGCCGGGCGGCCAGCCCGAGCAAGACCCCGCCAAAGACACCAGCCAGTGTCACAAATGTACTTTCTGACATTACGTCCAGCATCGTTAGCCCTCCCCAGCGTCGATGCAAACTTGCCTAACTATCGTCGTCGCAAAACAATTCGTAGACAAGCTCCAAGATGCGTTTTGGCCGATTGTCAGCAAGGCGGTAGTAGATCGCCTTACCTTCGCGCCGTGGTACAACCAGCCCCTCCATGCGCAAGCGAGACAGTTGCTGGCTCACCGCAGCCTGGCGTGCCGAGAGCAGACTCTCAAGCTCGGTCACCGATTTTTCGCCTGTTACCAGATGGCAAAGGATCATGAGGCGGCCCTCGTGGCTTACGGTTTTGAGAAAATTGGACGCCTTGGTGGCGTTGTCCATAAACTTATCAAGCTCGGCATCACTCAGATCATCACTGAATTGCGGAAGTCCCATCAGATGTCCTCGTTGCGGGGCTTGGTGCCCCTTGTTCTAGTTGCTGGCAGCGTCGCCGGCAGGTTTTTCAAAATCTGTTTTGGCCTTTAGCATCATTTCAAGCAAACCCCAGAAAAAATCTTCCCCGGGGTAGCCCTCGATGCGGCCGATCTCGACCTTGTCTTCGATGAGCACAAACGTGGGTGTAAAGACAGCAGGGCGCACAAAGCTTACGCCTTCGGTCGCACCCTCCCGAATATCAACTGTGCGCAAGGGTGCAAAGCGGCCCTCGTCTGTCTTGTCGTAGATCGGGCCAATCTCGTCGTGCCACTTTTCGCAGTAATGGCAGCCTTTTTGCTCAACCATAACAAGCTCAAGCGCGAAGGCATGACCCGCGAGGAAAAAAGCGCAAACCAGCGCGGAAAAAAAACGGGTCAGCATGGCATCATCATTGACTGTTTGAATTACACTCAACATAATCTGAATGTGTTAATTTGACAAGGATCGCGGGCCATGCTCGGAGATATCTCTTATTGGGGCGCGACTTTGGCGGGGTTTATCGCCTTTTTCACGCCGTGCATCCTGCCAATGGTACCGTTTTACCTGAGTTATATGGCTGGCATCTCGATGACCGAGTTGCGTGGAGATGGCAAAATCGCTCCCGGGGCGCAGAAGCGTCTGGTGCTCTCGGCTGTGATGTTTGCGCTTGGCGTGACAACGATCTTTATGTTGCTCGGCCTTGGTGCCACGGCGCTGGGGCAGGCCTTTGCGCAATGGAAGCAAACTCTGTCTTATGTCGCGGCGGCGGTCATCTTTGTGTTCGGGCTGCACTTTTTGGGCGTGATCCGCATCGGGTTTCTGTACCGTGAAGCGCGGATGGAGAGTAAGGCCGACCCGTCTACAGTCCTGGGTGCATATCTGATGGGGCTTGCCTTCGGCTTTGGCTGGACAGCCTGCGTTGGCCCTGTTTTGGCCTCGATCCTCTTCATTGCCAGCGGTATGGGCGAGCTGTGGCGGGGCGGCCTTTTGTTGGCGTGTTTCGGGCTTGGCATGACAGCTCCGTTTGTCGTGGCGGCTTTGTTTGCAAAGCCTTTTCTGGCTTTCATGGGGCGCTTCCGCGCTTACCAAGGTATGGTTGAAAAAGTCATGGGCGCCATGCTGATTATCTTTGCTATTCTGATCGCAACCAACACAGTGAATGTGATTGCGAATTGGATGATCGAGCTGTTTCCCAGCTTTCAGACGCTGGGGTAACGCTGCATTTTAGGGAGAGTTACGATGACAAAGTTCTTTGCATTTCTGACGGCGCTGTGTCTGGCGTTGCCTGCTGCGGCCACAGAGATCGGTGATGATGGCTTGCACAAAGCGCCGTGGATGCGCGACACTTTTAAAGACCTGCGCGAAGACCTTGCTGAGGCAAATGCAGAAGGCAAGCGCCTTGCGATCATCATCGAACAGCGCGGCTGTATCTACTGCAAAAAGATGCATGAAGAGGTGTTTATCGACCCTGCGATTGATGCCTACATCAAGGACAATTACTTTTTTGTGCAGATCAATATGTTTGGCGATGTCGAGGTGACAGACTTTGACGGTGAGGCCTTGCCCGAAAAGGAAATTGTGCAGAAATGGGGCGCGTTGTTCACGCCACTGATGATGTATTTTCCCGAGGAGGTTCCCGAGGGCGTCAGCGCGCCGCGGGCGGCTGTGGCGCAGGTGCCGGGCGCATTTGGCAAGTGGACGACACTCAACATGCTCACTTGGGTGAGAGAGAAAGGCTACGCTGGGGAGGAGCCTTTCCAAAAGTATCATGCGAGAATGCTTGAGACGCAACTTTCGGAATGATTTTCTGGTTCTGACGGCCCTGTGAAACGTTTGACATCTGAAAGCGCATAAAGAGGTAAATTCATTTTCGTGAATTTGTTGTTGCGAGTCTGAGAGCTGTCCACTACGGTATGCAGAGCTAACCTAGCTTGAGAACACGGGTAGCCAAGGGAGGAAATATGAGGTTCACAACACTTGCATTGGCAGCAATGCTGACAGCTGGATCGGCCTATGCCGATATGGTTGCGCCTGCTGATGTCGTCTTCAACGAGGACGGCGAAGTCGTAACATCGCTCACCGGTACACCCGGCGACGCGGCAGCGGGTATGGATGTTTATGCCAACCGCAGCAAAGGCAATTGCGTGGCGTGCCACGTTGTAAGCTCTTTGCCTGATGTGGCGTTTCCTGGTAACGTTGGCCCGGCACTCGATGGTGCGGCTGATCGTTGGACAGAGGGCCAGTTGCGCAGCATTTTGGTCAATTCCAAAGAGACGTTTGATGGCACAATCATGCCAGCTTACTACCGCGTCGACGGCTACACACGCCCGGGCAACGCCTACACTGGCAAGGCCCCAGAGGGAGCCTTGGACCCACTGTTGAGTGCGCAGCAAATCGAAGATGTTGTTGCGTTCCTTATGACACTTAAAGAAGAGTAAGCCAGTTCGCTGGACTGCTTTATGAGAGACCGAAGGAGATAGATATGGAATTCTCAAGACGTGATACACTCGCCCTCGGGGCAGGTGCTGTTGCCCTGACAATCCTGCCGTTCCAAGCCGTTGCGGCTGCGGACGATATGATTGCAGCGTTTACAGGTGGCGCAGATGTGGCTGAAGGCGGCGTAACGCTGACAGCTCCAGAAATCGCTGAAAACGGCAACACTGTTCCCGTAAGCGTGTCTTCCGAAGGCGCTGAGGCAATCTTGCTTCTCGCAGCAGGAAACCCGACACCAGACGTGGCGACATTCAAGTTCGGCGAGCTTGCTGGTAGCCAGAGTGCTTCCACACGTATCCGCCTTGCTGGCACTCAGGATGTTGTTGCGATTGCCAAGATGGCAGACGGTACATTCGCACGTGCGAGCCAAACAGTTAAAGTGACAATTGGCGGCTGCGGCGGCTAATCAGAGGAGACTAAGAATATGGCAGATGGTGTAAAACCCCGCGTCAAAGCGCCTAAGTCGGCAGCGGCTGGCGAAGTGGTGACGATCAAAACTCTGATCAGCCACAAAATGGAATCAGGCCAGCGCAAAGACAGCGATGGCAACCAGATCCCCCGTTCGATCATCAACCGTTTCACGGCTGAGTATAACGGCGCTCTGGTGATTGATGTTGATCTCGCGCCAGCGATCTCGACAAACCCTTACTTCGAATTCGAAGCAACTGTTCCTGAAGCCGGTGATTTCAAATTCACTTGGTATGACGATGACGGTTCGGTCTACGAAGACAGCAAATCAGTCGCAATCGGCTGATCAATACGCATAAGTGCCTTGCCCCGCAGAAGGGCAAGGCATTTTCCAAGGGAGGAAATGCATGAACTTCAAGACACTGTCACTGATCAGCGCAGTCGCGTTGGCTCTGCCTACACTCGGTATGGCGGACCCCGACAACGACACGCTTGTGATCAACGAAGACATTCAAATTACAACAAAAACAGAGCCTGCAGCGCATCTTGATGGTGCGCTCAGCGAAGTTATGTCTGGGTGGCACTTCCGCTCGGATGAAACGCAAGCGATGCAAGCGGATGATTTTGACAACCCCGGCATGATTTTCGTCGAGCAGGGGATCGAAATCTGGAACACTGTTGAGGGCAGCGAAGGCAAATCATGCGCAAGCTGCCACGGGTCACCCGAAGATATGGCCGGCGTTCGCCCGGTCTATCCGAAGTGGAACGAAGAGGCTGGCGAAGTTCGCACAATGCAAATGCAAGTGAACGACTGCCGCGAAAACCGCATGGGCGCCGAGCCTTGGAAAACAGACAAGGGTGGCTCTATTCCGATGGAAGCGATGCTGGCGTCTGTCTCACGCGGGATGCCTGTAAACGTGGCCATTGACGGCCCTGCACAAGCGACTTGGGAAAAAGGTAAAGAGATTTACTACACCCGCTTTGGTCAGCTTGAGCTGTCGTGCGCAAACTGCCACGAAGACAACTACGGCAACATGATCCGTGCGGACCACTTGAGCCAAGGCCAAATCAACGGTTTCCCAACATACCGCTTGAAAAACGCCCGTCTCAACGGCTCACACAGCCGCTTCAAAGGGTGCATTCGTGACACCCGCGCCGAGACGTTTAACCCAGGTAGCCCCGAGTTTGTGGCGCTTGAGCTTTACGTTGCAAGCCGCGGCAATGGTCTGTCGGTCGAAGGTCCGTCTGTCCGTAACTAAAACAGTCGAAGCCCGCATCCCTTTGAGGAGTGCGGGCTTCTTTTTATGAAAACGCATTAGATTTTGTGCATATGTTGCCGCTAATGCCAAAAGAAGGTTTCTCAAACCATGATCTCCCGTCGTGATTTTCTGCAAGTTTCAATGGCCGCCTCGGCGCTTTATGGCACGAGTGGTTTTGGCAACTGGGCCCGCGTTGCGGCGCAGCAGGCCCTGACGCAAGACCAGCTTCTTGAGTTTGAAACCTTCGGCAACGTTAGCCTCATCCACGTGACAGACATTCACGCGCAGATGAAGCCGATCTATTTCCGTGAGCCTGAAGTGAACATTGGCGTGGGTGTGAACAACGGCCATGTGCCCCACATCACAGGTGCGGATTTCCGCAAACTTTACGGCATCGCCGATGGCAGCCCGTCGGCTTATGCTTTGACATATAACGACTTTACATCACTCGCGCAGCAATATGGCCGCGTTGGCGGGCTTGACCGCGTCGCCACAGTGATCAACTCCATCCGTTCGGACCGCCCTGATGCGCTGCTGCTGGATGGCGGGGATACATGGCACGGCTCCTACACCTGCTACCAGACCGAAGGGCAGGACATGGTCAACGTGATGAACGCGCTGAAGCCAGATGCGATGACCTTCCACTGGGAGTTTACGCTGGGCTCTGAGCGGGTCAACGAGCTGGTGCAAAGCCTGCCGTTTACCTCGCTTGGCCAGAACATCTTTGATGCAGAATGGGACGAGCCGGCAGAGCTCTTCAAGCCGTACAAATTCTTCGAACGCGGTGGCGTGAAAATCGCCGTGATCGGGCAGGCCTTCCCTTATATGCCGATCGCGAACCCGCGTTGGATGTTCCCTGAGTATTCCTTCGGTATCCGCGAAGACAATATGGCAGCCATGGTGCAGGAAGTGCGCGACCAAGGCGCAGAGCTTGTTGTGGTCTTGAGCCATAACGGCTTTGACGTGGATAAGAAGATGGCCGGAAATGTTGAGGGAATCGACGTGATCCTGTCGGGCCACACCCATGATGCGCTGCCAGAGCCTGTGCTTATTGGCAAAACACACATCATCGCGTCAGGCTCGAACGGCAAGTTTGTCAGCCGTATCGACCTTGATGTGCGTGATGGCGAAATGAAGGGTATCCGCCACAAGCTGATCCCGATTTTCTCCGACGTGATCACGCCTGACGCCGAAGTTGCAAGCCTGATTGATGCGCAGCGCGCGCCTTATGAAGACAAGCTCAAAGAGGTGATCGGCACCACCGATACGCTGCTCTACCGTCGTGGCAACTTCAACGGCTCGTGGGACGACCTGATTTGTAACGCACTCATGTCAGAGCGCGAAGCGGACATTGCGATGAGCCCCGGTGTGCGTTGGGGGCCAAGCATTTTGCCGGGTCAGGAGATCACCCGCGAAGACATTTGGAACGTAACTTCAATGAGTTACGGTGAAGCTTACCGCAGCGAGATGACCGGTGAGTTTATCAAGGTCATTCTGGAAGACGTGGGGGACAACCTCTTTAACCCTGATCCCTATTACCAACAGGGCGGGGACATGGTTCGCATTGGCGGCATGGGCTACAAGATCGACGTGAGCAAGCCACAAGGCGAGCGGATCAGCGATATGACCCTGCTGAAAACAGGCGAGAAGATCGACCCTGCCAAGAACTACGTTGTTGCGGGCTGGGCCAGCGTCAACGAAGGCACAGAAGGGCCGCAGATTTGGGATGTGGTTGAAAACCACATTCGCAAGGAGGGGACGATCAAGCTTGAAGAGAATACCTCGGTTCAAGTTAAGGGCGTCTAAACCACGCGCACCAAGTTTATTTTGCGACTCTGAAAATAAAAACGCCCGCGAGGTTTTCGCGGGCGTTTTTGTATTTGCCTGACAGCGGTTTCAGCTCGCGCCAACCTGCAGGGCGCCTTTACCGCTTTTGACGGGCCATGAAGGCGAGGCGCTCAAAGAGATGCACGTCTTGCTCGTTTTTCAAAAGCGCCCCGTGCAGCTTTGGCAAGGCATTGCCGGCATCGCGCTTGAGGTCTTCTGGCGTGAGGTCTTCGGCCAGGAGCAGCTTGAGCCAGTCGAGCACCTCGGAAGTTGAGGGCTTTTTCTTGAGGCCGGCCTGATCGCGGATCTCGTAAAACTGGGTGAGCGCCGTGGTGAGCAGCTGCTCCTTGATGCCTGCGTGATGCACTTCAACGATCTGGCGCATGGTGTCCATGTCGGGGAAGCGGATGTAGTGAAAGAAACAGCGGCGCAGGAAGGCGTCGGGAAGTTCTTTTTCATTGTTGGACGTGATGATGATGACAGGGCGGTTTTGGGCGCGGATGGTCTGGCCTGTTTCATAGACATGAAATTCCATGCGATCGAGCTCTTGCAAGAGGTCGTTGGGGAACTCGATGTCGGCTTTGTCGACCTCGTCAATCAACAGCACCACGCGCTCCTCTGAGGTGAACGCCTCCCAGAGCTTGCCCTTTTTGATGTAGTTGCCCACGTCATGGACGCGGGCGTCGCCAAGCTGGCTGTCGCGCAGGCGGCTGACGGCATCGTATTCGTACAGCCCTTGCTGGGCCTTGGTGGTGGATTTGATGTTCCATTCGATCATCCGCATCCCCAATGCGGAGGCGACTTGGCGGGCAAGCTCGGTTTTGCCTGTGCCCGGCTCGCCCTTGACCAGCAAGGGGCGCTCTAGCGTTACGGCGGCGTTGACCGCTGTTTTGAGGTCATCTGTGGCGATATATGCGTCTGTTCCGTCAAATCTCATCTCAAAGGGGCCCTGTTGCTCATTGATTTCATTGCAAACTACCTGAGACGCAATTTCAGAGCAATGTGATGTTATCGGGTA
The DNA here is from genome assembly GCF_965658795.1 of Lentibacter sp. Taxonomy (NCBI): domain Bacteria; kingdom Pseudomonadati; phylum Pseudomonadota; class Alphaproteobacteria; order Rhodobacterales; family Roseobacteraceae; genus Lentibacter; species Lentibacter sp. Next base: position 114,882 of record NZ_CBFHTG010000006.1, on the reverse strand, counting down.
GTGACAATCTGGTTCCTTAGGAGTATGTGCTGCGCAGAAGAAGCGCGCTATGAAGGAGATTGCCGTGTCGTTGACGCGCTCAAAAGCAGAGGAAAAGGAAATGAAAGCTGAGCTTTTTCTGCCTGAAGATTACCGTCCAGCAGAGGACGAGCCTTTTATGAATGACCTTCAGCTTGAATACTTCCGCCGTAAACTGACCACATGGCGCGAAGAGCTTTTGGAAGGCAGCCGCGATACGATCGAGGGGCTGCAAGAGAGCACGAGAAACATCCCGGATTCTGCGGACCGTGCCTCGGAAGAGACAGACCGCGCTTTGGAGTTGCGCACGCGCGACCGCCAGCGCAAGCTTGTGTCCAAGATTGATGCGGCCCTGCGCCGGATTGATGAGGGCGAGTTTGGCTACTGCGAAGTGACGGGCGACCAGATTTCGCTCAAGCGGCTTGATGCCCGTCCGATTGCGACGATGAGCCTTGAAGCGCAGGAGCGCCACGAGCGCCGCGAAAAAGTCCACCGCGACGATTGAGCCGCGCTTGGGTGTGATGAAATTCGAGGCGTCGGAGCGTGAGTTCCGGCGCCTTTTCATTGGGAGAGACCTATGATTCAAGACCTGAAAGTTCTGATCATTGGCGCAGGTATTGGCGGGCTGGCTCTGGCGCGCGTGCTGGCGCTGCGGGGCGCCGATGTGACGGTGCTTGAGCAGGCGGGCGAGATCAAGGAAGTGGGGGCGGGCATTCAGGTGTCGCCCAATGGCTTGGCGGTGATCCGTGCGCTTGGGCTGGAAGCCCGGCTTGAGGCCAGTGGAGCGGTGCTGGCAGACACTGTGCAGCTCTGTGACTATCGTGGCAAAAGCGTTCTCAAGCTTGATCTGACCCAGCTGTCGCCGCAGAAATATTACTTTGTGCACCGTGCCGATTTGATCGGGATTTTGGCCGATGGCGCGCGCGAGGCGGGCGTGAAAATCCAGCTTTTGCAAAAGGTTGCACGGGTTGAGGACGGGCCGCGCGCCTGTGTGACCTTGGCCAGCGGAGCGCAGCGCGAGGCTGATCTGGTCGTGGGCTGTGACGGGGTGCATTCTGTTGTGCGCGGGGCGCTGAATGGCGCGGCGGAACCTTTTTTCACGGGCAATGTGGCGTGGCGCGCGACGGTGCCCAACCAGTGGGCGCGCCGCTCGGATGTGCGGGTGCATATGGGGCCGCGCCGCCACCTTGTGAGCTACCCTCTCAAAGGCGGTGAGCTGGTCAATCTGGTGGCTGTCGAAGAGCAGCGCAGCTGGATGGCCGAGAGCTGGACGCTGGAGGATGACCCCGCCAATATGCGCGCCGCATTCGAGGGCTTTGGCGCTGAGGCGCAGGCCATGCTGGACGCGGTTGAGGCTGTCAAATGCTGGGGGCTGTTCCGCCACCCCGTGGCGGCCGCGTGGCACGGGCAGAGCCTTGCTGTGTTGGGAGATGCGGCGCATCCGACCCTGCCGTTTCTGGCGCAGGGGGCTGTTATGGCGCTGGAGGATGCATGGGCGATGGGCGTGGCTTTGGAGCGAGCCGAGAGCTTGCAAGCGGGGCTTGCGGCCTATCAAAACCTGCGCCATGCGCGGGCTGAAAAAGTGGTGGCCACGGCCACGGGAAATGCGTGGAAATATCACCTGAGCTTTGGGCCGCTCCGCTTTGCGGCGCATAGTGTTTTGCGCCTTGGCGGGGCGGTTGCGCCGCGGGCGATGTTGCGGCAGTTTGACTGGCTCTATGACTACGATGTCACCGCGATTTGAGCGCCGTTAACACTTGAGATTCCGCTGATTCCGGGGGGGTGAAAAGCGTGCACCCCCCGTGCACCATGCGTGCACCGGCTGGTGCTGTTTTGACTGCGCACAAAAAAGCCGCCGTTCGTAACGTCAGCGAACGGCGGCTTAATTGTGTTGCAAGCTTATTTCAGGATCGAGCGGCCCGCGTATTGGGCGGTTTCGCCGAGCGTTTCCTCGATGCGGATAAGCTGGTTGTATTTGGCGAGCCGGTCCGAGCGCGCCAGAGAGCCTGTTTTGATCTGGCCGCAGTTGGTGGCGACAGCAAGGTCGGCAATCGTGGCATCTTCGGTTTCGCCCGAGCGGTGGCTCATCACGTTGGTCATGCGTGCGCGGTGGGCCATATCAACGGCCTTGAGCGTCTCTGACAGCGTGCCGATCTGGTTTACTTTTACGAGCATGGAGTTGGCGCAGCCACGCTCGATGCCCATGGCAAGTCGCTCCGGGTTGGTGACGAAGAGGTCATCGCCCACAAGCTGCACGGTGTCGCCCAGTTTGTCGGTGAGCGCCTTCCAGCCTTCCCAGTCATCTTCGGAGCAGCCATCTTCGATCGAGATGATCGGGTAATCGGCGCAGAGGGCTGCGAGGTAGTCGACATTTTCTTGTGGCGTGAGCGATTTGCCTTCGCCTGCCAGCTCGTATTTGCCGCCTTTGAAGTATTCTGTCGCCGCACAGTCGAGGGCGAGGTAGATGTCTTCGCCCGCTTTGTAGCCTGCTTTTTCAATCGACTTCAGGATGAAGTCGAGCGCTTCGCGGGTGCTGGCGATATTGGGGGCAAAGCCGCCTTCATCGCCCACACCTGTGGCAAGGCCTGCGGCGTGGAGTTCTTTTTTCAGGGTGTGGAAGACTTCGGCGCCCATGCGGATCGCGTCGCGGATGTTGTCCGCGCTCACGGGCATGATCATGAATTCCTGAATGTCGATCGGGTTGTCGGCGTGCTCGCCACCGTTGATGATGTTCATCATGGGCACGGGCAGGGTGCGCGCGGATGTGCCGCCGACATAGCGGAAGAGGGGCTGTGAGCAGAAATCAGCCGCAGCTTTGGCGGCGGCCAGCGAAACGCCGAGGATCGCATTGGCACCAAGGCGTGATTTGTTCGGCGTGCCGTCAAGCTCGATCATGGCCGCATCGAGCAGCTCCTGTTCGGTGGCGTCCATGCCGATAAGCTCTTCGGCGATTTCGCCGTTGACGCTGGCACAGGCCTCAAGCACGCCTTTGCCCATGTAGCGGCTCTGGTCGCCATCGCGTTTCTCTGAAGCTTCGTAAGCGCCCGTGGAGGCCCCTGAGGGCACAGCAGCGCGGCCCATCGTGCCGTCTTCCAGGATCACATCAACCTCAACTGTCGGATTGCCACGGCTGTCGAGGATCTCGCGGGCGTGAATGTCGATAATGGTGCTCATGTGGCGCTCTTTCGTCTTGGGGCTTCTGTTGAGTGGCGTTGTAGGCCGCTCAGCCCCAAGTGCAAGAGAGGTAGCGCCAACATGGGCGATTATAGCGCGGCTTTGGCCTCTGAAGCCAGTTCGCGGGCCAGTTTGCGCTCGCGCAGGAATGTATAGAGGCCCGAGGCGATGATGAGGGCTGAGCCGAGGTAGGTGAGCGCATCGGGAGATTCGCCAAAAATCCACGCGCCCAGAATGAGCGAGAACAGGAGCCGTGTGTAGCGAAACGGCATGATGGCAGAGGCTTCGCCCATGCGCATGGCTGTGACGATCAGGTAATAGCCGATGACACCAAAGGCGACCGCTGCGCCAAGTGAGAGCATATCTTTGCCTGCGACCGCTTGGGGCCAGCCTGTGAAGGCCATGAGCAGCGGGCTTGCAAAGACGAGGGCAAAGAAGCCGTAAAAGGACACGACTGTTGAGGATGTTTCTGTGGGAACGAGCCGCGTGAGCAGGTCACGTGCGGCAATGGTGAAGACTGTGATGACCACAAAGAGCGAGGCGGGGTCAAAGCCAGCCATGCCGGGGCGGATGATGATCAACACGCCGAGAAAGCCGACCATAATCGCGCTCCAGCGCCGCCAGCCAACCTGCTCGCCCAGAAAAAGCGCAGCGCCAAGCGTAATGGCGAGGGGGGTGGCCTGAAAGACGGCGGCGACCGTTGTGATGGGCACGAGCGACAGCGAGGTGATGAAGAACAGCGCAGCCACAGACTCGCAGGCCGTGCGCCACAGGAGCGGCCATGAAAAGTGGCGGCTTGAAAAGACATTTGTGCGTTGGCGCAAAGCCACGAGGAAAAACACCAGCGCGCCACCGAAGCCGAGGATCATCATGATCTGTCCTTTGGGAACAGAGCCTGAGAGATGCTTGATGAAGCTGTCTTCGATTGAGAAGGCTGCCATAGCTGCAGTGATGAAGAGAATGCCGCGCAGATTGTTCATGGGGGTCTTTCGAAACGTTATGCGGCACCTTTCGGGGAAACGGGGGCGGCGTGCAAGGCCTTTCGCTTGTTAACGAAAGCTGGGGGCTGGCTTGGCTGTGCGCCTCAGCCTTTTTTGATCGGGACGCCGTAAAGCTCAAGGCGGTGGCCTTTGAGCTTGTAGCCGAGTTTTTCGGCGATGCGCTCTTGTAGCGCCTCGATCTCTTCATCGACAAATTCGATCACCTCGCCCGAGTTCATATCAATCAGGTGGTCGTGGTGCTCGCGCTCGGCATCTTCATAGCGGGCGCGGCCATCGCCAAACTCGAGCTTGTCCAGAATGCCGGCTTCATCAAAGAGCTTCACGGTGCGGTAGACCGTGGCGATGGAGATCCCTGCATCAAGGGCGGCAGCGCGGGCGTAGAGCTCTTCCACATCGGGGTGGTCGTCAGAATCTTGCAGCACCGTTGCGATGATCCGGCGCTGGCCTGTCATGCGCAGGCCCTTGGCCTCGCAGCGGGAGATGATTGTATCGGTCATATTCTGGCTCATAGAACTCGCTTGGCGGGGGTGTAACGATATGGCGCTTGTTTGGCTAGGGTTTACGCTGGGCCAGCGCCTAAATCGTCAGATCACCTTGCATGGTTTGCACCGCCGCGCCCGAGATTGTCACGGTGCCGTCTTGGGCGCTGAGGCCGATCTGGGAGGGGCGGCCCATATCGTAGCCTTGGTGCACCGTCAGGTTTTGCGCTGTGCCGTGAAGGCTTGCCAGAAAGGCCCCGAGGGCGGCGCAGGCCGAGCCTGTGGCGGGGTCTTCGGGGATGTTATCAAGCGGGGCAAACATACGCGCGTGTATGGTGCTGCCCTCGCGCACATAGGCGAACTGGGCAAAATCAAGCGCGCCCTCATGGCGGGCAGCCCCCTCGCGGAAGGCGGCACTGTCAGGGGCGCAGGCGGCGAGAGCGTCACGGCTTGTCAGCTCTGTGAGGGTGAAGGGCAGCCCGACCGAGGCCAGAGCGGGCGCATGGGTGCTGAGCTTGAGCGCGCTTTCGGGCAGGCCGAGAGCGCGGGCCACAAGGGCGGGCTGCGGCGCGGCCAGAACGTCAAGCGGGACGCTGGTGTCAAAACTGGCGCGGGTGCGGGTTGCGCGGGCCGCGAGCGGGCCGATGCCAAGCTCAAGCACCATGTCAGGGCCATGGCCGCTGTGCGCCAGCGCCACGGCTGCGCCAATGGTGGGGTGACCCGCAAAGGGGATCTCCAGTGTGGGGGTGAAGATGCGCATTCTGGCGGTATGGGCCAGATCTTGGGGCGGGTAGAGAAACACGGTTTCTGAAAAGTTGAACTCGCGCGCGATCTTTTGCAGGCTGGCCTCTGGCAGCGCGCCGGCCTCGGGGATGACGGCCAAAGGGTTGCCGCCAAAGGGGGTGTCCGTGAAGACATCAAGCACGAGGTAGCGGGTCATCGGCGGGCCTTTCAGGTGGGGGCGTGGCTGCCTTTGAGGCTAGCATGACGCCCGATGTGACGCCAGCGCTTGACCTTCGCGTGCGCTGGTGGGCAGATGGCGCGATGCAGAGAAAACCACATATCGACCTCGCGGGCGCAGTTGCGCTGACCACCTTTGCGATTGTTCTGGGGTTCAACCAGGTTGTGATCAAGGTGAGCAACGGCGGCTTCAGCCCTGTTTTTATGGCGGGTTTGCGCTCGGCACTTGCCTTTCTGGTGATGCTGGCGTGGATGCGCTATCGCGGGGTGCCTCATGGCATTCGCCGCGACTTGCTTGGGCCGGGTCTGCTACTGGGGGTGCTCTTCACGTTTGAGTTTGTCTGCCTCTATCTGGCGCTTGATCTGACCACTGTCTCGCGCGCCTCGATTGTCTTTTACTCCATGCCTGTCTGGCTGACGCTGGTGGCGCATTTTGTGCTGCCCGGAGAGCGGATGGGGCCTCTGCGCGCGCTTGGCCTGCTGCTGGCGATGGCGGGGGTTGTCTGGGTTCTGGCCAAGCCACACGCGGGTGAGGACACGAGCCTTTTGGGCGACTTTCTTGCGCTGGGCGCGGCGCTGGGCTGGGGCGGTATTGCGCTTGTGCTCAGGCTCAACCGTGTCTCAAGCGAGCCGCCCGAGGTCCAGCTTTTGTGGCAGCTCGGTGTGTCGATGCTGTTGCTCTTTGCGTTTGCGCCGCTGTTTGGCCCGCTCACACGCGAGCTTGCGCCCATCCACTGGGCGGGGCTGGTGTTTCAGGTCTTTGCGGTGGCGAGCTTTGGCTATCTGATCTGGTTTATGCTGCTCAAGGTCTACCCTGCCTCAGGCGTGGCCTCGTTTAGCTTTCTGTCACCTGTCTGTGGCGTCGGGCTTGGCTGGTTGCTCTTGGGCGAGCAGATCGGTGTCGAGATCATCGGTGGCTTGTGCCTTGTTGCGGTGGGGCTGTTTTTGATCAACCGCAAGCCCACCGCCGCCAAGCATTAGCGCGTGCGCGTCATCAACATATAGCCTTCGCGGGGCTCAAAGCCTGCGCGTTTGTAAAGCCGCTGGGCGCGCTCGTTGCTGCGCTCGACCTCAAGGTGCAGCGCTTTTATGCCGTTGTCTTTGAGCGCGGGCAGAAGCGTCATGAGCACTTCACTGCCCATGCCACGGCCACGGACTTTTTCACGGATGAAGAACTCGTCGACAAAGCCTTCGATGCCGCCCAATTCGACAGAATAGCCGAGCGATATGATGATGTAGCCCACAGGCGCTTTGCGCGGGCCGATGAGGTAGATCATCCCGTGAGGGATCCCTTCAAGCAGGGGCATGAGGGCTTCAAAGCGCTTCTCGTCGGTTTGGACGATGTCGTGATGCTCGTGAAAGCGCGCAACCAGCGGCAGGAGCTTTTCCATATCGTCAGGGCGTGCGAGGTGCAGCAGGTTCATAGGCGGGCGAGCCTTTCTGTGAGCAGGGTAAAGAAGCCGTTGGCGTCGATCTCCCCCATAAAGGTGGCGTTGGGCGCGCGGTCGGTGACGCGCCACCAGTCGGCCACGGTCATGCCGAGGGTCAGCGCGGAGGCGGTTTCGATCTCGACGTTGATGTGGCGGCCTTTGAAAAGGGCGGGCTGCAAGAGATAGGCTGTCACGCAAGGGTCGTGCAGCGGCGCGCCGGGGGAGCCGTATTTCTCCCTGTCATACCGCTCGAAAAACTCGGTCATCTCGGCGGTTGCGATGCCCACGGGGGTGCCAAGGGCGCGGAACGCATCGTTGCGCTCTTGGGTGACGAGGGCTTTGTGGGTGACATCAAGTGGCATCACTGTGATGGGCGCGCCGGATTTAAACACGATGTCAGCGGCTTCCGGATCAACGTAGATGTTGAACTCGGCGGCGGGTGTGATGTTGCCGACCTCAAAGTATGCCCCGCCCATGAGAACAATCTCGCCAACGCGCGCGGCAATATCGGGCGCGCGCTGAAAGGCTGTCGCGATGTTGGTGAGCGGGCCAAGGGGGCAGAGCGTCACGCTGCCCGCAGGCGCGGTGCGCAGGGTCTGGATGATGAAATCAACTGCATGTTCGGGCTGCAAGGGCATGGTTGGCTCGGGCAGGACAGGGCCATCAAGGCCTGTTTTGCCGTGGACATGCTCGGCTGTGACGAGCTTGCGCTGAAGCGGAGCATCACAGCCTGCAAAGACACGGGTCTCTGGCTGGCCCGCCAGCTCGCAGATGATACGCGCGTTGCGGGTTGTGAGGGGCAGGGGCACGTTGCCTGCAACACAGGTGATGCCCAGAACCTCAAGCTCTTCGGGGCTGGCAAGAGCCAGCAGGATTGCGACCGCGTCGTCTTGCCCGGGGTCTGTATCTATGATGATTTTACGTCTGCTCATGAAGGCCTCTTAAGAGTTTGGCGGACTGTCGCAACTGTTGGCGGTGGTGTCCAGCGCAGGCTTGGGGCTGGGCGCAAAACGGCTTGCGGGGCACGGCACACAAAAAAGGCGCTCCCGAAGGAGCGCCTGAAGTCTTGCAGGCCCAAGGGAGGCGCCCTGCAAAGCCTGCTTAGCCGTCGAAATCAACAATTTCTGTGAGCTTCAGCGCATCGTCGCGCAGGCGGGCGAGATCCATGAGGTTGACCGTGTCTGCCTCGAAGCTGCCCCAGCTTTGCACCAGCGGGGCCGATTCTGTGCCTGGTGCGATGGGGTATTCAAAGTTGGCGTTGGCATAGATTTCCTGTGCCTCGGGTGAGGTGAGAAACTCCATCATTTTCAGCGCGTTGTCTTTGTTGGGCGCGGCCTTGGTCATGGCAACCCCCGAGATGTTGACGTGCGTGCCGCCGTTTTCAAAGGTGGGGAAGACGATGTTGACGCTTTCGGCCCATTCTTTCTGCTCTTCATCGGCGAGCATCTGGCCCATGTAGTAGGTGTTGCCGATGGCAATGTCACATTCGCCAGCCCAGATCGCTTTGACTTGGGCGCGGTCGTTGCCTTGGGGCTTGCGGGCGAGGTTGGCTTTCATGCCTTCCAGCCAGGCCGTGGCCCCTTCAACACCGTGGTGGTGGATCGCGGCAGAGGTGAGCGCGACATTGTAGGCATTGGTGCCTGAGCGCGTGCAGATGCGGTCTTTCCACTTGGGGTCGGCGAGGTCTTCATAGGTGGTGACTTCGCCGTCTGCCACGCGGTCTTTGCTGGCATAGACGATGCGTGCGCGGGTTGTGAGGCCCCACCAGTGCCCCTCGGGGTCATGGTAGATATCGGGGACGTTGGCTTTGAGCGTGTCGCTTGTGACGGGCTGTGTGAGGCCTGCGTTTACGGCGGCATAGAGGCGCGAGATATCGACTGTGAAGATCAGATCGGCAGGGGAGCGCGCGCCCTCGGCTTGCAGGCGCTCGACCATGCCTTTTTCAAGGTAGGCCACATTGACGGCGATGCCTGTTTCGGCGGTGAAGGCATCTGTCAGCGGCTTGAGCAGCTCTGGCTGGCGGTAGGAGTAAAGGTTGACCTCCTCAGACAGCGCAGGCGTGGCCACCGCGAGGGCTGTGAGGGCAAGGGTGAATTTGGCAGTCGTGAACATTGCGGTCTCCGTTATTGATGAGATCGTTTAACCTGAGTATTTTTGTCGGGTCAATACCTGATTTAAAAAATCAGGTACTACTTTGTCGCACGTTCTGCCCGCTTTGCGGCATCCCAGAGCGCGTCCATTTCGGCCAGATCGCTGTCTTCGGGGCGCTTGCCTTGCGCGGCGAGTGCAGCCTCGACCGCCTCAAAACGGCGGGTGAACTTGGTGTTGGCTGCGCGCAGGGCGGCCTCGGGCTCTACGCCCATGTGGCGGGCGAGGTTGGCCATCACAAACATAAGGTCGCCAAACTCTTCTTCGACTTCGGCTTGGGTGAGCTCGGTGCGGGCCTCGGCCAGCTCGCCTGCTTCTTCAACGATCTTGTCGAGCACCTCGTCGGTGGAGGGCCAGTCAAAGCCCACGCGGGCGGCGCGCTTTTGCAGCTTGTGGGCGCGCAACAGGGCGGGCAGCCCCACGGCGACGCCATCCAGCGTGCCTTTTTCGGCTTTGGCTGCGCGCTCGGCGGCTTTGATGGCCTCCCAGTCGCGGGTTTGTTGCTCGGCTGACTTGTCGCGGCTCTCGGAGCCGAAGACATGGGGGTGGCGCGCCACCATCTTGTCCGACATCGTGTCGGCCACGGCATCAAGATCAAACAGGCCTGCCTCTTCGGCCATCTGCGCGTGAAAGACCGATTGGAACAAAAGGTCGCCCAGCTCGCCCTTGAGCTCGTCCCAGGCTTGGCGCTCGATGGCATCGGCAACTTCATAAGCCTCTTCAATCGTGTAGGGCGCGATGCTGGCGAAGGTCTGCTCGATATCCCACGGGCAGCCATGCTCGGGGTCGCGCAGCGCGCGCATGATCGCGCGCAGACGGGGGATGCCGCCATCGGGGGCGTGGATTAGGGTTTCGTCAGCCATTGCGCCTGCCTTCTCTTCGGTGTTGAGTGGCAAGGTAACTCAGACAGCACGGGGCGCAAGGTATGGCAGTGATAAATCGGATTGCAGGCTTTGCCGAAGAGATGGCGGGCTGGCGCCGCCACATCCATATGCACCCCGAGCTGGAGCTTGACTGTCACGAGACGGCGGCTTTTGTTGTGGAGCGGCTGCGCGAATTTGGTGTGGACGAAATTCACGAGGGGATTGCGCGCACAGGTGTTGTGGCGATCATCAACGGCACGGGGGATGGCCCGTGCACAGGGCTGCGCGCAGATATGGACGCGCTGCCGATGCAGGAAGAGACGGGCGCGGCCTGGGCCAGCACGGTGGCGGGCAAGATGCACGCCTGTGGCCATGACGGGCATACGGCGATGCTGCTTGGTGCGGCGAAATACCTGAGCGAGACGCGCGCCTTCAAAGGCCGTGTCGCGCTGATCTTTCAGCCTGCTGAAGAGGCCGTCGGTGGCGGGCGCATCATGGTTGAAGAGGGCATGATGGATCGCTTCCAGATAGACGAGGTCTATGCGCTGCACACCGACCCTTTTGCCAAGGCTGGCGAGCTGCGCACCGTGGCGGGGCCGATCATGGCGGCCGTCGATGAATGGGAGATCGCGGTCAAGGGCGTGGGCGGCCACGCGGCTTACCCGCACACGTGCCGCGACCCGATGGTCACGGCGATGCACATAGGGCTGGCGCTGCAAACCATTGCGGCGCGCAACGTAGACCCGCTTGACCCTATTGTGGTGTCGGTGACCAAGTTTCATGGCGGCACCGCGAGCAATATCATAGCTGACGAGATCAGGCTGAGCGGGACGGTGCGCAGCTTTAGCGAGCAGAACCGCGACCTGGCCGAGCGGCGCATTCACGAGATTGCCGCTGCACAAGCTGCAAGTTTTGAGATGACGGCAGAGGTGGTTTATGAGCGCTCATACCCCGCCACGGTGAACCACGCGCTTCAGGTGGAAAAATCGGCCCGTGTGGCGCGGGAGGTTGTGGGCGATGACTTGGTGATCACCGATCTTGCCCCTGAAATGGGGGCAGAGGACTTTTCCTACATGCTCAACGAGCGCCCCGGTGCGTTTTACTTTATCGGGCAGGGGATAGGGCCATCGGTACACCACCCTGCGTTTGATTTTAACGATGACATTGCGCCCATTGGCGCTTCATTCTTTGCGCGGCTGATCGAGCGGCTGCACCACTCAGGAGAGACACCATGCCAGTGATCAACCGTATCGCAGGGTTAGCTGACGAGATGAAAACGTGGCGTCGCCACATCCATATGCACCCCGAACTTGGGCGCGACTGCCACAAAACGGCAGCTTTTGTTGTGGACCGCCTCAAGGAGTTTGGCATCACCGACATCAGCACAGGTTGGGCTGAAAGCGGGGTTGTGGCGGTGATCGAGGGGCAGGGCGAGGGCCCGACGATTGGCTTGCGCGCGGATATGGATGCGTTGCCGATGGATGAGATCACGGGGTTGGACTATGCCAGCAAAGTGCCCGGCAAGATGCACGCCTGTGGCCACGACGGCCATACAGCGATGTTGCTGGGGGCGGCCAAATACCTCAGCGAGACGCGCAACTTTGCGGGCAAGGCCGTGCTGATCTTCCAGCCTGATGAAGAAGGCGGCGGCGGGGGCGAGGCCATGGTGCAAGAGGGGATGATGGACCAGTTCGGCATCGACGAGGTCTACGGGATCCACAACGGCCCCGGCATTGAGGCGGGGCGGATCGAGCTGCGCGCAGGGCCGATCATGGCGTCGGTGGACAGCTTTTACATCGACATTCAGGGCAAGGGAGGCCACGGAGCGATGCCGCACACGACGGTTGACCCTGTGGTGGCTGCCGTTGGCATGGTGCAGGCGATCCAGACCATTGTGAGCCGCAACAACAATGCCCAAGAGCGGCTGGTTGTCTCGGTGACGCAGATCAACACTGGCTCGGCAACGAACATCATCCCCGATACGGCGCGGGTCTGTGGCACGGTGCGCAGCTTTGATCCGCATGTGCGCGATATGGTTGAGCAGCGTATGGGCGAGATCATCGCGGGGCAGGCTGCAAGCTATGGGGTCGAGGCCAAGCTGGAGTATGACCGTGGATACCCCGCGACTGTGAATGACGCCGGCAAAGCGGCGTTTGCGGCCGAGGTGGCCCGCGAGCTTGTGGGCGCAGATATGAGCACCGATGAGACTGTGCCGATGATGGCGGCGGAGGATTTTTCCTATATGCTGGAGGCCCGCCCCGGCGCCTATGCTTTTGTGGGCAATGGCGAGGGGCCGATGGTCCACCATCCGGCCTATGACTTTAACGACGAGATCGCCCCAGTGGGGGCCTCGTTTCTGGCGCGCCTGGTTGAGAAGGCCGCGCCGCTCGGCTAAAGCTTTTTCGGGGGCTGCGGCCCCACGCACCCACCCGCCACAGCCCCCGAAAAAGGCGCCTGTGGCCAAACACGAGACAAGACAAGATGGCTCTGGAAGACAGCAAGAATTTCGTAGATGAAGCCTTTACGCGCACAAACGACCGTGGCGTGAGCTTTGAAAACAGCTTTGGCGGGGCGCTCTCGTTTCTGCGCCGCCGCTACACCAAGGATCTGACGGGTGTGGACATTGCTGTCACGGGCATCCCTTTTGACCAAGCGGTGACAAACCGCCCCGGCACACGGCTGGGGCCACGCGCCATCCGCGAGGCGAGCACGCTGCAAAGCCCTGATGCGCCCTATGGCTGGGGCTATAACCCGCTGGATGAGCTCAACATCATCGACTACGGCGACCTTGCGTTTGATTATGCCAATATACCTGCCTTTCCTGATGCGCTGACAGCGCATATTCGCACCATTCTGGCCAGTGGAGCTGCGAGCGTGGCTTTGGGGGGCGATCACTATGTGAGCTTTCCGATCTTGAAAGCCTATGCGGAAAAATACGGCCCCCTTTCGCTCATCCAGTTTGATGCGCACACCGACACCTGGGCAGATGATGACATGAGCCGCGTTGACCATGGCACGATGTTTTACAAAGCCGTAAAGTCGGGGATTGTCGATCCGAAGACCTCTGTGCAGATCGGCATTCGCACCACCAATGAGGACACGCTGGGCGTGAATATCATCGATGCGCGCGAGGTTCATGCGATTGGCCCCGCGGCTGTGGCGGCGAAGGCGCGCGAGATTGTGGGGGCGCGGCCTGCCTATCTGAGCTTTGACATTGACGGGCTAGACCCCGCGTTTGCGCCGGGCACAGGCACGCCTGTTTGGGGCGGGCTGAGCTCGGCACAGGCGAGCCATATTCTACGCGACCTGGCGGGGCTGAATATTGTGGGGGGCGATATTGTGGAAGTTTCTCCCCCCTTTGACACCACGGGCGCCACGGCGATTGCGGGGGCACATGTGGCGATGGAGATTGTCTGCCTTCTGGGCTGGAACAAGCTTGGCAAAGGCTGATTTCGCCTTCGGCGAGGATATTTGAGGCAAAAAGAAAGTGGGATTTCGGATGATCTGGGCCGTTTTGGGCATTGTGCTGATGGGGATCGGCTTTGCGGGCTATGTGCGCCTTGCTCCTGAGGATGCGGCGCGTTGGCAGCTTGAGGGGCCCATGGCTGCGCCGGGGGATCACCCCGGTGAGGGCGGCTTTGGGGCTGTGCGCGCCTATGCGGGGGGGCTGGATGCGGTGGAGGCTGTGATCCTTGCCAGCCCGCGCACGCGGCTTTTGGCAGCGCAGGGTGATCAGCGCATTTATGTGACCCGCTCGGCGCTTTGGGGGTTTCCGGATTATGCGACGGTGCGGATCGAGGGCGGGCAGCTTGAGATCTTGAGCCGCTTGCGCTTCGGGCGCTCGGACCTAGGGGTCAATCAGGCGCGTGTTCGGGGCTGGCTGGCTGAGTTGCAGCTTTGAGCTGAGGCATCCATCGGCTGTTTCGCGCCACATGGGGACGTTGAGCGACATTTGGCACTGGGCTGTGAACATACGCCCGCCGACTTGCAGGCAGATCGACTCGCCAAGCTCTACGCGGCTGCCTGAGGTGTCGGTGCAGTAGCAGTCAATGACCTTGCCGCCGATGTTTTGATCGGCGAGAGCAGAGGCGGCGGCGAGCGCCAAAAGGCAGGCTATACGCAACATATGTTGAGTATATCAGAAACAGAGCGCTTGACCAAGTGGCATGAATGGCCCACATCAGCGCCATGGTACCTTCAGAACGTCTTGAGCAGATCATCCAGCGTTTCCAGTTCCTTGAAGCCAAAATGGCGGAAGGGGGCACGGGCGATATTGCGGCGTTGGCCAAGGAATATTCCGATCTGCGCCCCGTGGTGGAGCAGATTGACGCCTACCGTGGCTTGCTGCGCGACATGGACGACGCCAAGGCGATGCTGGCGGACCCCGAGATGAAGGCTTTGGCCGAAGACGAGCTGCCCGCGTTGCGCGCGCAGCTGCCACAGGCAGAGGCGGCTTTGCAGCTGGCGCTTTTGCCCAAGGATGCCGCCGACGGGCGGCCTGCGCTGATCGAGATCCGCCCTGGAACGGGCGGCGACGAGGCGGCGCTTTTTGCGGGCGATTTGTTGCGGATGTATCAGCGCTATTCCGAGGCGCGCGGATGGAAATTCGAGATCCTCGAAGAGAGCGTGAGCGAGCTTGGCGGGATCAAGGAGGCGGTTGTGCGCGTGGCGGGGCAGAATGTCTTTGCGCGGCTCAAGTTCGAGAGCGGTGTGCACCGCGTTCAGCGTGTGCCCGAAACCGAGAGCGGCGGGCGTATCCACACCTCGGCGGCCACTGTGGCTGTGCTGCCCGAGGCGGAAGATGTTGATATTGTCATCAATGCCAATGACATCCGCATCGATACCATGCGCTCCAGCGGGGCAGGTGGACAGCATGTGAACACCACCGATTCTGCTGTGCGCATCACCCATATTCCAAGCGGGCTGGTTGTGACCTCGTCAGAAAAGTCCCAGCACCGCAACCGCGAGATCGCCATGCAGGTGCTAAAGACGCGGCTGTTTGATATGGAGCGCCAAAAGGTCCATGACGCGCGCAGCGCCAGCCGGGCCGCGCAGGTGGGCTCCGGGGACCGCTCCGAACGCATACGCACCTACAACTTCCCCCAAGGTCGGTTGACCGATCACCGCATTGGCCTCACGCTTTACAAGCTTGAGGCTGTGATGGCGGGCGATTTGGACGAGATCCTCGATGCGCTGACAGCCGACCATCAGGCCACGCTTCTGGCGGAGATGAACGGGTGAGCCAGCTGACTGTGGCGGGTGCGCTGCGCGCTGGCACGCAGCTTTTGGCGCAAAGCGGGATCGAGGGCGCTGCACGCGATGCGCGGCTGCTTATGGCGCATGTTTTACAGATAGAGGCAGGTCGCATGACCTTGCATGTGCAAGATGCGCTGGCCGATGAGGCCAACACAGACTTTTTGGCGCTTGTCGCGGAGCGTGCAAAGCGGCGGCCCTTGGCGCATCTGACGGGGCTGCGGCAGTTTTACGGGCGGGGCTTTGAGGTGAGCGCAGATGTGCTTGACCCGCGCGGAGACACGGAAACGCTTGTCGCGGCGGCTCTTGCCGAGCCTTTTGCGCGTGTGCTTGACCTTGGCACAGGCTCGGGCTGCATTGTCTTGAGCTTGCTGGCCGAGCGGGCCGGTGCGCAGGGGGTGGGCGCAGACCTGTCGCCAGCCGCTCTCGCGGTGGCCAAGCGCAACGCGGACAGGCTGGGCCTTGGGGCGCGTGTGGGCTTTGTGCTTTCCAGCTGGTTTGAAGCGGTTGAGGGGGGCTATGACCTGATCGTGTCAAATCCTCCCTATATTGCGGCGGACGAGATGGCGGGCTTGCAAGCCGAGCTTGGCTATGAGCCGCGTATGGCCCTGACCGATGAGGCCGACGGGCTGAGCGCGTATCGCGAGATCGCGGCCAATGCGGCCGGATTTTTGAGCGCAGGCGGGCGTTTGATGCTGGAAATCGGCGCGACACAGGCTGTGGCAGTTGCGGCCATGCTGGAGGCCAACGGCTTTGAAGCGGTTGAGGTTGTGCAAGACCTTGACGGGCGAGACCGTGTCGTTTGGGGGCGAAAAGCGCACCAAATGGCGTGAATCTGCCCAGCTGGTGGCATTTGGGCCTTGTTAATTATGCTGTGACATGATTATTGGGCGTGTAAGCGGTGGATGTCTGCAAGACGGTCCCGCCTACACCCAAGCCAGAAATCTTTGGATTTGCCCCAAGCGCGTTTTTGACGCCGCAAATCAAACAAAGGCCATTTAACAAGCTCAGGCTCTTAAAAACATGAGATCATCAAAATCGCGCTCGCGATCAAAGAACAACCGGAACAACAACCGGCCTTCGGGAAATATTGTAAACCGCGTATTTGACAGCTCGGGGCCTGAGGGCAAGGTGCGCGGCACGCCGCAGCAGATTATCGAGAAATACAACCAGTTGGCACGCGATGCGCAGCTTGCGGGCGACCGTGTGGCCACGGAAGCGTTTCAGCAGCATGCTGAGCACTACCAGCGCATGTTGAGCGAAGCCATGGTTG
Source organism: Lentibacter sp. (assembly GCF_965658795.1). NCBI lineage: Bacteria > Pseudomonadati > Pseudomonadota > Alphaproteobacteria > Rhodobacterales > Roseobacteraceae > Lentibacter > Lentibacter sp. The sequence continues at coordinate 98,283 of NZ_CBFHTG010000006.1, read as the reverse complement.
AAGAAAACGCCAAGCGCGAGCAGCAAGAGCAGCAAAACCGCGAGCGCCAAGCCGAGCGTGACCGCGAAGCCGCCGAACGCCGCGAGCGCCAGGAACGTGAAAGCAACGGGGCCAACGCCGAAGCGCGTGAACCACGTGAGCCGCGCGAACCTCGCAAGCCACGCAAAGAGGCCGCAGCGAGCGACGCGGCTGAGACAGCCTCTTCAGAGGCACCGCACCCCGAAATCTCACAGCTTGAGATGATGCGTGGCGCAGAGGCTGAGAGCGGGCTTGTTGAAACGCCCGAAGGCGCAGCCGAGAAGCCCAAACGCACCCGCAAGCCACGGCGCAAGAAAGAGGCACCTCAAGATGAGGCTGGCCCGTCAGACGCCGGTTCGGAAGCAGCAGAATAAAGAAAGCCCCGCCACTCTGGCGGGGTTTTTGCTTTTAGGACGCTTTGACCGCGCGCGCAAAAGCGCAGAACTGCTCCAGCCCGATGACTTCGGCACGGTCTGTCGGCTTGATGCCTGAGGCAATGAGCTTGTCTTCCAGATCGGGTGTGACGCCTTTGAGCGAGGCGCGCAGCATTTTGCGGCGCTGGTTGAAGGCTTTGGCAACGACGCGCTCCAGCGTTTTGGCATCGGCTTCAAAGCGGGGTTTTTCCAGCGCTTTGACATGGACAACGGCGCTGCTCACTTTGGGCGGTGGTGTGAAAGCCTCGGGCGGCAAGTTGAGCACAATCGCGGCATCAGAGCGCCACTGGGCCAGAAGCGCGAGGCGTCCGTAGGCTTTGGAGCCGGGCTTGGCGACGATGCGCTCGGCCACTTCGCGCTGGAACATGAGTGTGAGGCTGTCCCAGAAGGGGGGCCACTCGGGCGGGGTCAGCCAGCGCACGAGAAGCTCTGTGCCGATGTTATAGGGCAGGTTGGCCGCGATCTGGATCGGCTTTTGCAGGTGCGTGAGCGGGTCCACTTCAAGCGCGTCGCCCTCGATGACCGTGAGGCGGCCGTCGTAGGCGGCGGCGATCTCCTGAAGGGCGGGGATGCAGCGGCTGTCTTTCTCGATGGCAAGAACACGGCGCGCCCCTTCCGAGAGCAGACCGCGTGTCAGGCCTCCGGGGCCGGGGCCGATTTCGAGCACATCACTGCCAGTGAGATCGCCGACATGGCGGGCGATTTTGGCTGTCAGGTTGAGATCGAGCAGAAAGTTCTGCCCCAGAGATTTGCGCGCGGACAGCCCGTGTGTGGAGATGACGCTGCGCAGGGGCGGGAGGGTATCAATTTGGCTCATGAGGGGTGTGCCATTTTCCATGCGAGGCGCAGGGCCTCTAGGCTAGAACTGGGGTTGGCGAGGCCTTTGCCAGCGATGTCAAAGGCGGTGCCGTGATCGGGTGATGTGCGCACAAAGGGCAGGCCCAGCGTGACATTGACGCCGCGGTCAAAGTCGAGCGTCTTGATGGGGATCAGGGCTTGGTCGTGATACATGCAGATGGCTGCATCATAGCGGCTGCGCGCGGCGGCGTGAAACATGGTGTCGGCAGGCAGGGGGCCGCGGATGTCGAGCCCTTCGGCGCGCAGCCTGTCCATGAGTGGCGCGATCCAGTCAAGCTCTTCGCGCCCCATGCTGCCGCCTTCGCCTGCGTGGGGGTTGAGGCCTGCCACGGCGAGGCGCGGGGACGCTATGTCAAACTGGTCTTGCAGCGCTTGGTGGGTGATCTCGATGGTGCGGCGCAGGCTCTCAGGCGTGAGGGCTTGGGGCACATCTGACAGCGCAATGTGGATTGTGGCGGGCACCACGCGCAGCGCGGGGCTGGCCAGCATCATCACCACATCCTCGACGCCTGCGAGGTGCGCCAGAAACTCGGTATGCCCCGGAAAGGCGAATGCAGCGCCGTCTTTGAGCGCTTTTTTGTGAATGGGCAGCGTGCAGAGGGCTGAGGCCTCGCCTGACTGCACATGCGCAACCGCGCGTTTGATGCTCTCGATCACGCCTTTTGCATGGCGCGGATCTGGCTGGCCGGCGACGCGGGGGCTGCCCATGTGAAGCGGCAGCACAGGCAGGCCTTGAGCCATGGCTTCGGGGGCCTCTGCGGGGGCGGCGATGGTCACATATCGGCTGTCATCCGGCAGATGTGCCGGGTCGCCTATGAGGAAAAAGCTCAGCTCGCCGCGCAAGGCCTCCCAAAGCCGGGGGGCAAGCTCGGGGCCAATGCCTGCAGGCTCACCGCAGGTGAGCGCAATGGGCTTAGTATTCAATGATCCGCGCCTCATCGCGCAGCTGGGCGAGGTAGCCGTCGGCAAAGCTGGCGAGGCGGCGGTTTTGCAGGCTGCGGCCAACATTGTTGCGGTCAACATCTTCGGCTTGTTTTGTGGTGCGGCCACACAGCATGAGGAAGACCAGCGTTTCGCCGTTGGACCGGGTGAGCGCTGTGGAGACCTCGTGCTTGTCAAGCTTGGCAAGCTCCAGAGCGATGTCTGTGGGGATGTCGGCAGGGGCCTTTGAGCCGCGCTCAAGCACCTCTTCGGGCTGGCCTTTGGCAATGCCATAGAGGTCATCGCAGGTGTCGGCGCTGTCTTTGACTTTTTGGGCTGCGGCCAGTCCTTGGGGGGTGCGCCCGCCAGCGATGTAATAGGCGGCGTATTCGATGGCTGCAAATTCGGGGGCAATGACTTCACCCTCTTCGAGACCGCGCAGCTGGAACAGGGCGATGCCGCCGTCGATCGGGATCGGATCGGTCACCTGGCCTTGTCTCAGCCCGAGGATCACAGAGTGCAAGGCCGGTGGCAGGTTTGTCAGGGGCATCCAGTCAAGCTTGCCGCCGCGCTCGCGGGTGGCGGAGGCTGAAGACTGGCGCGCGGCATTGGCGAAGGCGGCAATGCTGGTCAACTGTGAGATTTGCTCGGCGCGGGCCTGCGCCGCGGCGGCCTGTTCGGGGGGCGCGGGCAGGATGACCTCGGAGAGCAGAACACGCACATTGCCTACGCCTGTGGTGCTGAGTGCGAGGTCGATATCATTTTCGCCGATCTCGACACGCGCCCCAAACTTCGCGCGCACGAGGGTGCGCCACGAAATACCGCTGACGATAAAGTCGCGGAACGTGGATTCTTCGATGCCTGCGCCTTTGAGCGAGCCGACAAACTCGTCTGTTGTCATGCTGGCGCGGGCGGCAAACTCGGCCATGCCTTGGGTGACTTCTTCGGCTGTCGGCACCACACCGAGGGCTTCGGCGGCGTCAAGCTTGAGACGCTCCTCAACAAGTTGCTTGCGGGATTCTGTTGTGGGGTCCCCCGGAGAGCGGAAGACCTGCAACATGAGCGCACGTTGCTTCAGTTCGAACTCTGTGATGATCTTGTCGTTTACCTTGAACGCAGGGGCGAAGAGGTTCTGTGCCTGCACAGGGGCGGCGCCTGAAAAGCCCAAGGCCACTTGGGCGGTCAGTGCAAACACGAGCGTTTTGAGGGGCGAAAGCGTCATCATCAGTTTTAGTCCTTGCATTGGCGGGCGTAGCTTTTGTCCCGCGAACTCGCATTAAACCCGAGCAAACCCACGGTGAGGCTTACATCGGTGGATGGGGAAAGAATAGTGGAAGAGGTGAACCTGCGCGAGAGCGAAAGGTCAACTTTCATACATTCATTGCGATATTGCAGGCCAAGGCCTGCTTCGGCTGCGCGCTCGGCGGTGATGTCAAAGCGCATATTGGTGCTGGCGCTCCAGTGGCGCGAGACACGGTAGAGCCCGTCAAAGGAGAGTTCGGCCACAACATCGTCGCGGTCTTCATCTGCGTCGGCGTCAAGCCAGACATAGCTCGCGCCAAGGCCAAAGCGGTTTCTTTGGTAGGTGCCGCGGGCCTCGGCTTTGGTCAGGGCAAAGTTGGTGTCAAAGAGCGCGCGGCCTGTAAGTGCGAGGCCCGTGGGGCCGCTGATCTGGCCGGCGACGAGCAGATCTGAGTTGCGCCCCGACAGGCCTGAGGAGGCAGAAAAATCATCTTGCGTGTCAGAGCGCAGGATATGGCCCAGTGTGAGCGTGCTTTCCCAGCCCTCAGAGCCGATACGGCTCCAGTTGACCCCGTATGTGAGGCTTTCGCCCCGCTCGCGACGGTCCGGGGCCGGAAAGTGGGAGAGGCTGAGAAGATTGCCTTCATCAAACTCGACCCGCGTGCTTTCGTCATTTTCAACATCGGCATCTGTGCCCCCGACCCAGCCGAGCTGCACAAACGGCTCCACAACGTGTTGGGTGCCATTGGCGGTGAATTTTTGCAAAGGCCAGCGCAGGGCGAGAGCGGCCATCGGTGTGATGGAGGACGCCTGACTTGGCAGGGAGGCGTCTTGGCTTGTGTAGAACTGATCGGCTGTCACCCCTGTGAAAACCTGCGCTTGCAGGCCGCCTTGCAGCGTGTAGCTGCGCCGCCAGTTGGCCTCAAAGCCAAGGCGCTTTACATCGCGGCCATCAACCACATCGTCATCATCACCGCTGTCGGTTGACAGATCCGAAGTGCGGTAGTGGCTGTGAATGGACCCGTTCAGGCGCAGCTCTCCGCCCAGTTTGCTTGGGAAATAGCGCCGCTCATGCTCGAAATCGGCAATGAGGGAGGGGATGGTGGCGTTGTCTTCATCCACGCGCAGGGTGTGGTAGTGCACGAGCGAAGCGTTGGTATAGCTGTCGCGCTTGGCGCGGGTCACAGCAACCGCGCTGTCGAGGCGGTCTTTGTCAGAGAAGTTATAATCCACCAGATAGGTGTCGTCGCGGGTGGCCTCAAGGTCAAAGCTGAGCTTGAAGTCGTGTCTGAGGTCAAACGACCCTTCGGCAAACAGGTAGGCGCGGGTTTCTCCGGGGAGTTGGTCATCGCGCGAGATGGCACCCTCAAAGGAAATGTCGCCGTTGAAAAACGCTTGGCGGTATTCGAACTCGAGCGAGCGGCTCTTTGTTCTGAGGCTGGGTGTCAGCGTCAGGTCGCGGTGATCGCCCATCTTGATGAAGTATGGCAGGTTGATCCCTGCGCCAAGTGTGCTGCTGCTGGACAGAGACGGGATCATGAAGCCCGAAGCGCGCTTGAGTGTTGGATCGGGCAGGCGCAGGTAGGGCAGATAAAACACCGGTATGTCGCGCACACGCAGCTGGGCGCCTTCAAAGTAGAGCTGCTTTTCGGCTTGGTCATGAATGACGCGGCGCGCGCGAATCTGCCAGAGGGGTGGCTGCTCGGAGGTGCAGACATGGCAGGAGGTCACCGAGGCTTTGTAAAGCTGTGAGTAGCGCCCGTTGACGCGGTTCATCTGGTAGGCGGCGAGCTGCACCTGCTGGTCCAGCACAAGCCGCGCGCCTTTTAGAATGGCGTTTTGAAAGCCTGCGTCCATCTCGGCACTGGAGGCCAGAACACGCACGCCGCCGTCTTGCTCAATGCGAATGGGGCCATCTATGGCCAGCGTCTCTGTGGCGCGGTCATAGGTGATTTTCTGGGCGATGATACGTGTGTCGCCTGCCAAGGCCTCAACGCGCCCTTCGGCCACAAGCCGCGTGTCACCCTCCAGAAAGACCGCATCGGCCACGAGCATGGCAGGGGCCTCTTGCGCAGAAAGAGGCGCGCCGAGCCCGAGGGCAAGCACAAGGCTGGCGAGTGTGCGGTTAAAGGGCGTCATCCGTCCTCCATATGCAAGAGCAGGCCCAAGGCCAAGAGGATGGATGCAGCAGGTGGGGCCCAAGCGGCCAAAAGAACAGGAATTTGCCCGTTTTCGCCAAGAACCTGAGCGAAATTGCGGATGTAGTAAAGCCCGAACCCCAAGAGTACAGAGGCCAGAACCGCCACGCCTGTGCCACCGCTGCGGGCGTGGCGCATGGTGAAGGCCGCGCCGACAAGCACCATCGCCAGCAAGAAGAAGGGCTGGGCCAGCTCCATCTGGAGCCAGACAGCATGCCGCCGCGTGGAGAAGCCTGCTTGCTCGAGCTGGTTGATATAGGCGGGCAGATCCCAAATCGAGATGGCATTGGGCGCCCCGAAGCTTTCAAGGATGCGCTCTTGCGTCAGCGTGGAGGAGACCCGCAAGGTCAGGTGGCGGGCCACGTTGCCTTCAGGGTTGAGACCCGAGGCAAGGGGCCAGACGATGGCCTGTGTCAGCTCCCATGCGCCCGGCACGAGGCGCGCTTCTGCGGCTTCGATGCGCTTGAGCGGGCCACCGCTGGGGGCATAGGAGAGAAAGGTTACGTCATAGAGCACGGTGGCGTCGGGGTTGGCGGAGGCTGCGCGAATAACGGTTTGGCCCTCGGCACCGCCTTGGCGCAGCCACAGGCCTTCGGCCGAGAGCGAGAGCACATCGGCAGAGCCGTCGCGCAGCTCTTGGGTCATATCGCTGTAGCGCTTGCTGGTGGCGGCAACGATCGGGTTGAAGACCGCGACAAGCATGGCACCGATGAGGAACGCCACGACAGCCGGGGCGATGAGCGCACGCAGCCCTGAACGCCCCGTGGCGCGCACGACAACCAGCTCGGAGCTGCGCGCAAGGCCCAGAAACAGGCTGATGGCCGAGAGGATCATCACCAGTGGCAAGATCTGGTAGAGCCCTTGGGGCACATTGAGCAGGGTCAACCCGACCAGCGCCCAGAAGCTTGCGTCGATCCCTTGAAAGCGGCGCACCGTTTCGATGAGATCAATCAGGGCCTGAAACAAAAAGAACAGCGCAAGCAGCCCGAAAAACAGCACCACAAACTTGCGTATGAAATAAAGGTGCAGCTTCATGACAGCGCCGCCTTTTTACGCTGCATGGCGCGGCGCGATGGCAGCTGGCCTGCGGTGCGCGCGAGCAAAAGGGCCGCGATCAGCAAGCCCAAGCCTGACGGCACGTAGAGCAGGGGCCAGAGCGAGGGGCTGGCCAGCACAGGGTCTGTGACCACGCCTTCAAGCGCCTTGATGAGCACGAGAAGCAACAGGGCCAGAACGATCTGCCGCCAGACACCAAAGCGCGAGAACCCGCCTGACAGGAGCGTGGCAAAGCCCAGAAGAACCGCGGCGAGCGCAAAGAGCGGCTGCACGAAGCGGGTGTGAAGCTCTTCGGCAAAGACACCTGCGGTGACGCCTGTGCGCACCTGAATGTGCACAGGGGTTGTCAGCATCTCGTAGGTTGTGAAGTGGCGTAGCTGGGGCTTGCGCGCTTCATCGGCTGAGAGAAAGCCGCCAATATTGTAGGACAAATCAGCAAAATGTGTGGTGGTGAGCTGGTTCTCTGGCCGCGACAGGCGCTGTGTCAGCCCGTCAATCATGACGAGTGACGGGCCGCTCTCCTGGCGCACGAGATAGGCGGAGGCGGCTGTGTAGGTGATGCTTTCAGACGGGTCGCGCCTATCTGACAGAAAGACATCGTTCATGCGCCCCTCCGGGGTGATCTCGCGAATGTAGAATGTGACGCGATCACTCGGGTGCAGAAAGGTGCCCTCGGTGAGCAGGCGCGCGGTGATGTTTTGGGAGATCTCGGTTTCGCGCAGCTGCAGCTGCTTGAGCGAGCCGGGCACAAGAAAGTGGGTGAGCATACTCAGCATCAGCGCGACGATCAGCCCGAAATAAAGCACAGGCCGCGCCAGCCGCCACGGCGAGAAGCCTGTGGATTGCATAACCGTCAGCTCGCTTTCGGTGCTCAGGCGGTTGGTGACATAGAGCGTGGCCGCAAACCCTGCGATGGGCATGACAACGCGAATAACCGAGGGCAGCGTGAGCGCTGTGAATTCGGCAAAGACCATAGCGGTCTGCCCGTCACCTATCAGCCTATCGAACAGTTTGACGGCGCGGTTGATCCAGTAGACAGCCACCAGAACCAGCGAAAAAAAGCCAAACAGGACCATAAGCTGCGACAGCATATAGCGGTCGAATCTGGCCACGGTATCCCCCTCGGATGGTGCTACAATGGGGCGACACTACTAGATGTCGCGGGGGAGGGTAAACTGTTAAAGCAGTGCGTGGGGCACGGCGGGCCAAAGCCTGCTCAAAAACCTATGTGCCAAGCTCTGGCCAAGGGCCGCGAGGCGCGCTACCACTTGGGCAAACCTCAGGGAGAAAACCATGGCCGAGCTTGTTGCATTTGACTTTAAAGACCTTGATCTGGACGCATTGGGCGCAGTCACGGGGCGGGTTGCGCTTGTGGCGGGGCCAGATGCCACGCTCGACAAGGCCGGCCGCCGTGTGGCGCGGCTCACCAAAGGGGCGCTCAAGCGGCTGGTCGAGAGCGAGCGCTTTGAAAAGGCCAAAGAGGGTGACGTGATCACGCTGGGGTACCCCTCGGGTATGGCGGCAGAGGCTGTTGATGTGGTGAAGCTTGCACGCACGGCCAAGGCCGATATGGCGCGCAAAGCGGGTGTCTCTTTGGCCAAGGTCAAAGGCAAGGCGGCGCTCACGCTCTGCCTTGGGGCGATGCCGCGCGCGCAAGAGCTTGTTATGGGGCTGGCGCTGCGGATCTATGAGTTTACCCCCCACAAGACCGCCGAGCAGACGGCAGATGGCGCAATCACCGTGATGTGCCCCAAGCCGGGCGAGCTGAAAGACGCCTCGGCCGACCCGTTGGCCGTGGCGCGCGGTGTGCATTTTACCCGGGATCTTGTGAACGAACCTGCAAACCATCTGACCACAACAGAATTTGCCAACCGTCTGGTTGCGTTGGAAAAACTGGGTCTCAAGGTCAAGGTGATGGAAGAAGACGAGCTGGCCAAGCTCGGGATGCATTCGCTTTTGAGCGTCGGGCACGGCAGTGCCAGCCCCTCTAAAGTGGTGGTCATGGAGTGGCTTGGCGGGGAAGCAGGTGCGGCGCCGCTCGCACTGGTGGGCAAAGGTGTTGTCTTTGACACAGGCGGTATCAGCCTCAAGCCTGCGGCTGGTATGGAAGATATGACCATGGATATGGGCGGCGCAGGCACGGTGGCAGGCGCGATGCAGGCGCTGGCCGAGCGCAAGGCCAAGGCCAATGTGATCGGCCTTGTCGGGCTGGTTGAGAATATGCCCTCCGACCGCGCCACACGGCCCGGCGATGTGGTGAAATCCATGAAGGGTGACACCATCGAGGTGATCAACACGGATGCCGAAGGCCGCCTCGTGCTGTGTGATGTGATGTGGTATGCGCAAGAAACCTACAAGCCTGCGGGTATGATCGACTTGGCCACGCTGACGGGCGCTGTGATCATTGCGCTGGGCCATGAGAATACGGGGGTTTTCTCCAATGATGATGCCTTCTGCCAAAGCTTCATGAAAGCTGCCGCAGCCGAAGGCGAGGGCGCTTGGCGTCTGCCGCTGGCGCAGGCTTATGACGATATGCTCAAGAGCCGCATTGCCGATATGCGCAACGTGGGCCAGCGCGCGGCAGGGTCTGTCACGGCGGCGCAGTTCCTGCAGCGGTTTGTGCAAGAGGGCCAGCCGTGGATCCACCTTGATATTGCGGGCACCGCGAGCGTGAAGGCCGAGACAGCCTATGCAGGTGCAGGCGCGACGGGCTGGGGTGTTATGGCGCTCAACCGCTTTGTTGCTGATCAGTACGAGGCCTGATCTATGGGCAAGGCGATGTTTTACCACCTGACGCGCCGCCCGCTTGAGCAGGCGTTGCCCCAGCTTTTGGAGGCATCGCTGAGCCGTGGCTGGAAGGTGGCTGTGCGCGGGGCCGAGCAGGGGCGGCTTGCGTGGCTGGATGAGCGGCTCTGGGCGGGCAAGCCCGACAGCTTTTTGCCCCATGGGCTTGCAGGGGGGGCGCATGATGCGCTCCAGCCTGTGCTGCTCACCGATGCCCGCGACATGCCCAACGGGGCCACGTGCCTGATGGCAATTGACGGGGCCAGCGTGAGCGCGGAAGACGTGACCGCACTTGAGCGGGTGTGCCTTGTCTTCAATGGCTATGAGGACGAGGCCGTGGCGCAAGCGCGCCAGCAGTGGAAAGCGCTGACGGCGGCTGGTGTTGCTGCCGAATACTGGAGCGAGGAAAGCGGGCGCTGGGAGAAAAAGGCCGAGAGCGCGGCAAGCCCCCCCGCCAGCTAGCGCCCGAGCAGCGCAACAAGGCTGGTCTCGGCGGTGCCGCCCAGCTCGAGCACAAGCGCTTTGCCATTGGCAACAGGCCTATCAAAGGGCGCAACAAGGTCCCCCTTTTCGAGCGCTTCGGCCACGAGCGGCCTGTGCCCCATCAAGACCCCGAACCCTGCCTTGGCATCGGCCACGGCCAGCGCATAAAGCGAATAGCGCGCATGGCTTTGATCGGCGCGCAGCGCGAGGCCTTGGGCCTTGGCCCAAAGCGGCCAGTCGTCCTGCCAGCTTTCGTCATAGAGCAGGGTTTCGCCTGCAAGGTCGCTCAACTCTGTGAGGCGCGTAGCCACAGCGGGCGCGCAGACAGGCAGGAGGCTATCGTCCATCAGCACGGTTTCAGAGGGGGCGCCGGTTGGTTTGCGGATGAACAGACTGCAATCAAACGGCGCGCGGCGCATGTCTGGTGGGGTTTCCAGCGCATAGACAGACAGGCTTGCCCCCGACAGATGCGCGCGGATGTCAGCCAGGCGGGGCTGGAGCCAAAGCTGGGCAATGCTGGGCAGGGTCGCGATGTTGAGCACAGGTTTGGGCGCGAGGCTGCGCAGAACGGTGGTGGCCTCGGAGAGGCTGTCAAAGGCGCGTGTGAGGGGCGCGAGAAGCTGCTGGCCTGAGGGTGTGAGCGCCACGCCTTGAGCACGGCGCAAGAACAGCGCGGTGCCTGCCCAAGCCTCGATCTGCTTGATCTGTTGAGAGATCGCGCCTGCGGTGACGGAGAGCTCGTCAGCGGCGCTGGCAAAGCTGCCAAGGCGTGCTGCGGCCTCAAAGGCGCGCAGGGCGTTGAGCGGTGGCCCTTTGGGGCGCGGCGGAGCAACGGGCATGGCGCACCTTTCCAAAACTACCCTTAGTTTTTCTAAACTCACGATAGCGCCGTTCTGGTTTGCGGCAAGGCTGTTTCTGGCCCAGTCTTTGGAAAAAGCGAAAGGATGTATGACATGACATTGCAAAAACGCAGCTGGGTGCCTGAGGCCTGTGAAAACCTCGTGATGGGCTATGCGGCCGAGACGCGCGCGCGCGCCTCTGAAGATGTGCTCTTGCGGCTTGAAGCGCTGGCAGCAGAGAACAAGAAAATCCATGAGCGCGAGTGCTTCAACCTGAACCCTGCGACCAATGTGATGAACCCGCGCGCCGAGGCGCTTTTGGCCAGCGGGATCGGCTCGCGGCCGTCACTTGGCTATCCGGGTGACAAATACGAGATGGGGCTTGAAGCGATTGAGGAGATCGAAGGGATCGCGGCTGCGCTGGCGGCTGAGGTGTTTGAGGCCAAATATGCCGAGATCCGCGTGCCCTCGGGGGCGATAGCCAACCTCTATGCCTTTATGACGGTCTGCAAGGCGGGTGATACGATTATTGCACCGCCTGCCAGCATAGGGGGGCATGTCACACACCACGCGGCGGGCTGTGCCGGGCTTTACGGGCTGCGGGTGCTCCATGCGCCTGTGACAGCTGATGGCTACACTGTGGATATTGAGGGCCTGCGGGCGCTGGCACTGGCGGAAAAGCCCAAGCTTATCTCGCTGGGGGGGAGCCTGAATTTGTATGAGCACCCTGTGGCCGAGGTGCGCGGCATTGCCGACGAGGTGGGCGCGGTGCTGCTGTTTGATGCGGCGCATCAATGCGGGATCATTGCGGGCAAGGCGTGGAAAAACCCTTTGAGTGAGGGCGCGCATTTGATGACGATGAGCACCTATAAGTCGCTGGGCGGGCCAGCGGGCGGGCTGATTTTGAGCAACGATGCCGCCCTTGCCGAGCGGCTAGATGCGATTGCTTTCCCGGGAATGACGGCGAACTTTGATGCGGCCAAGTCGGCGGCGCTGGCTGTGACGATGCTGGACTGGCGCGACTTTGGACAGGCTTACGCCGCAGAGATGGTTGCGCTGGCTCAAGCGCTGGCCGAGAGCCTGAAGGCCGAAGGGCTGCCTGTCTTTGAGGGCAGGAACGGTGCGACCCAGAGCCACCAGTTTGCCATCAAGGCAGCAGCCTATGGCGGCGGGCAGGCGGCGAGCAAACGGCTGAGGCAAGCGGGCTTTCTGGCCTGCGGCATCGGCCTGCCTGTGGAGGCTGTGGCGGGAGATATGAACGGCCTCAGGATTGGCACGCCCGAGCTTGTCCGCTGGGGGATGACTGTGGCGGATGCGCCTAGGCTGGCGCGGCTTATTGCGCGCGGGTTGACGGGCAATGACCTTGAGGCCGTGGCGCGCGAGGTTGCCGCCTGGCGGCCAGAGTTTGACCGCGTGCATTTCATACACGGCTAGCTTTGTGGCGCGCGCGCGCGCCCAGCAGGGGACCAGTCCCCCGCACCCCCTGGGATATTTGGGGCAAAAAGAAAGGAGCTGCGCGTTAGACGCCGAGGCGGTCGCGCAGCGCGTACCATGTCATGGCGAGCGTGAGCAGGGGTGTGCGCAGGGCGGGGCCGCCCGGGAACGGAATGTTGGGGATGCGCGCCATTGTGTCAAAGCCTTCGGAGTGACCCGCGATGGTGTCGGCCATGAGCTTGCCTGCATGGGTGGCTGTGCCCACGCCATGACCTGAGTAGCCAGAGGCGGAGAGAATGTTTGTGCCCACGCGGGCCAGATAGGGCAAGCGTCGCATGGTGATGGCGAGCGTGCCGCCCCACGTGTAGTCAAACTTGATATCTTTGAGGTGCGGATAGATCTCGGCCATGGGCTTGCGCACGGTTTTATCAATGTCGGGGAAGCGGTAGCCGTAGCTTTCGCCACCGCCAAAGAGCAGCCGGTTGTCTGCACTCAGGCGGAAGTAATTGACCACAAATTTACTATCGGCCACGGCGATGTCCCGGGTGAGGACGCCTGCGGCGTCAGCCCCGAGTGGCTCGGTGGCGGCGATAAAATTGTTGATGGGCATAACCCGACCTGCCACGCGGCGGTTGAGCCCGCCAAGGTAGCCGTTGGCTGCCAAGATCACATGATCCGCCGTCACGCGGCCTGTGTCGCAGCGCACCTCGACTTTGGGGCCCTCTTGGATGTGGTGGACATGGGTGTTTTCATAAAAGGTCACCCCCGCTTTTTCACAGGCCCGCGCGAGGCCGAGGGCGTAGTTGAGCGGGTGCAGGTGGGCCGCCCCCATATCAAGCGAGCCGCCCTTGTAGCGCGGGGAGGGGCATATTGCGTGAAGCTCTGTGTCTGTCAGAGCTGTAATGTCGCGGTAGCCATAGCGCGTGTGCAGATGCTCGACATAGGCGTGCTCATGGGCTGTCTCGGAGGCGTGCAAGGTGGCATGGGCGATGCCTGGCTTGAGATCACAGTCGATTTTGTGCTTTGCAATCAGATCTTTGACGAGGTCTTTGGCCTCTTCGGCAAGCTGCCAGAGCTTCATTGCATCGTCATCGCCGACGAGCTTTTCAAGCTCGGTCTGCTCCTGCCTCTGGCCTGTGCCAAGCTGGCCCCCATTGCGCCCTGAGGCGCCAAAGCCTGCGCGGTGGGCCTCTATAAGCGCAACGGAGTAGCCGCGCTCGGCGAGATGGAGCGCGGCCGAGAGACCCGTGAAGCCGCCGCCGACAACGCAGACATCGGCGCTCGACTCACCCCGCAGCTGGGGCGCAGGCGTGCGCGCGTGGGCGGTGGCCGCATACCAGCTGGGCGGGAAGGCACCCTGGCGGTCGTTTGAGTAGAGCAGGTTCATACGTTGAGCAGCAGATGTTCACGCTCCCAAGGGGAAATCACCCCGAGGAACTCTTCATATTCGGCGCGTTTCACGATGGAGTAGACGCGGGCAAACTCTGGCCCGAGAATTTCGTGCAGCGCTGTGCTTTCATCAAAGAGATCAAGGGCAGCCCCCATTTCACGCGGAATATCCTCTTCGCCTTCATAGGCGTCGCCTTTGAACTGGCGGTCGGGGCGCTTTTCTTCGTTGAGGCCCAGGAGGCCACAGGCGAGCGACACGGCGATGCCGAGATAGGGGTTGCAATCCATGCCTGCGAGGCGGTTTTCCACGCGGCGCGCCTTGGGGCCTGAGAGCGGCACGCGGATGCCTGTTGTGCGGTTGTCACGGCCCCACTCAAGGTTGATGGGCGCGGCGTGGTCTTTGACGTAGCGGCGATACGAGTTGACGTAGGGCGCGAGGACGGCAATGGCGCTTGGCAGGTGGTTTTGGAAGCCGGCGATATAGTGGAAAAACGCATCTGTCTCGCCCCCTTGGGGGCCTGAGAAGATGTTCTGGCCGGTTTCGATATCGAGCACAGAGTGGTGGATGTGCATGGCAGAACCCGGCTCGTCGGCGATGGGCTTGGCCATGAAGGTGGCGTAGCAGTCGTGGCGCATGGCTGCTTCGCGGATGAGCCGCTTGAAGTAAAACACCTCATCCGCCAGCTTGACAGGATCACCATGCACGAGGTTGATCTCGAGTTGGCCTGCGCCGCCTTCCTGGGTGATGCCGTCGATTTCAAAACCCTGCGCTTCGGCAAAGTCGTAGATGTCGTCAATCACGGGGCCGAACTCGTCTACCGCTGTCATCGAGTAAGCCTGACGCGCGGCGGCAGGGCGGCCCGAGCGCCCCATCATCGGCTCGATTTTCTTGGCAGGATCGATGTTGCGCGCAACAAGGAAGAACTCCATCTCTGGCGCGACAACCGGCTCGAGGCCTTGCTGGCGGTAGAGCTCGACCACGCGCTTGAGCACGTTGCGGGGGGCAAATTCGATGGGCTTTTCTTTGCGGTCATAGGCATCGTGGATGATCTGGAGTGTCCAGTCACCTGTCCACGGGGCCGCGGTGGCTGTGGAGAGGTCCGGCTTGAGGATCATATCACGCTCGATGAAGCCATCTTCGCCTGCGGCTTCGCCCCAGTCGCCTGTGATTGTCTGGTAAAAGATGCTGTCAGGCAGGTGAAAGTAATCCTGCCGCGCAAATTTGGTTGCAGGCACGGCCTTACCGCGGGCGATGCCGGGAAGATCTGAGATAATGCACTCTACCTCGTCAAGTCTGCGCCCGTCCAGATAGGCTTGCGCGGCTTCGGGGAGGCTGTCTGTCCAGTCGGTGCTCATGATGCGGCCTTTGCTGTTTGGCGTTTGAGATGCGCGACCATCATATCGCGGAAGGCTCCGCGTTGGGTTGTCTGTTCCAGATTGTCTTTGGCTGTTGCCACCAGCGGGGGCGGGACGGTGCCGCCACGGTGCTCGATCAGACCGCGTATGACGCCTGCGCCGAACTCCGGGTGAGGCTGGATTGTGAGAGTGGTGCCGCCGATCAGCAGCACCGCATTTTCGCAAAACGCGTTGCCGCCCAGAACTTTGGTGTTGTCGGGCAGCGCCACGACTTGGTCCTGGTGCCATGCGTTGATGGACAGCTCTTTGCCCTCGACATCATAGGTCTGTCGCCCGACAGCCCAGCCGCCTGCAAACTTCTCGACCTTGCCGCCTAGCGCTTGGGCGATGATCTGGTGGCCAAAGCAAACGCCGATGAGCGGCTTGCCTGCGGCGGTGATCTCGCGGATCAGCGCTTCGAGTGGCGGGATCCACGGGTGGTCTTCGTATGCGCCGTGTTTGGAGCCCGTGATGAGCCAAGCGTCGGCGGCTTCAACCCCTGCGGGGAAAGCGCCATCGACGACATTGAATGTCTCGAAGGAAAACCCCTCGCCCGCCAGAAGGGCGCGGAACATAGCGTCATAATCGCCTTCTGTTGCCAGAAGCTCGTCGGGTGCATGCCCCGTTTGCAGGATACCGATTTTCATGTGTCACCTATTTGATCAAACATAGCCTATTGCGGGCCGTGAGGCCGCGCAAGAGGGGGCTTAGACTGTTTCGAGATATGTCATCCAATGATCTTCGGGGGCGATGTCGGCCAGCAGGCGCAGCTCTTGGCGCTTGGTCATGACAAGGTTCTCGATCAGACGGGGGTGGAAGATATCGGCGATGAGCGGATCTGCCTCAAACAGATCAATCGCATCTCCCCAGTTGGTCACAAGCTCGGGGTGTTCGCCCTCATAGGCGTTGCCTGTGATGGGCGCTGGCGGCTCGGCCTTGCGCTCGATCCCGTCGATGGCGGCGCCAAGCACGGCGGCGAGGTGGAGGTAGATGTTGGTGTCTCCCCCTGCGATGCGGTGCTCGATGCGGCGCGCGGCGGGCGGGCCTGCAGGAATGCGGATGGCTGCTGTGCGGTTTTCATAGCCCCAGCAGACAGATATGGGCGCATGCTCACCCGGCACGATACGGTCATAGCTGGGCCCGTGGGGCGCAAACACCAGAGTTGAGGCGCGCATGGCCTCAAGACAGCCTGCGACAGCGTGGCGCAATGTGTCGTTGCCCTCTTCAGAGCCGTCATCAAACACGTTGTTGCCCTCGGCATCGACCACCGAGAAATGCACATGTAGCCCCGTTCCAGCGTCGCCTGCGAAGGGCTTGGGCATGAAGGTGGCAGCCATATTGTGCTGGCGCGCAATGCCTTTGACCATGGTCTTGAAAAGCCATGCGTTATCAGCAGCTTCAAGAGCGTCCTTGTGATTGATATCAATCTCGAACTGGCCTGTGCCCACCTCGGAAATCGCGGTTTGCGCGGGGATATCCATCATGTCACAGGCGCGGTAGAGCGAGTTGAAGAAAGGTTCAAAGGCGTCAAGCTCGGCCAGCGAGAGAATGTTGGCCCCGACAAGGGGGCGGCCAGTGCGCGGGTTTTTGACGGGGACAGGAAACTCGCCAGAATCATCCACCAGATAGAACTCCATCTCGGCGGCGGCGCGCACTTCCCAGCCGCGGGCGGCGTAGCGCTCAAGCACCCGCTCAAGTGCGCGGCGCGGATCACCTTCAAAGGGGTCGCCATCTTCTTTCAGCATGGTCGCGGGCATGAGAAACGCATCATCGGAGAGCCAGGGCATCGGCACGGCCCCGCGCCCTGTGGGCTGCATATAGCCGTCTCGGTCGCCTGTTTCAAAGACCAGCGGATTGTTGTCGATGTCGGCCCCCCAGATATCAACATTGAGGACAGAGAGGGGCATACGCACGGCTCCGTTTTCGACTTTGCGCATGAAGTCAGCGGGCAGACGCTTGCCGCGCATCCTTCCATTCAGGTCGGATGCGGCAATACGGAGTGAGCTTAGGTGCGGTTGCATGGGGTCGCCATAATTTGATCAAATCTTTGATCAAGATGCCAGAAGCCCCCCGTCAAGCGCAAGAGCTTTGATGCAAATTCAGAGTTGAGGCGCTTCGGGGCTTTCAACCGCACGGTAAGTCTGGCTTGAAATGCTTACCAAACTCTTGATGCCGAGGGCGTCGCGGTCTTGGGTGCTGAGCTGGGTGAGGGCTTCGGCGAGGGCCGCGCGAATCACTGTGGGGTCTTGGGCCTGACTGGTGATGTAGGGCAGAGCAGGGGTGGGCTCTGTGCGCGCAACCACCATGAGCTTTTTGCCAAGGGCTGTGGTGCGCTTGAGCAGGTGCCATGTGTGCGCATCCAGTGCGGCAAAGTCGGCGCGCCCTTCGGCCACGGCCTCGGCAGAGCGCTGGTGTGCGCCTGTCTCAAGCAGGGGGCCAAGCGCCACACCGCGTTTATCAAGGTGCACTTTGGGCGCGGCCCAGCCGGATTGGGACAGCGCTTCGTTGAAGGCAAAGCGCTTGCCGGCCAGCTCGCTCAGACGCGTGATCTTGTCGGTGCGGCGGGCGAGAAAGACAGAGTTGTAGGTGCCATAGGGGCAGCCCTTGAGGGCAAAGTTGGGCGTGGCCACGAGCTGCACCTTGTCATGCAGCTTGGCGCGGTAGGGGTAACCACAGGTTTGGGAGAGCACCAGATCAGGTGATTCCCATTGCGCCCAAAGGTCGGGTGCACGGGTGAGCGCATCGGGGCCAAAGCCCAGAATGGCGCGCGTGGCCTGCCACAACCTGTCATTTGCGCCGTGAAGCGCAGGCATATCATACATCGGCAGAGAGGCGATCATGCGCCTGCCGCCCGTTGGCGCGCCAGATTGCTGTCGCGGTCGGTGATGCCGAGCAGGTTTGCCACAACACGCAAGAGCGCATCTTCGTGCTCGTCGCGCGCAGCATCGGCCAGCACCACAGACCAGAGTGCCTCAATCACGCCGATGCGCTCTTCATAGGGCACAGCATCTTTGATGGCGCGGGTGAAGCGGACGGTGTCGGGGGCGTCGGCCTCCAGCACTTCGGCCTCTTGGCGCAGCGCCAGTGCCTCTGCCGGCGCAAGGGCGTAGCGGCGGGTGATGATGCGATCAATCTGGGCTTGCTCGACGGTGTCATAGACAAAGTCGGCCCGTGCCACGCGCACGAGCAAGGCTGTCAGCGCAAGGCGCGCATCGGCGTCTGTTGCCGGGGTCTCGCCTGCGTTGAGCAGGCGGTCAAACAGGCCTTTGATCATGGCTGATCTCCTTTGCGGGCAAGGTCGGCTGGCAGGCTCTTGAAGCCAAGGGCTGCGCTTGTTTCGATCAGCACGTTTTCTTCCTCGGGGCGCTCGACGCCATCGGCGCGCATGATGGAATGCAGGGCGCGCAGCGCGTTGAGGCGCTTGGACTTTGGCAGGCTGTCGTGGATGAGTTTGGCAAAATGCCCTTCGTGGGGGGCGGCGGCCTCGAGCTTTTCGCAGGTGGCGCGCATTTTGGCGGCCTCTACAGGGTTATGGCCAAAAAGCTCGGTGATGAGCTTGTCGATTTTGGCAATCTCCTGAACGGCATAGCTCTTGTCGGCCTTGGCCACGCGGATCATCAGCGCCACAAGCGCCATGTTGGCGTCAGGCTCGGGCAGGGGCGTTTGGACGGGGGCTGTTTTGTGAAAACGGGCCAAGATGCGGTCGATGATTTCCATTTAATCCTCATAGCCTTTGACGATGACCAGATCCCCGAGCGAGACCGCCTTGCGGATCGCGATGGCGGCTTGGTAGTCGGGGCTTTCATAGCAGGCCACGGCGGCCTCGTAGCTGGGAAACTCGATGACAACCGTGCGCGCGCGCACCGTGCCTTCGCGCACCTCCTGATCGCCGCCGCGCACAACAAAGCGCGCGCCAAACTGGGCAAAGGGCGCTGCATTGGCGGCTTTGTAGCTCTCGTAGACTTCGGGGTCTGACACATCAACATGTGCGACCCAATATGCTTTGGCCATTGGCTATCCCCTTGTTTTACCTATCGCTCAGGCTGCGGCGGCTTGCGGCCTGCGTCAAGGATTGATCGTTAAACGAGGCGTGATGTCTCCACGGCTGCGCGCACGAAATCGGCAAAAAGCGGGTGAGGCGCAAAGGGCTTTGACTTCAGCTCGGGGTGGAACTGCACGCCGATGAACCACGGGTGATCTGACCATTCCACGATCTCTGGCAAGCTGCCGTCAGGGGACATGCCCGAGAACTTGAGGCCGCAGGCTTCGAGCTGGTCGCGGTATTTCACATCGACTTCGTAGCGGTGGCGGTGGCGCTCTTCGATTTTTGTGGTGCCGTAGATGCTGGCCACTTTGGAGCCTTCGGCCAGTGTGGCGTCATAGGCGCCAAGGCGCATGGTGCCGCCTTTGTCGTCGGTTTCTTTGCGGGTCACTGTGTAGTTGCCCTGCACCCACTCTTTGAGGTGGTAAACCACGGGTTCAAAACGCTTTTTGCCTGCTTCATGGTCAAACTCCTCAGAGCCTGCATCCTTGATTTTGGCGACATTGCGCGCGGCTTCGATCACGGCCATTTGCATGCCGAGACAGATGCCGAGGTAGGGCACTTTGCGCTCGCGGGCGAACTGGGCGGCCTTGATCTTGCCCTCTGTGCCGCGCTCACCGAACCCGCCGGGAACGAGGATGGCGTGGTAGCCTTCAAGGTGGGGGGCGGCGTCGCCTTTGTCAAAGACTTCGGCATCGACCCAATCGACATTGACCTTCACGCGGTTGGCCATGCCACCGTGCATGAGCGCTTCCTTGATCGACTTATAGGCGTCTTCAAGCTGGGTGTATTTACCCACAATCGCCACGTTCACTTCGCCGTCGATCTTGCTGATGCGCTCTTTCACATCTTCCCAGACTTTCAGCTCGGGCTTGGGCGCGGGGCTGATCTGGAAGGCATCAAGCACCGCTTGGTCAAGGCCGACGTGGTGGTAGGCCAGAGGGGCCTCATAGATCGACTTCAGGTCGTAGGCAGGAATCACCGCCTCGGGGCGCACGTTGCAGAACAGCGCGATCTTGGCGCGCTCTTTCTCGGGGATGATCTGCTCGGAGCGGCAGACCAGCACATCCGGCTGAAGGCCGATCGAGCGCAGCTCTTTCACCGAGTGTTGGGTTGGTTTGGTCTTCAACTCACCCGAAGCCGCAAGATAGGGCAAAAGGGTTAAGTGCATGAAAACGCACTGGCCGCGCGGGCGCTCCTGAGCGAACTGGCGAATCGCCTCAAAGAAGGGGAGGCCTTCGATATCGCCCACGGTGCCGCCGATTTCGCAGAGCATGAAATCGACTTCATCATCGCCAACATCAAGGAAGTCTTTGATTTCGTTGGTGACGTGGGGGATGACCTGAATGGTTTTGCCGAGATAGTCGCCGCGGCGCTCTTTCTCGAGCACGTTGGAGTAGACGCGGCCCGAGCTGACCGAGTCTGTCTTGCGGGCGGCAACGCCTGTGAAGCGCTCGTAGTGGCCAAGGTCGAGGTCGGTTTCGGCGCCATCATCGGTGACGAAAACTTCGCCATGCTCAAAGGGGCTCATCGTTCCGGGATCGACGTTGAGATAAGGGTCAAGCTTGCGCAAACGCACAGAAAAGCCACGTGCCTGCAGCAACGCGCCAAGGGCCGCCGAGGCCAGCCCCTTGCCAAGCGAGGAGACAACACCGCCAGTGATAAAGATATAACGTGCCATGGTGTGAGACTCCCGTGTCAGCTCTGCGTTGTGCGCTCAAAAATGCTCAACGGAGGCTTCTGAAAGCCCCTGTATCACGGGATTTGAGACATAATGGATTCGCCGCGCCTTGGCAATGGAAGGCGCAACATAATGTTGCACCTTTCTGCAAGGGGGCAAGGTTTAGTGGTTAGTCGGCGGAAGGAACCAGCGGTGCGTTGTCGCCCTCGGCAGGGGGCAGAAGCGCGTCTGGGTTGCTCTCTTCTTCAGCTGACGCAGGCGCAGTGATGTCGCCCAAGCGGTCGATGACCGAACCACCAGCCGACTTTTGCGCCGCGATGATTGTCAGTGAAATGGAGGTACAGATAAAGGCAATGGCGAGGATCCATGTGAGCTTGCCCATGGCTGTTGCCGCCGAGCGCCCCGAGGTGCCGCCGCCGCCGCCCATGCCAAGACCGCCACCTTCAGAGCGCTGCATAAGCACAGCTCCGATAAGGGCCAAAGCCAAAATGAGATGGACGATAAGAACGACGTTTTCCATGAAATGCCCGATGCCTGAGACTGGTCTGGCGGGGTTTTAGGGGAAAGCCCCATGGCGCGCAACCCGTGATCGTGGCTTGGGCACAGCATGTTTGGGTTAAGCTCTGCTTAGGGCTGCGTTTCGCCCTGTTAACGCGTGGATGAGGCGGCAAAACAGGGGGGGTGAAACCTGTGCACCGGGCGTGCACCCCGCGTGCACCGCCTTGTGCACGGCGGCGTTAACACAAAAGTCATTAACGCGGCGCGCGTTGCCCTGTGGCTGTTTACTATTCGTCAACATCATCCATGTCGGCCTGCCCCGAGAGGGCGCGGCGCACGTGGCTCCAGCTGAGGCCGACCCCGAGCACAAGCGAGAGCGCCACAATGGCAAGCCATGTGTTGACTGTGGGGTCTTCAAAGCTGAGCCAGCCAAAATCGGCCAGCACCCAGAGCAGCGCACCGACAAGGGCCAGAACAAGGCTCATCCCGAAGATGCCAATCGAGCGCAGCGTGGCGCGCAAGTAGATGATGTAGCCCACAAAGAGCAGAAGCCCGAAGAGCACAACAAGTGCTGTTTGAGCGCTCCAGCTTGTCTGGGCCCAGCGGGTGAAGTTGTAAGACGTGGGGTTGTAGGTGGCCGTAAGCAGGCCGAAGGCCGCCAGAACGCGCAACATAAAACTCATAAAAAAGGCCCTTTTGGAGCGCAGACTGGCACTCTTGAGGTGGGGCTGTAAAGCCTTGTCGCGCTGTGAGGCTTAAGGCTTTGGTAGGGTATTGGCGCTAGCGTGAGGCCAAATAACCCCTGTGAGGCCGTATGAACCTGTATCACTGTTCGATTGATTTGCGCGACACGGCGAAAGCGCTGGCCTTTGCGGCAGCCGTTGAGGCCTGGATGACCCACCTGCAAGAGCAGGGGGCGATTGGGAGCTGGCGGCTCTGCCGCCGCAAGCTGGGCTTTGGTGCCCCCCAGTCGCGCGACTTCCTGCTCGAAATAGAGGTGCGCGACATGACCCAGCTGGATGAGGCGTTTCGCATGGCCGGCACGAGCGATGAAACGGTCGAGCGGCTCTATACCACGGTGCACCAGATGGTGGGGGTGGTGGATGTGGCGCTCTACCGGCCCTTCCCGGACCCCGAGCGCGCCGAGCGGATGGCGCTGATTTAGGCCAGCTCTTTTTGCTTTGAGGTGAATTTGCAGTTTCGCCTGCTGCGGCTCCCGTATATACGAGCGCGGGTTTGACCTGAAACTTGAGGGGGCCAATATGGCGAATGTAGTGGTTGTCGGCGCACAATGGGGCGACGAGGGCAAAGGCAAGATTGTGGACTGGCTGAGCGAGCGCGCAGATGTGATCGCACGGTTCCAGGGCGGTCATAATGCGGGCCATACGCTTGTCATTGATGGCAAGGTATACAAGCTGAATGCGCTGCCCTCGGGTGTTGTGCGTGGCGGCAAGCTGAGCGTGATCGGCAACGGCGTTGTGCTTGACCCTTGGCACCTTGTGAAAGAGATCGCATCAATCCGCGCGCAGGGGGTGACGATCAACCCCGAGTGCTTGATGATTGCGGAAAACACCCCCCTTATTCTGCCGATTCACGGCGAGCTTGACCGCGCCCGCGAAGAAGCGGCGAGCAAAGGCACGAAGATCGGCACCACCGGGCGCGGCATTGGCCCGTGCTATGAAGACAAAGTGGGCCGTCGCGCTGTGCGCGTGGCCGACTTGGCGGATGAGGCCACGCTGATTGCCCGTGTTGACCGCGCATTGCAGCACCATGACCCCTTGCGCAAAGGTCTGGGCATCGAGCCAGTTGACCGCGACGGGCTGATTGCGGCGCTCAAAGAGATTGCCGCCGAGATTCTGCCCTATGCGGCGCCTGTCTGGAAGGTGCTCAACGAGCAGCGCCGCGCGGGCAAGCGGATTTTGTTTGAAGGCGCACAAGGCGCGCTGCTGGATATCGACTTTGGCACCTATCCTTTTGTGACCTCTTCCAACGTGATTGCAGGGCAGGCGGCCACAGGTGTGGGCGTTGGCCCCACGGCGATTGATTATGTGCTCGGGATTGTGAAGGCCTATACCACCCGCGTGGGGGAAGGCCCGTTTCCGACCGAGCTTGACGATGCGGACGGGCAGCGCCTTGGCGAGCGCGGCCACGAGTTTGGCACAGTGACAGGGCGCAAGCGCCGCTGTGGCTGGTTTGATGCGGCTCTGGTGCGCCAGACCTGCGCGACAAGCGGTGTCACAGGGATTTCGCTGACCAAACTTGACGTTCTGGACGGGTTCGAGACCCTGAAAATCTGTGTGGGCTATGAGCTGGATGGCGAAACGCTGGATTATCTGCCCACTGCGGCCGAAGCGCAGGCGCGCTGCACGCCGATCTATGAGGAGATGCCCGGCTGGAGCGAGAGCACCGAGGGCGCGCGCTCCTGGGCGGAGCTGCCTGCGGAGGCCATCAAATATGTGCGCCGCGTGGAAGAGCTGATCGGCTGCCCCGTGGCCATGCTGAGCACAAGCCCCGAGCGCGAAGACACCATCCTTGTCACCGACCCGTTTGCGGATTGAGCGGATGTTTGACAACCTGAGCTTCAAGATGCGCCGTTGGCTTGTTCTGCTGGTTTTGCTGGTGGGGATGCCGCTTTACATCATCCTTGCGGTGAATGTGGTGACCTGGCTTGAGATGGCTGTCGGGCGTTTGCCCCTGCTGGCCGAGCTGGTTGTTTACATCGCTTTGGGCATGGCGTGGATTTTCCCGTTCAAGGGCCTCTTCAAGGGGATCGGCAAGCCTGACCCTGATGCCGAGCCCATCAAATGGGACGATGAAGTCTAAGGGATTGCGCTGCACTCTGTGCCGCGCGGTGGGGCGGGCCTTGCGGCCCGCCCTTTGCGTTTGGCGGGGCCTGTGCATCAGGCCGGCTTATGCGCTTGGGGCCGCTGTCGGGTTTGGATATTTAGAGCAAAAAGAAAGAGCCTGTGGGCACGCGGACCGCCTCACTGGCTTGCGAGGGGGCGGTGTGGCTGCTAAGCCTGCCTAATCTTGATGAAAAACATCGGATACCTTTGACGCAGATCCAATGAGGCACGCTTGTGACGCAGCTTACTCCGAGGCTAGAGATCAGAAACCTCAAGCGCAGCTTTGATGGCCGCGTTGTGGTGGATGATGTCTCTTTGACGATCCAGCCGGGGCAGGTGACCTGCCTTTTGGGCCCATCCGGCTGCGGCAAATCGACCACGCTGCGCATGATTGCGGGTGTGGATATGCAAGACAGCGGCCAGATCTATGTGGATGGTCACCTTGTCTGTGACACGGTGTTTCGCATTCCGCCCGAGCGGCGCCATACGGGGCTGATGTTTCAGGATTTTGCGCTGTTTCCGCATTTGAGCGTGGCCGAAAACGTGGCCTTTGGCCTCAAAGGCAGCCGCGAGGACAAAGCCAAGCGGGTGCGCGCGCTGCTTGCGCGTGTCGGGTTGGCGCGGTTTGAGGAGAGCTACCCGCACGAGCTGTCGGGCGGGGAGCAGCAGCGCGTGGCGCTGGCGCGCGCTCTGGCGCCGCGGCCACGGTTGATGCTGATGGATGAGCCGTTTTCAGGCCTTGATAACCGCCTGCGGGACGAGATCCGCGACGAGACCCTTGATGTGCTCAAGCAGGAAGACACGGGCGTTTTGCTTGTGACCCATGAGCCTGATGAGGCCATGCGCATGGCCGACGAGATTGCGCTCATGCGCCACGGGCGCATTGTGCAGCGCGGCGCGCCCTACAATATTTACAATGCGCCAGTGGACAAGCAGGCTGTTGGCTTTTTCAGCGATATCAATGTGATCGCCGGAACCGTGCGCGGCGCGCTGACCGATACGCCCTTTGGCCAGTTTCTGGCCCCCGGTGTGCCAGACGGGCAGGAGGTGGAGATTGTGATCCGCCCCCAGCACTTCAAGATTGATTTTGACCGTGACGGGCGCGGGCCGAACCCGACCCCCTCCGATGGCACGCCTGCGCGCGGTGTTGTGGAGCGCGCGCGCTTTATGGGCAACGAGAGCCTTGTGGAGTTCCGCATGGATCATGACGGCTCCAAGCTGCGGGTGACGGTGCCCAATGTCTTTTTGCCCAGCGTTGGCAAGGCGCTCTGGCTGGCGATCCGCCGCGACCGCTGCTTTGTCTTTCCCAAGGGCGCATGACGCGGCTTCTGCTTCTGGGCGGCGCGGGCGAGACCCGCGAGATCGCCGCAGGGCTTTCGGCCCGAAATATTGACGCGATTGTTTCTTTTGAAGGCTCGGCCCGCTTTGTGGGCCCTGTGGCGCTGCCGCGCCGTTTGGGCGGCTTTGGCGGGGCGGAGGGGTTTTTGCGCTATGTCGAGGCCGAAAAGATCACCGCGGTGCTCGATGTGACCCACCCGTTTGCCGAAAGCATCAGCGCGCGCACGGCCGCGCTTTGCCACGGGCGCGGGCTGCCTTATGCGCAACTGCTGCGCCCGGAATGGCACCCCGAGGCGGGGGACAACTGGGTCTCGCTGGCCTCTGAGGCCGAGGCGGCGGCGCATATCCCCGAGGGGTCTACTGTTTTTGTTGCCACGGGGCGCGCGGGGCTGCTCGGCTTTGCCAACTTGCGCAACTGCGAGATCATTGCGCGGCGCATTGGCGGGGCGGCAGATGAGGCCTTTCCCTTTGCGGGGGGGCGGTTTTTGCCCGCTGTGGGGCCTTTTCGCGTGGCTGAGGAGGTGGCGCTGTTGCGCGCGCTGGCCGTTGACTGGCTGGTTGTGAAAAACGCAGGCGGCGCGGGCGCGCGGCCCAAGCTCTTGGCGGCGCGCACCCTTGGCCTGCCTGTCGGGATGATCGCGCGGCCTGCGCCGCTGGCGGGTGTCACCTGCCTTGCGACGGTGGCCGAGGCCTTGCGCTGGGCCGAGACCGTGAGCTTGCGGCATGGATGAGCGGGTGATCACGGGGGCGGCCTGTGTGGCCGAGGGGGCTGCGTGGCTGGCCGCGCAAGATGCGCGCTTGGCTGAGGCCTATGCGCTGACAGGGCCGCTGCCGCTCAGGCTTAAGCCTGAGGGGTTTGCCGAGCTGTTGAGCGCGATTGTCAGCCAGCAGGTGAGTGTGGCCAGCGCCAACGCCATTTGGGCGCGCTTGCAGGCGGCGGGCTGTGAGGCGGCGGCGCAGGTTGCGCAGATGAGCGAGGACGAGCTGCGCGCCTTGGGCTTGAGCCGTCAGAAAGCGGTCTATGCCAAGGCGCTCGCGGTGGCGGCGATTGACTTTGATGCGCTGCGCGATGTGCCAAGCGCCGAGGTGATCCGCCGGCTTGTGGCTGTGAAGGGCATTGGCACGTGGACCGCCGAGATCTATGCGATGTTCAGCCTTGGGCGGGCCGATGTCTTTGCCCATGGTGATCTTGCGCTGCAGGAGGCGGCCAAAGTGCTTTATGGCCTTGATGAGCGGCCCAAGGAGCGCGCGATGCGCCAGATGGCGCAGGCCTGGGCCCCTTGGAGAGCGGTTGCGGCGCGGCTGCTCTGGGCCTATTACAAACAGATCAAACACCGTGAGGGAACCAGATGACACGTGCATTGCAAGCCAACCGAAAAGAGCCCGTATCGGGCGAAACCCGTTCTGTTGTGGTGTTTCTGCACGGCTACGGGGCCAATGGCGCTGATCTTCTCGGCCTTGCCGACCCGCTGGGGGAGCATTTGCCGGACACGCTGTTCATCGCGCCGGATGCGCCAGAGGCTTGCGCGGGCGCGCCGATGGGCTTCCAGTGGTTTCCGATCCCTTGGATTGATGGCTCGTCTGAAGAAGAATCAGAGCGCGGGATGATGGCTGCGGTGGATGATCTCAACGCCTTTTTGGACGGTGTTTTGGTGGATGAAGACCTGCTGCCCGAGCAGATGGTGCTGTTTGGCTTCAGTCAGGGCACGATGATGGCGCTGCATGTTGCGCCGCGCCGTGAAGACGAGCTGGCGGGTGTGGTCGCGTTTTCGGGCCGTTTGCTGGCGCCAGAAAGCCTTGAAGAGGCCACGCTGAGCAAGCCGCCGATCTTGCTGGTGCATGGCGATGAAGACGATGTTGTGCCGCCCCAGAGCCTGCCCCAAGCCGCCGAAGCGCTGCAAACGGCGGGCTTCAAAGAGGTGTTCGCACATATCATGAAAGGCACAGGCCACGGCATCGCGCCTGATGGTCTTTCGGTGTCTCTTGCGTTTATTCGCGATAAGGCCGGCTTCTAAGCCTCTGACTTAAAACAGAATTAAAGCTTTATTAACCCGAGCGTTCGCCGCTCGGGCAAGCCCGTTTACGCGCAAGATTTGTCTCGCTAGCCTTTTTGAGCAGACAGATTCTCCGCGTGGTGCGGGGGGATCATGTCGGGCGGAGGCAGACCCACATGAGGCAAAAATCATATGAGCACATACTCCGAGATGGCCGATGGCCTGACCAAGCCGCAGGCCTTGGGCCAATCTGTTGCGGCCCTTGTGGCCGAGATCACCCGATTGAAGCTGGATATCACCGCGCTCAGGGCGCGGGTCAATGCGACGGAACCAACGCTGAGCACACGCGAGGTGCAGTTTTGCCTCGAAGAGGTGGCGCAGTGGATGGGCATCGCGCTGGAAGTGGAGCAGACCTATGAAAAGCAATCCAAGCACACCCGGAGCGCCCGAGGCGAGCGCGGACTCGACCTTGAAGCGGCGCGCCTTAGCATCGGCGGCAAGCTGGATCGCCTCAGAGCCGCCGCAGGTGCAGAGCGCGTTTCTGAGCTCGCTGAGTGAAGACGAGCTTCTGGCGCTGCCGTTTCTCTTCGAGTTTTGGGCCATGCCCCACCAAGTTGCGCCCGAGGGCGACTGGGCCAACTGGATCATCATGGGGGGGCGCGGGGCGGGCAAGACGCGCGCAGGTGCCGAGTGGGTGCGCAGCCTTGTGGAAGGCGCGGGGCCAAAGGACGCGGGCCGTTGCAAGCGCATTGCGCTTGTGGGGGAAACCGTGGCGCAGGTGCGTGAGGTGATGGTGTTTGGCGAGAGCGGGCTTCTGGCCTGCTCTCCGCCTGACCGCCGCCCCGAATGGCAGGCAAGCCGCCGCCAGCTTCTCTGGCCCAACGGCGCTGTGGCGCAGGTTTTCTCGGCCCATGATCCGGAGGCTTTGCGCGGGCCGCAGTTTGATGCGGCTTGGGTTGACGAGCTGGCCAAGTGGAAAAAGGCCCGTGAAACTTGGGATATGTTGCAGTTTGGCCTGCGTCTGGGAGCGCATCCGCAGGTCTGTATCACCACCACACCGCGCAACATCGGGCTGCTCAAGGAGCTGCTGGAGGCCGAGGGCACCGTGAGCACCCATGCGCCGACCGAGGCCAACAAGGCCAACCTTGCCAAGGGCTTCTTGGCGGCGGTTCAGGCGCGTTATGCGGGCACGCGGCTTGGCCGCCAGGAGCTTGACGGGGTGCTGATCGAGGAGGCCGAGGGCGCGCTCTGGACGGCTGCGCGGCTTGAGGCGGCACGGGTGCGCGAGGTGCCCGAGATGAGCCGTATTGTTGTGGCGGTTGATCCGCCTGTGAGCGGCACGGCCAGCTCTGATGCCTGCGGGATCATTGTGGCGGGGGTGGTGGCCGAAGGCCCTGTGCAAGACTGGCGCGCCTATGTGCTGGAAGACGCGAGCGTTGAGGGTGCAAGCCCGATGGCTTGGGCCGAGGCGGCTGTGGCGGCGATGCACCGTTGGGGCGCTGAGCGCATGGTGGCCGAGGTGAACCAGGGGGGGGACTTGGTGGAGCAGGTGATACGGCAGGTTGATCCGCTGGTGTCTTTGCGCAAGGTGCATGCCTCAAAGGGCAAGTCGGCGCGCGCGGAGCCTGTTGCTGCGCTCTATGAGCAGGGGCGTGTGCATCACTTCACGGGGCTGGGCCAGCTTGAGGACGAGATGTGCCAGCTCACGTTGCACGGCTTTCACGGCAAGGGCAGCCCCGACCGCACCGATGCGCTTGTCTGGGCGTTGAACGAGCTGATCCTGCTGCCTGCCAAGTCTCATATGAGCCCGCAGGTGCGCACGCTGTAGTTAAGAGTTCTTAAACCTTTTGGGGCATCTTTCTCACAAGCGCCAGATCATGTTTTGCATGAGCTTTGGCTTTTAAGACATTGCAATGATTTTACAAATCAGGAGCGACATATGCCGGTATTTGACTTTCTTCGCAAACCAGAGGCCGCGGCCCCCCAGCACAAGGCCAGCGCCGCCGGGGCTGTTGTGGGCTGGCATGGTGCGGGCCGTGTGGCCTGGAGCCCGCGCGACACAAAGAGCCTGACACGCACGGGCTTTGCGGGCAACCCTGTGGGGTTTCGCGCGGTCAAGATGATTGCGGAGGCGGCGGCGGCCTTGCCTGTTGTTTTGCAAGACAGCGCGCGGCGTTATGAGGAACACCCTGCGCTGACGCTGTTGCAAAAGCCCAATCTGGCGCAGGGGCGTGCGGAGCTTCTGGAGGCGTTGTATGGCCAGCTGCTGCTGACGGGCAACGCCTATGTCGAGGCCGCAGGCGGCGCGGAGGAGCTGCCGCTTGAGCTGCATGTGCTGCGCTCTGACCGCATGAGCCTTGTGCCGGGGTCTGACGGCTGGCCAGTGGCCTATGATTACGCTGTGGGCGGCAAGACACACCGCTTTCACATGGGCGATGGCGCGCCTGTCATCTGCCATATCCGCAATTTTCACCCCCAAGACGACCATTACGGCTTTTCGCCCATGCAGGCAGCGGCGCAGGCGGTCGATGTGCACAACGCGGCCTCGCGCTGGACAAAGGCGCTTCTGGACAATGCCGCGCGCCCCTCGGGGGCGATCGTCTATCGCGGGGCGGACGGGCAGAGCGGCTTGAGTGCCGACCAATATGACCGCCTCGTGAGCGAGATGGAGGCCAACTACCAAGGCGCGCGCAATGCGGGGCGGCCCATGTTGCTGGAAGGCGGGCTGGACTGGAAGCCGATGGGCTTTTCGCCGTCGGATATGGAATTCCAGAAGACCAAGGACGCGGCGGCGCGCGAGATCGCGCTGGCCTTTGGGGTGCCGCCGATGCTGCTCGGCATTCAGGGAGATGCGACCTATGCCAACTATCAGGAGGCCAACCGCGCCTTTTACCGCCTGACGGTGCTGCCGCTGGCGGCGCGGGTCACGGCCAAGCTGGCCGATTGGCTGGGCCAGTTCGGGGGCGGGCGCTTCGAGCTGAAGCCTGACCTTGACCAGGTGCCAGCGCTGGCCGCAGAACGCGATGCGCAGTGGGCGCGGGTGAGTGGGGCCGATTTTCTCAGTGAGGCGGAAAAACGGCTTCTGCTTGGCCTGCCAGCGCTTGGGGGCGGGGCCGATGAGTGACCTTAGCCCGCCCGAGGAAGTGCTGGAAGCGATGCTGCCGTATGAGGGCTACCGCGCGATGCTGCGCCATATCGAGCGGCGGCTGACCTCGCTGGAGCTGAGTGTTGCCGCGATGGAGACAGAGCGCGCGGTGAGTGAAGAAAAGCGCAAGTTTATGGTGGCACGCTTCAACCAGATCGACACGCGGCTCGACAAGATCGACGGGCATATCGCGCGGCTGGTCTGGCTGATCATCGCAGCTATCATTGGCGGCTGCATGTCGTTTGTGATGCAGGGCAGCCTTGTGCACGGCTGAGGGTTTTAGGAGTAGAGTTATGAGTTACCAGACTGAGATTGAACGGAAATTCTGCCGCCTCGGAGAGGAGATCACCGTGACGGAGGGCTGCCGGATTGAGGGCTATGCCAGCCTGTTTGGCGCCTGTGACCAGGGCGGTGACGTGGTGGCCAAGGGCGCTTATGCGGCGAGCCTGAAGGCGCTGGCTGCTGAGGGGCGGCGCGTGAAGATGCTGTGGCAGCACGACCCCGCCCAACCCATCGGGATCTGGGATGAGGTGCGCGAGGACGGGCGCGGGCTCTATGTAAAGGGGCGCTTGCTGGACAGCACCCAGAGGGGCCGCGAGGCCGCTGCGCTCATTGAAGCGGGTGCGATTGATGGCCTCTCTATCGGATACCGCACCAGAAAGGCGGCAAAGAACGACAAGGGCCAGCGGCTCTTGACGGAACTGGAGCTTTGGGAAGTGTCGCTGGTGACCTTCCCGATGTTGCCCAGTGCGCGGGTGGGGGCGAAGGGCGAGAGCCTTGAGGCAGACGCCCTGCGCAATATGGCGGCGGCCATCAGGGATGCGCGCCAGGAGCTGGCGCAGACCTAGCGCGCCAAAACACCGAACCACGAAAGGACATCTCGGATGAGTGACACCCAAGCGACGGCTCGGGCCAGGGAAGCTGTGCCTTCCGCGCCTGAAACGAAATCGGCGGCTGATGATTTCATGAGCGAATTCAACGGCTTTCAGAGCGATATTGCCAAACGATTGAAACAACAAGAAGAGCGACTGACCATGCTTGACCGCAAAACACAGACCCACAACCGACCCCAGCTTGCCCGCGCGGCGGAGCTTGATGCGCCCCACCAGAAGGCCTTTAATGCGTACCTGCGCTCTGGCGATGACGACGGCTTGCGCGGCCTTGAGCTTGAGGGCAAGGCGATGTCTTCGGCGGTGGCCGCAGAAGGCGGCTACCTTGTTGACCCCGAAACGAGCGAGAGCATCCGCTCGGTGCTGGAAAGCACCTCCTCGATCCGCGCGATTGCCAATGTGGTGCAGGTTGAGGCGACATCGTTTGATGTGCTGGTGGATCACTCCGATGTGGGCGCGGGCTGGGCGACAGAGACCGACCCGTCAAGCGAGACAGGCACACCGCAGATTGACCGTATCACCATCCCGCTGCACGAGCTTTCGGCGCTGCCCAAGGCGAGCCAGCGCCTGCTTGATGACAGTGCTTTTGACATTGAAGGCTGGCTTGCGGGGCGGATTGCGGGCAAGTTTGCCCGCTCTGAAGCGGCGGCCTTTATCAACGGCAACGGTGTGGACAAGCCCACAGGGCTTCTGACGCACCCTACGGTGGACAACGACAGCTGGATCTGGGGCAACATCGGCTATGTGCCAACGGGTGTCACAGGCGGCTTTGATGGCGGCGATGCGGTGATTGACCTCGTCTATGCGCTCGGGGCGCAATACCGCGCCAATGCGAGCTTTGTCATGAACTCCAAGACCGCCGGCGCTGTGCGCAAGCTCAAGGATGCTGACGGGCGCTTCCTTTGGTCTGATGGGCTGGCGGCCGGGG
The DNA here is from genome assembly GCF_965658795.1 of Lentibacter sp. Classification (NCBI taxonomy): domain Bacteria; kingdom Pseudomonadati; phylum Pseudomonadota; class Alphaproteobacteria; order Rhodobacterales; family Roseobacteraceae; genus Lentibacter; species Lentibacter sp. Next base: position 65,870 of record NZ_CBFHTG010000006.1, on the reverse strand, counting down.
AGCCTGCGCGCTTGCTGGGCTATCCTGTGCTGATTGCCGAGGACATGCCCGATGTGGCCGCGGATGCGATGGCGATTGCCTTTGGTGACTTTAACGCAGGCTACACCGTGGCCGAGCGCCCCGACCTGCGTGTGCTGCGTGATCCGTTCAGCGCCAAACCGCATGTGCTGTTTTACGCCACCAAGCGTGTGGGCGGCGATGTGAGCGATTTTGCAGCCATCAAGCTGCTCAAATTCGCCACCTCTTAACCGCTGCCTGAGGGGGCGCATTGCGGCTCCCTCACGCGCGCGGCGCTCAGATGCGTTTTGCTGGCTGTTCCCTCCGCCTAAGGCAAGACGTGCGCCGCGCGCACCCGGGGGCGTAAACTTTGGAGAGAGTCCATGATGTTAATTGAAGAAACCGCAGTTCCATCGGCGGCCTTGCCAGTGGAGGCCTTCAAAGCGCATTTGCGCCTTGGCACGGGCTTTGCCGAGGACAGCCTGCAAGAGCCTGTTCTGGCCAGCTTTTTGCGTGCGGCTATGGCCGCGATCGAGGCGCGCACAGGCAAGATCCTGATTGCGCGGGAGTTTTCCTGGACGCTGAACAGCTGGCGCGATGACACGGGCCAAGCCTTGCCTGTGGCCCCTGTGAGCGCTTTGGGCGAGGTGGTTTATACCAACCGCCTGGGTGTGGAGACGCCGCTTGCCCCGCATTTTTATGCGCTGGAGCCTGATATGCAGCGCCCCAAGCTCAAGCCGGTGGCGGGGGTTTTGCCTGCTGTGCCCACGGGGGGCGCGGTGCGGGTGCGCTTTCAGGCGGGCTTTGGCAGCGACTGGGAAGACCTGCCCGCCGACCTTGGCCAAGCCGTGCTGCTGCTGGCGGCCTATTATTACGAATACCGCAACGAAACCAACGTGGGCGAGGGCTACATGCCCTTTGGTGTCAGCTCGCTGATCGAGCGCTACCGCACGGTGCGGCTGTTTGCGGGGGCGGGGCAATGACTGTGCCGATGCTCAACCGCCAGCTTGTGCTGGAGAGCCCTGTGCGCCTGCCTGATGGCGCGGGGGGCTTCACGATCACGTGGCAGCCGCTTGGCACGCTTTGGGCCGAGGTGAGCGCGCGCACGGGCCGCGAGACGCAGGGCGAGGCCGTGCCACTGGCGCGGGTGGCCTACAAGATCCGCCTGCGCGCGGCCCCTGTGGGCCACGAGAAGCGCCCCAAGCCCGAGCAGCGCTTTGTGGACGGGGCACGGGTGTTTCGCATTGAGGCGGTGGTGGAAGACGACCTGACGGGGCGCTTTCTCACCTGTTTGGCAGAAGAGGAGACGGTGGCATGAGCTATGGAGTTTCGTCCGCTTTACAGGCGGCAGTTTATCAAGCGCTGATCGCTGACAGCGATCTGGCGGCCTTTGTTGGCACAGCGATTTATGATGCGATCCCGTCAGGCAGCTTGCCGGCCACCTATGTGGCGCTTGGGCCTGAGAATGTGCTCGACAGCTCTGACAAGAGCGGGGCGGGCGCGCTGCATCTGTTCACCGTCTCGGTGGTGACAGACAGCGCTGGCTTTCAGGCCGCCAAGGATGTGGCGGGGCGGGTGAGCGATGTGCTGGTGGATGCGCCTTTGGTGCTGACACGCGGCAGCCTGATCTACCTCGGATTTGACCGCGCCAGCGCCACCCGTGAGGGCACAGGCGCAACCCGACGCATTGACCTGCGCTTTCGCGCACGCGTGCAAGACGACAGCTAACATACAGATAACATTGGAGACTTCACATGACAGCACAAAACGGTAAAGAGCTTCTGATCAAGATCGACCTCACAGGCGATGGCCAGTTTGAAACCATCGCAGGCCTGCGCGCCACGCGGCTGAGCTTTAATGCGGAAAGCGTGGATGTGACCAGCCTTGAGAGCGCAGGTGGCTGGCGCGAAATTCTGGGGGGGGCTGGCGTAAAATCGGCCTCGCTGTCTGGCTCGGGCGTGTTCAAGGATGCGGCTTCGGACGAGCGCGCACGCCAGATTTTCTTTGATGGCGAGACGCCAGATTTTCAGGTGATCATTCCCGACTTTGGCACCATCGAGGGCGCGTTTCAGGTGGCCTCTATCGACTATGCGGGCAGCTACAACGGCGAGGCGACCTACGAGCTTTCGCTCAATTCTGCAGGCGCATTGACCTTCACGGCGGCAAGTGTGTGATGGGCAACCCCTTTGCCTCTGAAGTGGCGCTCGTCATGGACGGCGAGCGCCGCGTGCTCAAGCTCACGCTTGGGGCGCTGGCCGAGCTTGAGGCGGCTCTGGGCGAGGACACGCTTGTCGCCCTTGTGAGCCGCTTTGAGGCGGGCAACTTCTCCAGCCGCGATGTGCTCAAGCTCATCGTGGCGGGCTTGCGCGGCGGTGGCTGGCAAGGGCGCGCGGAGGATTTGCTGCAGGCCGAGATTGAAGGCGGCCCGATGGCGGCGGCGCGGGCGGCGGCTTTGCTTCTGGCGCGGGCGTTCATGCTGCCTGAAAGGGCGGATGATGCGCTTTGACTGGGCCGAACTTCTCAAGCTGGGGCTGACGCGCCTCAGGCTCAGCCCCGGCGAGTTCTGGGCGCTGACGCCTGTGGAACTGATGCTGATGCTCGGCCCTGAGGCCAGCTTGCGCCCGATGGACAAAACGGGGCTTCAGGCGCTGCTTGAGGCCTATCCCGACACCCAAGAACGAGGGACGATATGAGCGATTTTGATGCTTTGGATGATATGGAGCTGAAGGCCGACGCGCTGGAGCAGAGCCTTGGAGCGGCGGCCAGTATGGCGGCAAGCTTTGATGCCGAGCTGCGGCGGGTGCGCGCGAGCTTCTCGGAGACGGGGCAAGAGGTTGCCACGCTGGAAAAGGGGCTGTCGCGCGGCCTCAGGCGCGCAGTGGACGGGGTGGTGCTCGATGGGGCCAAGCTCTCGGATGTGCTGGGCACGGTGGCTCAGTCGATGGTCAACGCGTCCTATTCGGCGGCTGTGAAGCCTGTGACCGACCATTTTGGCGGCCTGATTGCCAACAGTATTGGCGGGCTGATGGGAGGAATATTCCCGTTTGAGACGGGTGGCAGTTTTGCGCAGGGGCGCGTGATGCCTTTTGCCAATGGCGGTGTGGTGAGCAGCCCCACAACTTTCCCGATGCGCGGTGGCACGGGCCTCATGGGCGAGGCGGGGCCAGAGGCGATTATGCCCTTGTCTCGCGGGGCCGATGGCAAGCTTGGGGTCAGGGCCGAGGCAGGCCGCGCCATCAATGTGGTGATGAATATTTCAACCCCTGATGCCGAGAGCTTCCGCCGCAGCCAGAGCCAGATTGCTGCGCAGATGGGCCGTGTGCTCGCCCGTGGCAACCGCAACCGATAGGAGACAGCCGATGCAGTTTCATGATGTGAGATTTCCCGCCAACTTGAGCTTTGGCGCGTCCGGGGGGCCTGAGCGGCGCACCGATGTGGTGAGCCTTGCCAACGGGTTTGAGGAGCGCAACACGCCCTGGGCGCATTCGCGCCGCCGCTATGACGCGGGTATGGGGCTGCGGTCGATGGATGACATCGACGCGGTGCTGGCCTTCTTTGAGGCCCGGCGCGGGCGGATGCACGGCTTTCGCTGGAAGGACTGGACGGATTTCCAGACAGGTCGCCCGTCGCGCGAGGTGGGCTTTGAAGACGAGGTGATCGCCATTGGCGATGAGGTCACGACCGTGTTCCAGCTTATGAAGGTCTATCGCTCGGGCGCGCAGACCTATGCGCGCCCTGTGCACAAGCCCGTGGAGGGGACATTGCGCATGGGCCTTTCGGGCGATGAGCAGAGCGAGAGCCTCGACTTTAACGTCGATTACACCACGGGGCTGGTGACATTCGTGCACCCCCCGAGCGTGGGCGTTGAGGTGACGGCGGGCTTTGAGTTTGATGTGCCTGTGCGCTTTGACACCGATCAGATCGTGGCTTCGGCGGCGACATTTGCCGCTGGCGAAGTGCCCAACGTGCCTGTTGTGGAGCTTCGGGTCTGATGGGGGGCGTTGCGGGCGCGCTGCTGACGCATTTGCAAACCGGCCTCACAACCGTGTGCCGCTGCTGGGCGCTGACGCGCAAAGATGGCACGGTGATGGGCTTTACCGATCATGACGGGCCACTCAGCTTTGGGGGCATAGACTTTCGCGCCGATACAGGCCTGAGCACTTCAACGCTTCAGCAAAGCACGGGGCTATCGGTGGACAACACCGAGACCATGGGGGCGCTGAGCGACACGAGTATCAGCGAGGCTGATATTGAAGCGGGGCGCTATGACGGCGCCGAGGTTGTCTCTTGGCTGGTGAACTGGGCCGATGTGGAGGAGCGCCATGTGGTCTTTCGCGGCACGATTGGCGAGCTGCGGCGTGGCAACGGGGCCTTTCACGCCGAACTGCGCGGGCTGACCGAAGCGCTTGGGCGCCCTGTGGGGCGGGTCTATCAGAAGCCGTGCACCGCTGTTTTGGGCGATAAAGGCTGCGGTTTTGATACAAGCAGTGAAGGCTACTTTGAAGAGCGCGCCGTTGAAGGCGTGGAAGAGGGCCGTGTCTTTCGCTTTGAGGGGATGACGGGCTTTGATGAGGCTTGGTTTGCCTTTGGCACGCTTGAGGGGCTGAGCGGGGCGTGCACCGGGCTTAAGGGCGTTGTGAAGCGCGACTACTTTGACGGCGAGAGCCGCGTGATCGAGCTGTGGCACCCCATGCGTGCGCGCATTGCCACGGGCGACATGATCCGCCTTGTGGCGGGATGCGACAAGCGCCTGCAGACCTGCCGCACAAAGTTTGTCAACCTGCTGAACTTTCAGGGTTTTCCAGATGTGCCTGGGGATAGCTGGCTCACGGTCCAGCCTGTAAACGCAGGCCAGGCAGGTGGCGGGAGCCGTCGCGCATGAGCGGGGTGGCAGAGGCGGCGCTGGCAGAGGCGCGCGCGTGGATCGGCACGCCCTATCACCATCAGGCGTCACGCCGTGGTGTGGGCACAGACTGCCTTGGCCTTTTGCGCGGGGTCTGGCGGGCCGTCTATGGCGAAGAGCCTGAGGCTGTGCCCGCCTACACGCCGGATTGGTCCGAGGCGCAGGGCGAAGAGCGGCTCTGGGCCGCAGCTGAGCGCCATTTGGTAGCCGTGCCTTTGGCGGCGGCGGAAGCGGGCGACATTCTGCTTTTCCGGATGCGCGGCGGGGCCGTGGCCAAGCACCTTGGCATCATGTCAGCCCATGGTGCCAAGCCAAAATTCATTCACGCCTATTCGGGTCACGCGGTGCTGGAAAGCCCGCTCACCGCCCCATGGCAGCGCCGCGTTGCGGCTTCATTTCGTTTTCCTGAGGAGATCTGCTGATGGCGACTATTCTTCTTTCAGCCGCGGGTGCGGCGATCGGCGGCTCTATGGGCGGCTCTGTTCTGGGCTTGTCGATGACTGCTGTGGGCCGATTTGCGGGCGCTGCTTTGGGCCGTGCGATTGACCAGAGCGTGATGGGCCAAGGCTCTGACGCGGTCGAGCATGGCCGTGTTGAGCGCTTTCGCCTCACCAGTGCGGGCGAGGGCGACCCTGTGGCGCAAGTCTACGGGCGGATGCGGGTTGCGGGCCATGTGATCTGGGCGACGCAATTTGCCGAGACGGTGACAACCACAGGCGGGGGCAAGGGTGCGCCCTCACAGCCAAAGACCCAAGAGTTCAGCTATAGCGTGAGCCTTGCGATTGCGCTTTGTGAGGGGGTTATTTCAGGTGTTGGCCGTGTCTGGGCCGATGGTGGCGAGGTAGACCCAGAGAGCCTTGGTCTGCGCGTTTATCGCGGTACATCTGATCAGATGCCCGACCCCAAGATGGAGGCTGTAGAAGGCACAGGGCAGGTGCCTGCCTATCGTGGCACGGCCTATGTGGTCTTGGAAGATCTTGATCTTGGGCGCTTTGGCAACCGTGTGCCGCAGCTGGAGTTCGAGGTGATGCGCCCCACGCAGGCGCATCTGGAAGATGCGGGGGAAGACATGGCCCATGCTGTACAGGCAGTCGCCATGATGCCCGGAAGCGGGGAATACACGCTCGCCACCACCCCTGTGCGCTATGATTATGGCGTGGGGCAGGCTGCGCTGGCCAATGTGAACACACCCGCAGGCAAGGCCGACTTTCGCGTGGCCACCGAGCGCATGGTGACAGAGCTGCCCAACCTCAAGGCCAGCTCGCTGGTTGTGAGCTGGTTTGGCAATGATCTGCGCTGCGGGGCGTGCGAGCTGCGCCCCAAGGTCGAGCAAAAGCTGCATGACGGCACCGAGATGCCTTGGCAGGTGTCTGGGCTGTCGCGGGGGGCTGCCGGGGAGGTGGCGCTTGATATCGCAGGGCGGCCTATCTACGGCGGCACGCCAGCTGACCAATCGGTGATTGAGGCGATCAGGCATTTGCAGGAACAGGGTGTTGAGGTGCTCTATTACCCGTTTGTCCTGATGGATCAGTTGGAGGGGAATAGCCTGCCTGACCCATACACAGGTGAGCTCGGCCAGCCTGCCTTGCCGTGGCGCGGGCGTATCACGCTCTCGGGCGCGCCGGGGCAGAGCAGCAGCCCCGACGGCACCGCTCAGGCGGATGCCGAGGTGGCCAGTTTCTTTGGCACGGTCACGGCAGCTGACTTTGCCGTGGCCAACGGTGCGGTGACATACACGGGGCCAGAGGAGTGGAGCTACGCGCGCTTTATCCTGCACAACGCGGCCTTGTGTGCGGCGGCGGGGGGCGTTGACAGCTTCTCTATCGGCTCCGAGATGCGCGAGCTCACCAAAATTCGCGGGGCGGCAGGCTTTGCTGCTGTGGCGGCTCTCAAAGCCCTCGCCGCAGAGGCGCGCGCTTTGCTCGGCGCTGACGTAAAGATCGGCTATTGCGCGGATTGGTCAGAGTATTTTGGCTTCAACGGCGCTGGGGGCGACCGTTACTTCCACCTTGATCCGCTTTGGGCCGATGCCAACATCGATTTCATCGGGATCGACAATTACATGCCGCTCAGCGACTGGCGAGATGAGGTGGGCGAGGCCGATGCGGCTTATGGCTCGATTTACAACCTCGACTATCTGGAAGCCAATATCCTCGGCGGGGAGGGCTATGACTGGTTCTATCACTCGTCCGAAGCGCGCGAGGCCCAGATACGAACGCCCATCACCGATGCAGAGCACAGCGAGCCTTGGGTGTGGCGCTATAAGGATATCGTGAGCTGGTGGGCCTCTGACCACCACGAGCGCGTGGGGGGCGTGCGCTCGGAAACGCCGACAGAGTGGGTTGCGCAGTCAAAGCCCATCTGGTTCACCGAGCTGGGCTGTGCGGCGATTGATAAGGGAACAAACCAGCCCAACAAGTTCCTTGATCCGAAATCGAGCGAAAGCAGCTTGCCGCATGACTCAAACGGGCGACGCGATGACTATTTGCAGGCGCAATATCTGCGCGCGATGCACCGCTTTTGGGCGCGGCCTGAGAACAACCCTGTGTCAGTGGAATATAACGGGCCGATGCTCGATATGAGCCGTGCCTTTGTCTGGGCGTGGGATGCGCGGCCTTATCCGCATTTTCCGGCACTTGAGAGCGTCTGGAGTGACGCAAGCAACTATGGGCGTGGTCACTGGATCACGGGGCGGGCCTCTGCGCGGGCGCTGTCATCGGTTGTTGCCGAGCTGTGCGAGCGCGCAGGCTTGGCACGCTATGATGTGAGTGAGCTGAAGGGCATGGTGGAAGGCTATGTTGTCGGGCAGGTCGAGGAGGTGCGCGCCTCGCTTCAACCTCTGATGCTGGCCTATGGCTTTGATGCTGTGGAGCGCGACGGGACACTCGTGTTTCTGATGCGAGACGGGCGCGAAGACGCGGCGCTCGCGGCGAGCGCTGTCGCCTTGAGTGAAGAGCTGGACGTTGATGTGGAGCGCTTGCGCGCCTCAGAGGCCGAGCTGATGGGCCGTGTGCGTCTGCGCTTTATCCAGAGTGGTGCAAGCTTTGAGACCATTGCCGAAGAGTCTGTCTTGGCCGACGAGGGCACGCAGGCCGTGGCTGTCTCCGATCTGCCCCTTGTCATGCGCCGTGGCGCTGGGCGCCAGATTGTCGAGCGTTGGCTTTCGGAGGCCCGCGTGGCGCGCGACACCCTGCGCTTTGCGCTTCCGCCCTCGCGGCTTGATGTGGCGGCAGGCGATGTGCTGCGCCTCACACAGTATGGCCAGGATCAGCTTCTGCGCGTTGACCGTGTTGAGGTGGGCCGCGAGCAGATTGTGGAAGCGGTGCGGATCGAACCTGAGACGTATAACCCTGTCGATGTGGCCGAGGATGCCCCGCTTATGTCAGGCTTTACACCGCCTGTGCCCGTGTTTCCCTTGTTTCTGGATCTGCCTCTTATGCGTGGTGACGAAGTGCCCCACGCGCCGCATTTGGCCGTGACAGCTGAGCCTTGGCCCGGCTCGGCGGCGCTCTACACCTCAAACGACGGGGAGGGCTACAGCTTTGACAAGCTGATCACCGCCCGCAGCACCGTGGGCGTGCTACAAACCCCGCTGCATGCGGCTTGCGCCGGGCTTTATGATCGCAAAAGCGCTGTCAGCGTGCGGCTGACCTCTGGCAGCCTTGCTTCGGTAAGCGCGCTTGCCATGCTCAACGGGGCCAACCTTGCGGCAATCGGCGATGGACACCCGGCAAACTGGGAGTTGGTGCAGTTTCAAAATGCGGAGCTTGTGGGCGAGAAGACCTATGATCTCTCACTCTTTCTGCGTGGCCAGCTTGGCAGTGATGCGTGGCAGCCGCAAGACTGGCCTGAGGGCAGCTATTTTGTGCTGCTGGACGGGCGGCCAGAGCAGATCGGGCTGCAAGCCTCAGAGCGCAACCTCGAGCGCTTCTACCGCATTGGCCCCGCCGCGCGCGCCTATGACGATGCTTCCTATACAGGTGTCTCGGAGGCGTTTGACGGTGTCGGCCTCAAGCCCCTCAGCCCTTGCCATCTGCGTAGCACCCTGACGGAGAGTGGTGACCACAGTATCAGCTGGATCAGGCGCACACGTCAGGGCGGCGACAGTTGGGAGGCTGTTGATGTGCCGTTGGGAGAGGAGAGTGAAGCCTATCTGGTGCAAATTTATGTCGCCGGACGTGCTGTGCGGGAAGAAATCGTTTCAAGCCCGATGTGGCGCTACACCGCTGCGCAGAGGGCCGCGGACGGGGCGCTTGCCGGGTTTGATCTGCAGGTTGCGCAGATATCGGCTGTCTATGGCGCCGGGGCTTTTGCGGCGCTTTCAGTCAGCCTGTAGGGCAGATACTGTCTCAGACAGGGCGGCTTGGGCTGCCCTGTTCTGTGCGTTTGCGCACAGGAGGGCTGGCGGATTTGCATTTGTCTTCAGAGCAGTATTTCGGATAAGCTCGGGGGGCACGCGCAAAAGGACACCGTCATGGCCCAGCTGAAAACCAACCTCGCAAAACTTGACCCTGTTTGGGCGCAAATTCGCGATGAAGCGGAAGATGCGGTGACTGCCGAGCCGCTTTTGGGCGGCTTGGTTCACGCCTGCATCCTGCACCATAGCTCGATTGAAAAGGCGCTGGCTTACCGGATCTCGATGAAGCTGGCGTCTGCGGAAATGTCCGAGCAGATCCTGCGAGAGATCTGTGATGAGGCCTATGGTGCTGACAAAGAGCTGGCCGTGAGCGCGCGGGCCGACATCGTTGCGGTGTATGACCGCGACCCTGCCTGCCACCGCTTTTTGCAGCCACTTTTGTTTTTTAAGGGCTTTCAAGCTGTACAGGCCTATCGCATTTCAAACTGGCTTTGGCGCGAGGGGCACAAGGACCTCGCGTATTTCTTCCAGATGCGCTGCTCGGAAGTCTTCGGGATTGATATTCACCCGGGCGCAACCATCGGCAAGGGAATTATGATTGATCACGCGCATTCTATCGTGATCGGTGAGACGGCTGTTGTGGGCGACAACGTGTCGATGCTTCACTCTGTTACGCTGGGTGGCACGGGCAAGGAAGAAGAAGACCGTCACCCCAAAATTGGCGATGGTGTCTTGATCGGGGCTGGCGCGAAAGTGTTGGGTAACATCAAGATCGGAAATTGCTGCCGTATCGCGGCGGGGTCGGTCGTGCTGGAAGATATCCCCGCGAAGAAGACCGTTGCCGGCGTGCCTGCGCGTATTGTGGGGGAAGCGGGCTGCGCAACACCGTCACAGACGATGAACCAAGTGATTGAACGCGGGTTTAACGACTGAGCGCTGATCCGAAAGCGTGCCTGCGGCACACAGGATTTTTGAGCAGGGGGCTTTGCCCCCTGACCGCAAAACCAGGAGGTTTTGCAGTCTACCCCCAGGATATTTAAGGCAAAAAGAAAGACAAGAGCGCTTGCGCTGTGTCGGCGGGGGCTGTGTCGGGGAAAAAGTGCCCGCCGGCCATGGGCTGGCTTGTGATGTTGGCAAAATGGGGCTGCCATGTTGCAGGGATGTCGTAGGCTTTGGCCATAGGCCCGTCGGCACCATAAAGGATGAGCGCAGGGATCGGTAGCTGGCGGCCAAGGTCGGCTTCATCGAGTATAAAGTCATACTCAAGGGCGGCGCGGTAATCGTTGCACATGGCGCTGATTGTCTCGGGCCTGCGCCAGCTTTCGCGGTAGGCGGCAAGCTGTTCTGGTGCAAAATCTGCGAGCACGTTTGACCCCCAGCCTGTCAGGCAGCTTTCAAAATAGTGATCAGGGTCATGGCCGATGAGTGTTTCGGGGAAAGGCGCGGGCTGGGCGAGGAAGAACCAGTGATAGTAGGCTTTTGCCACCTGTGTGGTGAGTTTGTTCAGCAAAAGATGGGTCGGGATGATATCGAGCAGCGCGATCTGCGTGAGGCTTTCGGGCGCATCCAGCGCCATCCGGTGTGCCGTACGCGCGCCACGGTCGTGGCCTGCCAGGGCGAAGCGCTCATGGCCAAGATGCGCCATAAGCTCCAGCATATCGCGGCCCATTTCGCGGAAAGAATAGGCCGCGACGCCTTCAGGCTTGGACGAGTCGCCGTAGCCGCGCAGATCGGCTGTTATAACGGTGAAGCTCTCAGCCAGCACAGGTGCAACCCGTGCCCACATCGCGCGGGTTTGGGGAAACCCATGCAGTAAGAGCAGCGGTGGCCCGCTTCCCTGCACATCATAAGAGATTGTCTGTCCGTTTACCTGCGCTTTGGCCATTCAGGCTCCTGTTTTGAAGGGTGGGGTGCGGTCAGCCGTGCTAAAATTGGCGCGGATTTGCTACAGAGGTTTACTGCATTGAATGCAAGTCGCCGTAGGTATGGGCGCCGAAAAAACCAATCCAGAGATAGCGTTCGGAATGTGAAAGCTGCGCAAGTGTCATAGGCAAATACGCCTGGTCGACCCAGATATTGATTTGGGTGCGTTCCGCCGAATACGTCGGTGTGCGCACAGCGTCGGGCGTGACGAACCTGATATATCCGTTGGTTACCTCGGAAGATGGCGAGGGCGAGCCGAGGAAGCGTATGTAGCCCTGACTGCCTGCTTTGCCGTTTGAAAGATGCCCTGCAGTGAAAAGCTGTGCGGTGCGCACAATCAGGATCTGGCGGCCCGTTGCGAGGGGAGCTGAGGCATCAAACACGAGATCAAGGTTGGAGATGATCTCGTCAACGCTTTCTTCGATGGGCAAAGGCAAAATGGACATAAGAGTTCCCTTTCTGGTTGGTGTTCAGGCTTTTCGGGTCATTTCGTCCAAGATACGCGCCCAAGAGCGGATGCCTTTGGTGAAGCTCTCCACGTCATACTTCTCGTTGGGGGAGTGGATCTGGTCGTCATCCTTGCCAAAGCCGATGAGCATGGCATCTGTGCCGAGGATGTCCTTGAAGAAGCCGGCAATCGGGATCGACCCGCCACAGCCCACATAGGCGGCGGCATCGGGCCATTCGTCTGACAGAGCTTTGCGCGCCTGCTCGAATGCGGGGTGGGAGACAGACATCTGCGCAGCGGGCGCGCCTTTGTCGCCTTTGTAGCTGACCTTGTAGTCGGCCGGCACGTTGGCCTCGACATAGGCCTTGAGCGCCGCGACGATCTTGGCGGGGTCTTGCTGGCCCACAAGGCGGAAGGTGAATTTGGCATGCGCCTTGCTGGGCAAAACAGTTTTTGAACCATCGCCCGTGTAGCCCCCCCAGAGGCCGTTGACCTCGCAGGTGGGGCGCGACCAGAGCTTTTCCAGCGGTGTGCGATCCACTTCGCCGCCTTGCTCTGTCAGGCCGATGTCTGAGAGGAATGTGGCATGGTCAAAGCTCAGGGATTGCCATTGGGCGCGAATGTCATCGGAGAGTTCGGGGACATCATCATAAAACCCCTCAAGCGTCACGCGACCTGTTTCGTCGTGCAAGCCTGCAATAAGGGCTGACATGACATGCAGGGGGTTGCGCACAAGGCCGCCATACATGCCGGAGTGCAGGTCACGGTCTGGGCCCGTGATCTCGACCTCAAGCCCCGCAAGGCCGCGCAGCATGGTGATGATCGCGGGCACGCGGCTCTCGAAGAGGCCCGTGTCACAAATGAGGGCGATGTCGGATGTCAGCTCGTCTGCGTTCTCTTTCATGAAGGGGATGAGCGAGGGCGAGCCGCTTTCTTCTTCGCCCTCAAAGAAGAAGGTGATGCGGCAGGGCAGGCTGCCGTGGACCTCTTTCCACGCGCGGCAGGCTTCAACAAATGTCATCAACTGGCCCTTGTCATCAGACGAGCCGCGCCCGCGGATGACAGGGCCTTTGGCGGTGTCTTCAATGGCGGGGTCAAACGGGTCGCGCTCCCAGAGTTCGATGGGGTCAACGGGCTGAACATCGTAATGGCCGTAAAACAAGATATGTGGCCCGTCGCCCTCCACATGGCCCACCACCATGGGGTGGCCCGGCGTTGGCCGCTTGCTCACGGTCACACCGATGCTTTCAAGATCGGCCACCAGCCAGTCGGCGGCCGTGTCGCAATGGGCCGCATAGGCCGGGTCTGTCGAGACAGACGGGATGCGCAACAGCTTTAGCAAGCGGTCGGTTGCAGCAGGCATATTGGTTTCGATCTGGTCGAGAACAGCTTGCAATGTCATGGGGGCGGTCCTTGGTCTGTTTGAAGTTAAGTCGAGGGTAACTGCGGGCGCAGTAATGTCCAGACGAGAAAAGATGTAACAGAAACGCTGGTTTTATTGATCTGGGTCAAATAAGCAGCACGCGGCAAAATGTAGCCTGTCGCTTGAGGGTAGCGCCGAGTAAAGATATTCAGTATTGTGAATTCGGGTGTTTGCTCAAAGCCGCTGAACGTAAAAGTCTAAAGACCAAGAGGGGATCGCGCGTGGATTATTCTGCCAAGCTCGACGAAGCGCTAACAAAACTGCACGATGAAGGCCGCTACAGAACCTTCATCGACATCGAGCGCAAGAACGGGCAATTCCCGCATGCCACATGGCGCAAGCCTGATGGCACAGAAGCACCTATCACTGTGTGGTGCGGCAACGACTACCTCGGCATGGGCCAGCACCCTGCTGTGCTTGAGGCGATGCATGAGGCGATTGAAGCAACAGGCGCAGGCTCTGGCGGCACGCGCAACATCTCTGGCACCACAGTTTATCACAAGCGCCTTGAGGCGGAGCTGGCTGATTTGCACGGCAAAGAATCAGCGTTGCTCTTCACCTCGGCCTATATCGCAAATGACGCAACGCTCAGCACGCTGCCCAAGCTTTTCCCCGGTCTCATCATCTATTCGGATGCGCTCAACCACGCGTCGATGATCGAAGGTGTGCGCCGCAATGGCGGGGCCAAGCGCATCTTCCGCCACAATGATCTGGCGCATCTGCGCGAGCTTCTTGAGGCCGATGACCCCGCTGCCCCGAAGCTGATTGCCTTCGAATCAATCTACTCGATGGATGGCGACTTTGGCCCGATCAAAGAGCTCTGCGACCTTGCCGACGAATTCGGCGCGCTCACCTATATCGACGAAGTACATGCCGTGGGCATGTACGGCCCGCGCGGGGCAGGTGTGGCCGAACAGGAGCGCTTGATGCACCGCATCGACATCATCAACGGAACGTTGGCCAAGGCTTACGGGGTTATGGGCGGCTACATCGCAGCCAGCCACAAGATGTGCGACGCGATCCGCTCTTACGCCCCGGGCTTCATTTTTACGACATCCTTGCCACCCGCCGTTGCTGCGGGCGCGGCGGCTTCTGTGGCGCATCTGAAGCGCGACAAAGGCTTGCGCGCCAAGCATCAAGAGCAGGCCGCGAAGCTCAAGCTGCGCCTCAAAGGTATGGGCTTGCCGATCATTGATCATGGTAGCCATATTGTGCCTGTCATGGTGGGCGACCCTGTGCATACAAAAGCGCTGTCTGATATGCTTCTTGAGCACTATGGAATCTATGCGCAGCCCATCAACTTTCCGACTGTTCCGCGCGGCACAGAGCGGTTGCGCTTTACGCCATCGCCCGTGCATGGGCCTGAGGAAATGGACAAGCTGATCAACGCGATGGATGAACTTTGGTCGCATTGTGCGCTGAATCGTGCCGAGTTGGCGGGGTAAACGCACTGTTTCTCGTAAACTGACTTGTTATGTGGTAAAGTTTTAACAATTAAATGGGCAGAGTGCTGCATTCGCAGTACGATTCGCTACGAGCGACAGGGGCAGCACGCATGATCAGGCGCAAAAACAAGCGCAGCGATGCAAACGAAAACGCCGAACCGCGTTGGTTTGACGATTTTGAATTGCGGTTGGGCGACTTGATGCGCGGTGAGCGGGCGACCATGGGCAAATCTTTGCTCGATGTGCAGCGCGAATTGCGGATCAAGGCGAACTACATCGCTGCGATCGAAAATGCCGATCCTCATGCTTTTGACACTCCAGGATTTATTGCAGGCTATGTGCGCTCTTATGCGCGCTATCTTGGTATGGACCCTGACCGCGCTTTTGCGGCCTTTTGTGCCGAGAGCGGCTTCACAACAGCGCATGGTATGTCCGAGGCAGCCTCATCAGTGCGTAAGGATGCCTTGCAGGGCAAACAAAAGAAGCGTGAGCAGGGCGACCCCATGTTTGATGGCGCAACGCCTTTTGCACCCGGTGCCGAAACGGTGTTTTCTCGGATCGAGCCGGGCGCTGTCGGGTCGCTTCTTGTGCTTGTGGCGCTCGTCGCAGCGCTCGGCTTTGGCGGCTGGACTGTGTTGAACGAAGTGCAGCGCGTGCAGCTAGCGCCCGTTGAGAATACGCCAGATGTGCTGGCCGATCTTGACCCGCTTGAGCAGGCACAACAAAACATTGGCCCTGCGCTTGCGCAGGAGAGCCCTGAAATGACAGCCGCGTCTGACGGCTTTGACAGGCTCTATCGTCCGCAGGCGCTTGATGTGCCTGTCTTGGTGGCGCGTGATGCGCCCATCTCGACATTGCGTCCCGAAGAGCTCGGCACGTTTGCACGTTTGCCCGAAGCCGGGACTGCGCCGTCTTTTGGGGCAGGTGATGCCCTTGCGGCCAATCTGTCTGAGGGTGTTCAGGTTGTGGCCGCGCGCCCGGCTTGGATCAGGATCAGCAGCGCAGACGGTGAAACGCTCTTCAGCGGTATCCTTGATGCGGGTGCGACCTTTGATGTGCCACAGTCGCCAGAGGGCGCTGCGCCATCTATCCGCGTGGGTGAGAGCGGCTCGATCTACTACCTCGTAAACGGCAAAGCGCTTGGCCCAACAGGCCCGCGCGGCGCAATAACAGAAGACTTTTCTCTGGCAGCCACAGACTTGGCGGCGGCACTGCCCGAAGCCAACACAGCGCGCGACACAGACCTGACGAGCGTCTTGGCAGATTTGGGTGCAACGGTGCCGATACAGACAGCTGCTGTGCCTCAAGTGTTTGAACAACAACAAGATGTTGTGACCGTCATCGCAACGCGCGAAGTCTGGCTGCGTGTACGCGCCGCAAGCGGGACGATCCTCCACGAAGCGGTCATGCAGCCCGGTGACTTTTACACAGTGCCCCAAACAACAGAGCCTGCGACCATCCGGGCAGGGGATGCAGGGGCGGTCTATTTTGCCGCCAATGGCAAGACCTATGGCCCTTACGGCGCGCGTGGCGCTGTGGCCGACAACCTCAAGCTCACAGCCGAGACCGTCACAGCAGAGCTTGGCATTGCCGACTGGGAAGTAAACGAGCCTTTGGCCCGTGCCGTTGCCCAGCTGGATGCCGAAGGTGCTTTTGGTGTGCTCACCGACTAAGCGCCGCATTGCAGAGCGCTGTCTTTCTCCTTATGTGACACATAACCGAGCTTTCAAATTGTGAGGCAGACATGTCGCTGAATCCTATTCGCCCGTGGCGGAACATTTACCGCCGCAAAAGCCGCCAGATTATGGTTGGCAATGTGCCGGTTGGGGGCGATGCGCCAATCTCTGTCCAGACAATGACAAACACGCTCACAACCGACGCCCGCGCCACCATCGCGCAGGTGCAGGCGGTGGCAGAAGCAGGCGCGGATATTGTGCGTGTTTCTGTGCCTGACGAGGACAGTGCCAAAGCGCTGAAAGAGATCGTGCGTGAAAGCCCTGTGCCCATCGTCGCCGACATCCATTTTCACTACAAACGCGGGATCGAGGCCGCCGAGGCGGGCGCGGCTTGCCTGCGGATCAACCCGGGCAATATCGGCGATGAAAAGCGCGTCGCCGAAGTGATCCGCGCGGCGCGCGATCACAACTGCTCAATCCGCATCGGCGTCAATGCTGGCAGTCTTGAGCGCCACTTGCTCGACAAATACGGCGAGCCTTGCCCCGACGCTATGGTGGAGTCGGGTCTCGATCATATCAAAATCCTGCAAGACCATGATTTTCACGAATTCAAGATATCGGTCAAAGCCTCCGATGTCTTCATGGCGGCCGCGGCCTATCAGCAGCTTGCCGAGGCCACAGACGCGCCCATCCACCTCGGGATCACCGAGGCAGGGGGGCTGACATCAGGCACCATCAAATCGTCCATCGGCATGGGCAACCTGCTCTGGATGGGGATCGGCGACACGATCCGCGTGTCTTTGTCCGCTGACCCTGTCGAAGAGGTGAAGGTGGGCTATGAGATCCTCAAGTCGCTTGGCCTGCGGCACCGTGGTGTCAATATCATCTCGTGTCCGTCCTGTGCGCGGCAGGGGTTTGACGTGATTAAAACAGTCGAAGCGCTCGAGAAGCGCCTTGAGCATATCAAAACGCCCATGAGCCTCTCGATCATCGGATGTGTTGTGAACGGCCCAGGCGAAGCGCTTATGACAGATGTGGGCTTCACAGGTGGCGGATCAGGCGCGGGAACAGGCATGGTCTATGTCGCAGGCAAGCAAGATCACAAACTGGGTGACTATGATATGGTTGATCATATCGTTGAGTTGGTGGAAAAGCGCGCCGCTGAAATCGACGCAGCCGAGAGCGACGCCTAGAGCTTGTCCAGAAAACGGCCCAAGACATGCGCTGGCATTGCCCCGCGCAGCATGACCTCAGGCAGGACATAAAAGGGCAGGGTGTCGATCTGTAAGTCTTCTGCAATGTCTGGTGCCGCATCAGGCGAAACGATGTTTACGCTCAGTCCGCGTGCGCGCGCGAGGTCCTGAAGCTCTTTGGCGGCGCGGTCACAGTCGGCGCAGCTGTCCTCCACAAACAAAGCCACGTCATGGCCTGCAAAGAGCCTGTCTGCATGGCGCGCAATCAGCGCTAGGTCAGAGGCGATATCGTCTTCATAAAGCGAGGGCGTGAGCGCACGCTCGACAATCTCGGGGTGGGCGCGCAGCACAGCGCGCAGCTCGGCCCCAAGCAAAAGGCGCTCTCCCTCGGAAAGCGCCCTAAAGTCTGTTTCGGCCAAAGCAGGCGCTGCCAGCAGCAGAGCCGTTGCGACAGCCAGCCGCCTCATTGGGCGCGGATGGCTTCAGCGAAGTCTTGCATTTGCGCCAGTGGCATGTAGCCGCGCAACACCTGATCCCCCATCACAAAGGTCGGTGTGCCAGAGATCGCGAGGCGCTGCCCAAGCGCGCGGTTTTCCGCGATAACATTGGTCACTTCGTCACTGGCCATTTTGAGCAGAAGCGCATCGCCATCAAGGCCAAGCGAGTCTGCCAGAGCCCGCAGCACGGGCTCTTCAACGCCTGATTTCAGGGCGATCAGCGTGTCTGACGCCTGTTTATAAGCCTCGTCGCCCGCCATCATCTTGGTGGCAATCGCAAAGCGCGAAGAGATTTCAGAGGCTTCACCCAAAATCGGGAATTCCTTGACGATGAAGCGGATGTTGCCATCGGCTTCAATCAGCTGGGCAACTTCGTCATGGGCTTTGCGGCAATAGCCGCACCGGTAGTCGACAAATTCAACCAGCGTCACGTCGCCTTCGGGGTTGCCGCCAACATATGAGTTGGGGTCAGCAAAAAGTGCTTCGCTGTTGACCTGCACAAGGCTTGAGTCATTTTGGGCTTGCGCGTTGGCTTGGCGCTCTTCGAGCACGGCCACGGCCTCCATGATAACCTCAGGATTTTCAAGCAGATAGGCGCGGATTTCCTGCTGAAAAGCGGCGCGTTCGTCTGTGCTCATATCGTTGAGGTCAAATGCGGCGAGCGGGCTTGCCATCAGGCTGGCCGCAAGGGCGAGGGCTGTCGTGGATTTCATACTTATTTACTCCGTGAATTCAGTGCGGCTTCACTGGCTAAGAGCACATCTTGCGCCCGTTGCCAACCGGGTGAGCCTTGGTTGAGGAGGCCAAGCGCGCGCTTGGCGTGAATGAGAGCATCCTTGGGCCGCCCCTGCAGGGCGTAGCGTTCGGATGTGAGAAGCGAGGCCATTCCGGTGTTGCCCAGTTGGGCATAAGCTCCGCCAAGGTCGCGCAAGACCCGCGCGTCGCGCCGCTCAAGGTTTGCTGAGCGTTCCAGATGTGGCAACGCAGCCTTCGGGTTGCCCGAAACGAGCAGGGCATGGCCATACTGGCCAACAATCAGCGCATTGCGCGGGGCCAGTTTGACAGCCCGTCCATAAGCGCCAAGTGCCGCCTGTATCTGACGGCGCTCCAGCAAAATCTGGCCGTGAAGCTCGTGTAAAAACGGGTCATTCGGGGCCGCTTTTATGAGGCTGTTCATAGCCTTGAGTGCCTCATCTCCTTTGCCCGAGCGGTGCCACGCCACGGCTTTGCGCATCAGTTCTATGTCTTTGTGGCCGCTGTCTCCTGCGCGGCGCAGGGTCCATTTTGGGGCGCGGTAAAATGCGCCAAGCTTGCCACGCGCGCGCTCAAACCAGTAGTTTGCCGTCGGATCGGCGGTAAAGCGGCCCTCATAGGCGCCAGCTGCGGCCTGCATGGCGCGCAGGCGGTCCCGTGACAGCGGGTGTGAGCGTGCATACGGGTCTTGGCGCCCTGCGCTCAGCAGCTCCTGGCCCGAGAAAATCTCCATCACGTCGACAGAGCCTCGTGGGTCAACGCCTGCGCGGGTCAGGTAGCGGATCGCGGATTGATCTGCCGAGGCTTCTTCGGCGCGGGTATGGCCAAAAAACGAGCGCTGCGCAGAGCTTTGCATACCGATGCCGATGGCGACACCTGCATTCGGGTTGCCCGTGGCCGCTGCGGCGGCTGCCAGGGCCAGCCCGAAGGCGGCGAGGTTCTGTGATGCGCGGGCATTGGCGGTTCTGCGCGCAATATGGCCATTTGCAATATGGGCCGCCTCATGAGCGATCACCGATTGCAGCTGCTCTGCCGTCGTGAGTTTGAGCAGCAGCCCCGCGTGGATAAAGATATGGTCGCGGTCAATCACAAAGGCATTGAGCGTGCTGTCATCGACCACCAACACTTGCATCCGCCCCGCAGGCAGGCCCGCAGCGTTGAGCACGGGGGTGGCGAGCTGTTTGAGGCTGTGCTCAATATCAGGATCTCGCAAAAGCGAGGCCGCAAACGCGGGCGCTGCGAGCACCCACATCAGCGCTGCAAGGAGCGTGGCTTTAAAACCGCTTTGCATTGACCTCACCGTTTGACCCCGTAGAAAGCACTGCAAGAGAGTAGGAGCAAAATCATGCGAGTTTCAAGGCGCGGCGCGGTCGATCCCTTTATTGTGATGGATGTCATGGAAGAAGCACGGGCCGCCGAAGCTGCGGGCCGCTCGATCATTCATATGGAAGTGGGCCAGCCGGGCACAGCCGCCCCCAAAGGTGCGCGTGACCACCTTGCTGAGGAGATGGAAAACTCAGCCCTTGGCTATTCTGTTGCGCTTGGTTTGCCTGCGCTGCGCGCGCGCATTGCCCAGCATTACAAGGACAAACACGGCGTCTCGCTCAGCCCCGAGCGGGTGATTGTCACCTCCGGCTCCTCGGGCGCGTTTATCCTTGCGTTCACAGCTCTCTTTGATGCGGGCGCGCGTGTCGGTCTTGGCGAGCCGGGGTATCCGAGCTACCGCCAGATCCTCAAGGCGCTGGATGTGGCGCCCATCGGTCTGCCCACCTCGGCAGAAAACCGCTTCCAGCCCGTGCCAAGCGACTTTGCGGGGCAGGGGCTTGACGGGTTGCTTGTTGCCTCACCTGCCAATCCCTCAGGGACAATGCTTAGCAGTACAGCGATGCAAGAGTTGATTGAGGCCTGCCAAGCTGCGGGCACGAGCTTCATTTCAGACGAAATCTATCAAGGCATCGAATATGAAGGCGAGGCGGTTTCGGCGCTCGAGCTGACCGATGACTGCTATGTCATCAATTCGTTCTCCAAGTATTTCTCCATGACAGGCTGGCGCATTGGCTGGATGGTTGTGCCTCAAGACCACGTCCGCCTGATCGAGCGGCTGGCACAAAACATGTTTATCTGCGCGCCACATGCCAGTCAGGTTGCCGCTTTGGCCGCATTTGAGTGCACAGACGAGCTGGACGCCAACATGGAGGTTTACACCGCCAACCGCGCCATGATGATTGATGAGTTGCCCAAAATCGGCCTGAGCAATTTTGCACCGCCCGATGGCGCCTTCTATATCTATGTCGATGTCAGCCATATCACTCAGGACAGCCGCGCATTGGCGTCAGATATTCTGGCCAAAGCGGGCGTCGCCGTCACACCGGGGATGGATTTTGACCCCGTGCGTGGCCATACCACGCTGCGCCTGTCTTATGCACGGTCCACAGATGAGATCCGCGAAGGCCTTCTGCGCCTCAAAGCCTATTTCGCGCAATAGCGTCTTTCCTGAGGCAGGCTTTGCCGCTAGTATTGGCAAAAATAAATAGGCGGTCATGAGTAGGTTTTTCGCAGCCCTAACCCTTTGCATAGCGCTCTTTTCGGGCGCAGTGCTACATGCGCAGACGCTGAGCGGCCTTGCGCGCTACGAGGCTGCGGGCAGTGGGTTTTCTGCACGCGGCGCAGCTCTGACCCTTACGCTCAACCTGAGCCAAGCGGTGCCTTACCGCGTCTATACGCTCGACACCCCAACGCGCCTTGTGCTGGATTTTCGCGAGGTGGATTGGGCCGGTGTTGATAGCGCGGCCGTGACGAGCGCAAGAGGCGTAACAGATATGCGCTTTGGCGGGTTTCGCCCCGGCTGGTCGCGTATGGTGGCCGATCTTGACGCGCCCTTCGCCATCACCACCGCCGAAATGAGCCGCAACCCGGATACAGGGCAGGCCACCCTCACTGTCGCAATGACCAGAACCACAGCCGCCGACTTTGCCGCGCGCTCAGGCCCGCCCAAGGGCGATGCATGGCCCGAGGCGCTGGCGGCGCTCCCCAAAAAGCTGGATGACCGTGTGCTTGTGGTGCTTGATCCGGGGCATGGCGGGATCGATCCGGGGGCGTCACGCGACGGGCAGACCGAGAAAGAGCTGATGCTGACCTTCGCACGCGAAATCGCCGAAGAGCTGGGCCGCCTTGGCACGGTTGATGTGTTGTTGACGCGCACAGATGACAGCTTTGTTTCGCTTGAGCGGCGCGTGGCGATGGCCCATCAGGCGGGGGCTGATCTCTTTATCTCGCTTCATGCCGATGCTCTGGCCGAGGGGCGCGCCCACGGCGCGACCGTGCACACGCTGGCAGATGATGCGACCGATGAGGCCTCGCAGCTTTTGGCCGAGCGTCATGATCGCGCCGATCTGCTGTCAGGCACCGATCTGAGCGGGCAAGATGATGTGGTGGCCGATGTGCTGCTTGACTTGGCGCGCCAAGAGACAGAGCCGCGCACAAAGCGGCTGGCCCGCGCCCTCATGGGCGGGCTTGAAAGCAAAGGCGCGCCACTCAACCGCCGCCCGTATCGCGCCGCTGCCTTTTCGGTGCTCAAGGCCGCAGATATTCCATCCGTTCTGTTGGAAATCGGCTTTCTCTCAAGCGAACGTGACTTTGCCAATATCACCAATGACGCGTGGCGCCGCAGCATGGCCGAAGGCCTGCGCGACGGTATTCAAGCCTGGATCATTGCGGATGAGGCGGTCAGAGGCGTTGTGCGCCAATGATCAGCTACGGCACCGCTTTTCAAAAACGGGCGAAAACCAGCCTAATCTCACCACCAGTTGATTTTGACCTCGGCGCGCCTTGGGCGTATAGGCTTGTGGTGCGCTTCAGGGGAAAAACGTGTTAAGATTCTTGTTCTCAGTACTTGGTGGGCTCTTCAGCCTGATAACCCTCGGTCTTATGGCTGTGGCGCTGTCTATCGGGGCGATCTTTTATATCTATGGCCGTGACCTGCCGAGCCACGAGAGCCTGTCGCAATATCAGCCGCCCACGATCAGCCGTATCTACTCGGGTGAGGGGCGTATGCTTGACGAGTTTGCGCGCGAACGCCGCCTGTTTACCCCTGCCGAAGAGATCCCTGATCTGATCAAACACGCCTTTATCAGCGCAGAAGACAAGAATTTTTATGTGCACCAAGGCTATGACACCCGCGGTATCGCCTCTGCGGCGGTTGATGCCATACAGGGGGGCGGCGTGCGCGGTGCCTCGACCATCACCCAGCAAGTGGTGAAAAACTTTCTCTTGTCTGCCGACCGCCGCGCAGAGCGCAAAATCAAGGAAATCATCCTCGCCACACGGCTTGAGGAAACCTTGGACAAGGAACGCATTCTCGAGCTCTATCTCAACGAGATTTTTCTGGGTCAGAACTCCTTTGGCGTGACGGCTGCGTCGCAGGCTTACTTCAACAAAACTCTGGGCGAGCTTGCTCCGCATGAGGCGGCCACTCTGGCGTCCATGCCCAAAGCGCCGGGGCGCTTTCACCCTGTGCGCAACAAAGAGCGCGTTCTGCAACGCCGCAACTTTGTTCTGAAAGAGATGTTCGAAAACGGCTATATCACCGAGGCCATGTACCAATCCGAGCGCGCGCTGCCGCTGCGCTCTGTCCAGAACGGTGATTTTGAGCCCTTCAAAGACAGCCTGCCGCCACGGGACTATTTTACCGACGAAATTCGCCGCCAGCTTTCAAAAGACTTTGGTGAGGAAGAGTTTTTCAGCGGTGGTATGACTGTGCGCGCCACCATCGACCCCGAGATGCAAGCGATTGCCGCGACAGCGCTTCAGCTCCAGCTTGAGCAATATGACCGCAACCGTGGCCGCTGGCGCGGCACAGATGTGACCATTGCTGCAGATCAGCTCGGATCGGAGGAGGCGTGGCGCGCGGCTTTGGCAAATGCGAATGTCCCCCGTGACATCAACCTTGAGAGCCACTGGTTCCCTGCGGTTGTTCTGGAGATCGGCGATCAGGCGATGCGCATCGGAATTGACGGGGTAGAAGAGACAGAGGCCGAGCCATTTGTTGTGCCCCGCAAAGATATTTCGTGGCTCAAAGGCAGCTTTACCGACAATTTCAAGCTTGGCGATGTCGTCCATGTGCGTCGCATGACAACGGGGGATGCAGGCGCAGGCGACTTTATCCGCTGGACGCTGCGTCAGGTGCCGCAAGTGCAAGGCGGCTTTATGGCGATGGATGTGAACACAGGCCGTGTGATCGCGATGCAGGGGGGCTTTTCCTACCAGCATTCGGTTTTCAACCGCGCCACACAGGCACAGCGCCAGCCAGGCTCGTCTTTCAAGCCGTTCGTCTATGCTTCAGCGCTTGATAGCGGCTATTCGCCCGCAACAATCGTTGTCGACGCGCCCATCGAGATCAACACCCCCCAAGGTCTCTGGCGGCCCAAGAACGCCTCAAACCGCTACTACGGCCCCACGCCACTGCGCACAGGGATCGAACAGTCGCGCAACCTGATGACCATCCGTCTGGCCGAAGAAGTGGGCATGGATGTTGTGGGGGACTATGCCGAGCGCTTCGGTGTCTATGATCATATGGGGCGCTTTCTGGCCAACTCTTTGGGCTCACAAGAATCCACGCTCTACAAAATGGTCTCCGCCTATGCGATGTTTGCCAACGGCGGCCAGCGTGTTGAGCCGACACTGATTGACCGTGTGCAAGACCGCTACGGCAAGACTGTCTACCGCCACGACGAACGCATCTGCGTTGACTGTGACAGCCCCACCATTGCGCGCGACCAAAGCCCAAGCATCGTGAACAACCGCGAGCGCGTCATGAATGCGGTCACCGCCTACCAGCTCACCTCCATGATGACAGGCGTGGTCAGCCGGGGCACAGCCAGCAAACACGTGAACCTCGGTGTGCCCGTGGCTGGCAAGACAGGCACAACCAATGACTCCAAAGATGTCTGGTTCATCGGCTTCACCAACAATATCGTGGCAGGCTGCTACATCGGTTATGACAACCCGCGCTCGCTCGGCTCGGGCGCGTCAGGGGGCGGCATGTGCGGCCCTGTGTTCCAGCGCTTTATGTCCAAAGCCATCCAGAAATATGGCGCAGGCAAGTTCCGCGCGCCCAAAGAATGCGAGTTCATCAAGATTGACCGCTTCACAGGGGCGCGCCTCTCCGACAGCGCCGAGGGCGATCACGTGGTGATCGAATGTTTCCGCGAAGGCGAGCAAATCGAATTTGGCATCATGTTTGATGGTGGCTTTGCCATGGGCGAAAATCTTCCGCTTGTGCGCGAAAGCGGCGCTGCCAAGCAAGTCACAACATCGACAGGCAAAAAGGCGGTTGTCGGCCCCAAAGCCGGCTTTGGCACGCTGAGCACGGGCGGCCTCTACTAAGCTTGCCGCCGCGCGGGAGCTGCGCTATCAGTCGGCCCTGAAACACCACCTAAGGAAGACCCATGCGCGCAGAAATCCAGAGCGTTGTTGCCGAGATCGAAAAGTCACTGGAGCTTCTGGCCCAGCGGATGGATCGTGAGACCGCGACCCACAGGCTCGAAGAGTTCAACGCCCGCGTGGAAGATCCTACGCTCTGGGACGATCCTGAAAAAGCCCAGAAGCTCATGCGCGAGCGTCAGGCGCTCGTTGACGCGATGGAAAGCTATGACACCATCGCAGGCGATTTGGCAGACAATGTCGAGCTGATCGAGCTGGGCGAAATGGAAGATGATGCCGAAGTCATCGCAGAGGCTGAAACCGCGCTGAAAAGCTTGAAGACAACAGCCGCTGCCAAAGAGCTCGAAGCGCTCTTGAGTGGCGAGGCCGATAGCAACGACACCTTCCTTGAGATAAATTCCGGGGCTGGTGGCACCGAAAGCTGCGATTGGGCCAGCATGCTGGCGCGGATGTATGTCCGCTGGGCCGAGAAAAAGGGCTACAAAGTCGAGCTTCAGTCCGAGTCTCAGGGCGAAGAAGCAGGCATCAAATCCGCCACCTACAAAATCTCGGGTCACAATGCTTACGGCTGGCTCAAGTCTGAAAGCGGTGTGCACCGCCTCGTGCGCATCAGCCCGTTTGATAGCGCCGCCAAGCGCCACACTTCCTTTACCTCTGTCGGCGTCTACCCCGTGGTTGATGACAACATCGAGATCGAGGTGAACCCCGCAGATATCCGCATCGACACCTACCGCTCCTCAGGGGCGGGTGGCCAGCACGTCAACACGACCGATTCTGCCGTGCGTATCACCCACGCGCCCACAGGTATCGTTGTGACAAGCTCGGAGAAATCCCAGCACCAGAACCGAGACATCGCCATGAAAGCGCTGAAATCACGCCTCTACCAAATGGAGCTTGACCGTCGCAACGCCGCCGTCAACGAAATGCACGAGAACAAAGGCGATGCAGGCTGGGGCAACCAGATCCGCTCTTATGTTTTGCAGCCCTATCAAATGGTCAAAGACCTGCGCACAAACTTCGAGACCTCCGACACCAAAGGTGTTCTGGATGGTGATCTTGACGGGCTTATGGCTGCGACCTTGGCAATGAATGTGTCTGGCAAGTCCCGCTCCGAGGCGCAGGGCGACAGCTAAGCAGCTCTTTACGCGGGCGCCCAGAGGTGGCGTCTGCTCAAGAAGACCTCGGGGGCGGTGCCCCCGACAGCTCGGGTCTGGCGACGCCAGCGGCGAAACCTGATATGCGCCCTTGCGCCGCCCTCAAAGGCGCGCCAGCATATGCAAAACACATTGCAGGGACGCCACCATGAGCAACATCACCAATATGACAGCGCTGGATCAGTCACAGGCGATAGCCGAGGGCCAGCTCAGCGCCGCCGAGCTGATGCAAGCCACCTTGGCCCAGATCGAGACGGTGAACCCGCAGGTGAACGCGATTGTGTCACTGCGCGATGCTGATGTGCTGATGGCCGAAGCCCGTGCCGCCGATGCTGCCCCCCGCAAAGGCTGGATGCATGGCATTCCGCTTGCGGTGAAGGATCTTGCCAATGCCAAAGGGCTGCCAACCTCTATGGGCAACCCGATGTTTGCAGAGACAATTGCGCCCAAAGATGATCTTGTCGTCGCGCGGATGCGCGCAGCAGGGGCCATTATTATTGGCAAGACCAATACACCCGAATGGGGCCTTGGCTCGCACACCTTCAACCCTGTGCATGGCGCAACGCGCAACCCCTATGACCTCGCGCGCAGCGCGGGCGGTTCTTCTGGCGGGGCCGCTGTCGCATTGGCGACGCGGATGCTCTCTGTTGCAGATGGCTCTGATATGATGGGCAGCCTGCGCAATCCGGGCGCTTGGAACAACGTCTACGGGTTTCGCCCCACCTATGGCCGTGTGCCCTCCGAACCGATGGGGGATAATTTCCTTCACCAGCTCTCCACGCTTGGCCCCATGGCGCGTACGCCCCGTGATCTGGCCGCCTTGCTTGATGTTCAGTCGGGTGCTGATCCGCGTCAGCCTCACGGCGCGCGCTATGACCTCACACTGGGACCCATTGATGCCCCTGTCGCGGGGCGGCGCATCGGCTGGCTTGGAGATTGGGGGGGCGCATTTGCCATGGAGGCAGGGCTTCTGGCACAGTCAGAGGCAGCGCTTCCCGAGCTTGAGGCGCTTGGCCTCACTGTGGAGCATGTTGCACCGCCCTTTGCGGCGGAGGCCATTTGGGACAGCTGGATCACCCTGCGTTCCTGGGCCATCGCAGGGGGGCTGTCGGTCTTTTACAACGACCCCGCCAAGCGCGACCAGCTCAAGCCCGAGGCCATTTGGGAGATCGAGCGGGGGCTGGCCCTTTCGGCCATGGATGTGCACCGCGCCTCTGTGATCAGGTCGGACTGGTTCAAAGCCTGTGCCCGGCTCTTTGAGCGCTATGATGCCCTCATGCTACCGACCACGCAGCTCTACCCGTTTCCTGTGGAGTGGACCTATCCGCAAGAGATCGCAGGGCAGGGGATGGACACCTACCACAGGTGGATGCAGAGCGTGACACCTGTGGGCTTGCTTGGGGTGCCATGTATCAACATTCCCATGGAGCTGAGCGCAGCGGGTCTGCCTGCAGGTCTCTCGCTCTTTGGCCCGCGCGACAGTGACGCGGCCCTCATGCAGCTTGGGCAGGCGTGGCATCAGGCCTACCGCTATGCTGAGCGGTGCCCGCCTGTGGCGTGAGCGGGCCACACCCGCTGTCCATACAGCTTGCCCTACAGGCTGCCACACTGCCTGCCACACCGCTAAAAGCTGACTTAAACAAACATCTTTGTAGCTGTCATCTTTAGGCCTTACACTGGGCGCAAGCAGGCGGGGAGGCCTCACCATGACAAAAAAACTGGGCGCACCAGACTTGGGCGCAGTGACTATTTCTGACATGAAATCAGCGCTTTACAAGGGGTGGGGTGATATGCGCCGCGCGCCTGTTTACGGGCTTGTCGTTGCAACACTCTGCGTGCTCTTCGGTGCGCTTCTGGCTTGGATCACACTTGCGACGGGAAAAAGCTACTGGCTCGTCTTCGCCGCCGTCGGCTTCCCCCTTTTCGGCCCCTTCACAGCGGTCGCTCTTTACGAGGTGAGCCATCGCTTGGAAGTAGGCCAGCCGCTTGTTTTTTCAGAGATATTCGGGATCGTACTTTATCAGGCAAGGCGGCAGTTGCCCTCACTTTGCGTGATTATTCTGATGGTTTTCTTGTTCTGGTTTTTCATCGCGCACATGATTTTTGCGTTGTTTCTGGGCCTCTCAACCATGACCAATGTGTCCAGTTCCTTGGAGGTCTATCTAAGCTCTGATGGCCTAACGATGTTGGCTGTCGGAACGGTGGTCGGCGCGCTTTTTGCCCTGCTGCTTTTCATGATCACAGTGTTCGCCATGCCAATGCTACTGGATCGGGAAATCGACTTTGTCACAGCCATGATTACGAGCTTCACAGCGGTGCAGAACAATTTGATTTTGATGGTTTTTTGGGGCGCAATGATCGCCGTGTGCACCTTTGCCGCCATGGCCCCTGTGTTCCTGGGGCTCTACATTGTCCTGCCATTGTTTGGCCACGCAAGTTGGCATTTGTACCGCGCCTCAGAGGCGCGGGCCGAGCTTTAACGAAAGGGTTCATCGGGCCGCATCAGGCGTGCGTGGTAGCCTGGAAGGTCTTCTACTGTGTGGTATCCACTGTCACGTGCCATGGCCCGGGCCGCACGCCATCCGCCTTGGATATGTTCAATCACAAAGCGAACGACCCGCTGGCCAACGATACTTTCGGAAACAGTTCTGGTTGCATAGCCTTCCCAGAAATTGTTCTGAAAAGAGGGAACACGCGATAAAAAGCTGTATGAACAGGTAAGCGCACCGCGACGTGCCGCGAGGATCGTGATCCCTCTTTCCTGTTTCATGACGACCCCTCGAAACTCACGGTCACACGCGGCGCCAGAAAGGCCCTGATCGCTCATGGCTTGAGGCAGTTCGTAGCCACGCACGAATGTGCCGCCATCCTTTCGAAATACATACAATAGCCCAACAACGAAGCGTTGGTTGTCTGTGAAACTAGGGCGACTGAAGCGGTAGAATCCGCTTGGTAGCTCGTCTTCCAGCACAGGCTCAACTGTTTTGCCCAAGTAAGGCAAAACCACCGGGTGTGTGAGAATATCGCGGCTCTTTTCAGGGCGCGTGATTTCGTCAACGGGCTCCAGAAGAATACGGGCATCAACATCAAAAAACAGGCAGATCCTGTGCAACACATCAGGGCGTGGAAAGCTTTCGCCTGCAAGGTAGCGATTGAATTGGGTCCGGTTTATCCCAAGCTCACGACACAGGCCCGCAACGGAGGCGTAACGGTTTGCTAATACTCTGAGATTAGCACCAAACACACTTCGCAGTGCCATGGGATCTGGGGGTGGTGCAGTTTCTGATGATCTCGGCACGGTGCAGTCTCTTTGGCTACCTTTGGATATAGAATATAATCTTATGTTGTAATTTTCAAAAAGGTAACATCTAGAAATGGAATTTTGATGCTTTTTAGCGCCTTAGTTGACGCGATATAGCGTCACTTTTGCTTTGTGGCGTCACATATTCGCATAGTGAGACACTCATTCAGGGGTGGCATCTCTTCCCGAGTTTTCTAAAATTTTAGGTAATGGGGATTAGAGCGAATAGGACCGGCGATGTTTGGAGTTGTTCTCTGGAGTGATAGCCAAGAAAAGAAGGCAGTCATTTGGTGCGAAGATCATGGCGATCTGGCATTTTACGGTGGTGAATCGTCTGTTTTTGACGGCGCTATGCTGGATGCGGGGGATCTCGTAGAGTTTCAGTTGAAGGCAGGGTCTTCTATGCGCCTGGTGCAAAATCCAGCGCTGATCTCGGCAGAGTTCGCGCCGGCTTTGGCTCAACGTTTGAAGGCTACTATTGTGCCCAAGGCACCTGCACCGAGCACTGCAGTCAAAAGTAAGAGAGCAGGGGCTCAGATCTTACCATTTGCGTCCTTTTGCCCCGCTTAGCAGGGCAAAAGGCGTTTTTTCTTCACTGGGCAATCTTGCCGCGTGCGAGTGCGGCAACACCCGTGCGCGCAACCTCGCTTAGCCCGAGTGGGCGCATAAGGTCACTGAACGCATCAATCTTTTCTGGTGTTCCTGTGATCTCGAAAACAAAGCTCTCCAATGTGCTATCAACCACATTCGCGCGGAAAATGTCGGCCAGTCGCATGGCTTCGACCCGTTTGTCGCCACTCCCCTCGACCTTGAGCAAAGCCAGCTCCCGCTCAACAGACGGGCCCTCGACTGTGAGGTCATGCACTTCGTAAACCGGGACGATCCGCCCAAGCTGAGCCTTGATTTGCTCGATGACTTGCGGCGTGCCTGTCGTTACGATTGTGATGCGTGAGCGGTGCCCCTCGCGGTCGATCTCTGCAACAGTCAGGCTTTCTATATTGTAGCCACGGCCTGAAAACAGGCCAATGACGCGTGCCAAAACACCAGCTTCGTTTTCGACAATCAAAGAGAGAGTATGCTTTTCGATCACGTCAGAGAACGTCGGGCGCAAATTGTAGGCCGAGTGTTTGTTCGAACCTTTTTTAATCTTGAGAGCGGACATCTTTGTTCCTTTCTTCGTTACAAACAGGGCGGCTCAAACGAGCACTGCACCGCTGCTGCCGATTGCGTCTTTTACGTTGGCTTCGCCGAGCAGCATTTTGTTGTGCGGCTCTCCTGACGGGATCATCGGGAAACAGTTTTCATGCTTTGTAACAAGGCAGTCAAAGATAACAGGGCCATCATAGGCCAGCATCTCTTTGATCGCTTCATCCAGATCATCAGGGTCATCCACTCGGATACCTTTTGCGCCAAATGCCTCTGCCAGCTTTACAAAGTCGGGCAGGGCTTCGCTCCAGGAGTGAGAGTAGCGCTCACCATGCAAGAGTTCCTGCCACTGGCGCACCATGCCGAGGCGCTCATTGTTCAGGATAAACTGTTTCACTGGCAGGCGATATTGAATCGCTGTGCCCATTTCCTGCATGTTCATCAGCCAGCTCGCTTCACCGGCGACGTTGATAACAAGGCTGTCAGGGTGCGCCATTTGCACGCCAATGGAGGCAGGGAAGCCATAGCCCATTGTGCCAAGGCCACCCGATGTCATCCAGCGATTAGGGTCTTCAAAGCCAAGGTATTGCGCGGCCCACATTTGGTGTTGGCCCACTTCGGTGCAAATATAGCGGTCATGGTCTTTTGTAAGCGCTTCAAGGCGTGCGAGGGCGTGCTGGGGTTTGATAACCTTGCCCTGTTGTTCGAAACTCAGGCAATCAACCTTGCGCCAATCTTCGATTTTTGCCCACCACTTTTGCAGCCCTTGCTTGTTGGTTTTGCGTCCGCGCGCTTTCCAGACTTTTAAGACATCTTCGAGAACATGCCCAACGTCGCCAACAATCGGAATGTCGACACGGATAACCTTGTTGATCGAAGAGGGGTCGATATCGATATGGGCTTTTTGAGAGTTCGGGCTGAAAGCATCAAGGCGGCCTGTGATGCGGTCATCAAAGCGCGCGCCAATGTTGATCATCAGGTCACAGCCGTGCATCGACATGTTGGCCTCATAGAGACCGTGCATCCCGAGCATACCAAGCCAGTTTTTGCCCGATGCTGGGTAGGCGCCAAGCCCCATCAATGTGGATGTGATCGGAAAATCCGTTCCATCAACCAACTCGCGCAGGAGCTGGCTGGCTGCCGGGCCAGAGTTGATAACGCCGCCACCTGTGTAAAAAACGGGGCGCTCAGCGTTTTCGATTGCCTCTACAAGCTCCTCGATCGAGGCCATGTCGCCTTTAACTGGGGGCTGATAGCGGCTTGTCTTGGCTTTTTGTTTTGGCGTGTATTCGCCTGTCGCAAACTGCACATCCTTTGGGATGTCAATCAGCACAGGCCCTGGCCGGCCCGTGGTGGCCACATGGAAGGCCTCATGAATCGTGCCCGACAAGGACGCAGTATCCTGTACCAGCCAATTGTGTTTGGTGCAGGGGCGTGTGATGCCGACTGTGTCCGCTTCCTGAAACGCGTCAGTGCCGATCATGAACGTGGGAACCTGACCCGTCAGAACGATAATCGGGATAGAGTCGAGCAAGGCGTCTGTAAGGCCTGTCACAGCATTGGTTGCGCCGGGGCCAGATGTCACCAGAACGACACCCGGTTTTCCCGTGGAGCGTGCATAGCCCTCTGCGGCATGTACCGCGCCTTGCTCGTGCCGGACCAAAACGTGGCGAATGCCATTCTGTTGAAAGACTTCGTCATAGATCGGGAGGACAGCTCCGCCAGGGTAGCCGAAGACGACTTCAACACCTTGATCAATAAGGCATTCTACAATCATTTTTGCGCCGGTCATTTGACGTGACATTTCAAAGCTCCATTCCAACTTTCGTTTCACACATAAAAAAGCCCCCGATTTTCGGGGGCGCATGGGGTTACCTTAGGGTGTCCGTTACCGGCCCATGCGCCTTTTTCTCACGATGACCACTAGGTCTAACATGCCGAGAGCCTTTTGCTGCGTTCGCGGGACATTAGAAGCGTCAAACGGGGGCGTCAACCGCCAAAGGCTAAATAATAGAACTCTAGCGGTGCATTTTCTTTCTGAAAGTTGCGCTAGAGGGCCTTTTTGAGACAGAAAATCCGCAGTTTGGCGGTGTTCATAGGGCTGTGCCGCTCGTTTTTGACACGCCACGGCGCTCTAACCCTGCCGTCAGCCTTGAGTGCGGGATGTGTTTCTCAAGAGATCGTTTAGCGTTTGAGCCTATGGGCAGGGAGGTCCGGAAGCGAAATATTTGCGACTTGTTCGGCAATCGGCGCAGTCGAAAGCGGGTGTGTCTCCGCCTCATGAGATGCTGGCTCTCCAAGTGGGGCCCACTCGTTCTGTTTGTATATTTCCAGCGCCGAGAAGTTGGCTTTATATCCCATCTTGGGACTTCCCGGAACCCAGTAGCCCAAGTAGACATGAGGTAGGTCACCTGCACGTGCGATGTCGATATGATCAAGGATGATGTAGGTTCCCAGAGACGTATGCGCGAGATCTGGGTCAAAGAAAGAGTAGACCAGTGACAAGCCGTCTTTCAGAACGTCAGTCAGGCATACGGCAACAAGCGCTTTCGTGTTGCGGTCAATATACTCTATCACCCGTGACCTGATGGGCGTTTCCTCAATCATGGCGGCGAACTCGAACACGTCCATATCTGCCATGCCGCCATCAGCATGGCGGCTATCAAGGTAACGCCGAAACAACTCATATTGCTCCTCGGTTGCCCAAGGCGAAGTGACGCGGCGCTCAAGGTGGGCGTTTTTCTTCAAAACACGTTTTTGGCTTTTTGAGGGTTTGAAGTGCTCTGTTACAATGCGTGCAGACATACAGGCAGCGCAATCAGCACAAGACGGTCGATACAAAACATTCTGTGAGCGGCGAAACCCCTGCTTTGACAGCTCATCGTTGAGCTGCGATGCGGTCTCGCCTTGCAGGGCCGTAAATAGCTTTCTTTCCATGCGACCTTCAAGGTAGGGGCAGGGTTGTGGCGCCGTCACATAGAATTGGGGCGCAAGCGGCAGGGTGTGTCGCATTTACCAGTGTCCTGTTTGTTCTTCATAAACGATAACAACGAGTTGAAAATTCTCCAAGAATTGAATCTGTTTAAGCTTAATCTATGACGTAAAGAGATACTCTCAATGCCAAATTCGAACAAGGAAGCCACCAAAGGTGTGGTTGCCATGACAATCGCCTGCCTGATTTGGGGATTTTCGCCGCTGTATTACAAGGTTCTATCTCATATCCCGCCCCTGGAAATATTGGCCCACAGGACGATATGGTCTTTTGTCATCTTTGCCTTCGT
Source organism: Lentibacter sp. (assembly GCF_965658795.1). Lineage (NCBI taxonomy): Bacteria > Pseudomonadati > Pseudomonadota > Alphaproteobacteria > Rhodobacterales > Roseobacteraceae > Lentibacter > Lentibacter sp. The sequence goes on along the minus strand of NZ_CBFHTG010000006.1, from coordinate 31,932 downwards.
TCTGTTTGTTCAGAACCGGTTGCCGACCTTGTTGAAGCTCTTTTCGAGCCTAAAAAGTGTTGCTGTCGTTGCGGTGGCCGCGCTGATGATTTCAGGAAACTGGTTTGCCTTCATCTTTTCAATTCAAAATGGCCATGCCGTTGAGGCCGCTCTGGGGTATTATATTTTCCCGTTGGTCGCCGTGTTGCTGGGCAAGCTTCTCTTTGGTGAAACACTCAGCAAAGTACAGTGGTCTGCGGTGGCTATGGCCAGTGTTGCGGTCTCGCTTTTGACATATGGTCTGGGCGTGGCGCCTTGGATATCGCTTTTTGTGGCGGCTTCCTTTGGCTTTTACGGAGTTGTGAAAAAGCGCATTGACGCGGGGCCTGTGGTGTCGGTGACGGGGGAGGTTGCCTTGCTTGTGCCAATTGCGTTGGGTGTCTTATTCATGGTGCATTCGCGCGGCGATGGCCACTTTGGGACAGCGGCATGGGAAAACAGTATGTTGATTTTCTCGGGCATTCTGACAGCACTGCCTCTGATGTTGTTTTCCTACGCAACACAGCGCAACCGGCTGTCTACCGTCGGATTGCTCCAGTACATTAATCCTACGGCTCAGTTTTTTTGCGCGGTTGCCATATTTGGCGAACCGTTCGGCTTTTGGCATGCCTTGGCATTTGGTTTGATCTGGCTGGGGCTTGCTTTGTATTCGGGCTCAAGTCTGGCTCAGGACAGAGCGTCTCGCAAAAACGCGGTTGCGCTCTGAACGTCAGCTTTCACGACGAACAGATCTTTCAAGCTCGCGTCTGCAAAACCGTTGTCAACGATATGATCTATCAGCGCGACAAGGGGAGACCAGTATTCATTGACGTTGAGAAGGACAATTGGCTTGGCGTGCAAAGCGAGTTGCGCCCACGTCAGGACTTCAAAAAACTCATCCAGTGATCCTGCGCCTCCTGGCAAAACCACAATCGCATCTGCATTCATGAACATTACTTTCTTACGCTCATGCATGTTTTCAGTCACAACAAAGCGGGTCAGATCTGTTTTGCCGACCTCTTTGGACATTAAGTGGGTTGGAATGACTCCGAAGGTTTCACCGCCCGCGCTTTGGCAGCTTCGGGCCACACGCCCCATCAGGCCGATGTCACCAGCGCCATAGACCAAACGCCAGTTTTGCGATGCCATCTCCGCGCCAAGGGCCTCGGCGGTTTGTGCAAAGGCGGGGTCTTTGCCATCTCTAGAGCCACAATAGACACAGACTGAACGTTTTTGCACGGGGGACATCCTATTTCATCGCTTGTTTTGACCCGTCATAGCCAAGTTGCTATGCTCGCTCAAGCCAAGCATTTCGCGGGCAGATTTGGGGAGCATTTATGAGCAAGATATCCAACTTTGGAGCAGGCACGATTGCAGGGATTTCTGCTGTTGGTGCTGGGCTGGTTTTGCTGGCTGGTATTGGCATCTATTTCACCAGTGGGGGTGAGAAGGCTGCAACGGTCGCAGAGCAAGCCGAGAAAGATGCTGCCTTGAGCCACGTCGAGAGGGATGTTGCTAAGGCACCAAGTGCGGCTCTTGCTGTGACACTACCCAGCTTTGATGTGACACGCGTAGATGCAAGTGGCCAAGCCTTGATCGCAGGGTCGGCGCGCCCCGGGGACACTGTGGAAGTGCTTTTGGATGGGGTTGTAATTGCCTCCGTTCAAGCGGGGACAACGGGTGAGTTTGCCGCGTTTGCAGACCTTCCCCGGAGTGATGCCGCGAGGAGCCTCAGCCTGCGTAGTGGGAGCGATGGCCACGAGAGCCTGAATACGGTCATTGTTGCCCCTATTTTCGGAGGGCAGGCCGTTGTCGCAGGCGAGGCAGGTGTTGAACCATCCGAGGTGGCGCGCACTCAGGCCGTATTATTGGCCAGTGAGGCAGGCGTGGAGCTGGTGCAGCCAGCATCGCCCTTTATCCCAGACCAAGTGGCGCTGGACGCGATTACGTATTCGCAGACCGGTGCTGTCGAGCTGGCAGGGCGAGCGCAAAGCGACGGCTTCGTGAGAGTATACCTAGACAACAGACCAATCAAGACAGAGCCTATCGCGGCAAATGGCAATTGGCGCACGGAGCTCCCCGATGTCGATACGGGCGTGTACACGTTAAGAGTGGATGAGGTGGATGGTAGCGGGCAGGTTCAAAGCCGCGTGGAGACCCCCTTCAAACGGGAGATACCAAAGCAGCAGGTCTCAGGAAGCAACGTAAAGCTGGTGACCGTGCAGCCAGGCGCGACGCTTTGGGCTATTGCGCGTGAGCGATATGGCCAAGGTGAACTTTACCTACAGCTATATGAGGCAAATAGAGACCAGATCCGAGACCCTGATCTTATCTACCCTGGACAGATTTTTGATATCCCGGGCTGACTTCGCTTTAGTGCGTCTCTGGCAATTTCTCTGAAATAGGATTAACCGTTGACCCCGAGGTTTTGAAGGCGGTTTCACCATGAGCACGGATATTGAAAAAGAAGAACGCGCGTCAGGGTGGCGGACGATAAAACGTGTGCTCCCCGCGCTCTGGCCTGAGGATGAAGCCTGGGTGAAGCGCCGTGTTGTTATTGCAATGATAGCACTGTTGTTGTCCAAGTTTGTCGCGGTCTATACGCCGATCATCTACCGTGATGCCGTAAACGCGCTCTCTGGCGAGGGTGTGTCTGATCTGATGTTGGGGGCAATTGGCCTGACCGTTGCGTACGGGATGGCACGTATCTTTTCCAACGGGTTTCAACAACTTCGCGATGCCGTGTTTGCCGCGGTTGCCCAGCGGGCTCTACGCAAGCTGGCGCTCGAAACGTTTACCCATATTCACCGGCTTTCGATGCGCTATCACATCACGCGTAAGACAGGTGGTCTCAGCCGTATTATCGAACGGGGTGTAAAAGGGGTCGAGTTTCTTTTGCGCTTTTTGCTCTTCTCTGTTGGGCCGCTGATACTGGAGCTTGCGCTGGTCGCTGGTATTTTCTTTTTTCTATTTGATGTTTGGTATCTTGCGGCGGTGGTGTTCACGATCGTTCTCTATGTCTGGTTTACGTTCACAGTCACGGAGTGGCGTGTGAAGCTGCGACGCGAGATGAACGACAGGGACACAGATGCCAATCAAAAGGCCATCGACAGTTTGCTCAATTTTGAGACGGTCAAGTATTTTGGCGCGGAGCGTCGGGAAGCCATGCGGTATGACGAGGCTATGGAAGGCTATGAGAGCGCCGCTATCAAAACAGCTTCATCGCTTGCATTTTTGAACTTTGGTCAGGCGTTTCTCATCACCTGCGGGCTTATCACGGTAATGGTTATGGCGGCGAAAGGCGTTCAGACAGGCGCTCTGACTGTGGGCGACTTTGTGATGGTCAATGCTTACATGATCCAGATCACCATGCCGCTCAACTTTCTTGGGACGGTGTATCGTGAGATCCGCCAGAGCCTGGTTGATATGGGGGAAATGTTTGATCTTCTGGGGCAACCTGCTGAAATAGAAGACAAGACGGGTGCTCCAGATATCAAAGTGAGTGACGGTCGCGTTACGCTGAACAACGTATTCTTCGGATATGACCCATCACGCCCCATTCTTAAAGGTGTTAGCCTTCAAGTAGATGCGGGCCAAACAATCGCGATTGTTGGGCCGTCTGGGTCAGGTAAGTCTACGATCGGTCGGTTGCTGTTTCGGTTTTATGATGTGTCCAGCGGCAGTGTCATGATTGATGGACAAGATGTGCGTGACGTAACTCAAGAGAGTTTGCACCAGATGATTGGTGTGGTGCCGCAGGACACCGTCCTGTTCAATGATACAATCCGTTACAATATTGCCTATGGTCGTGATGGAGCGTCTGAAGCCGAGATCATCGCAGCTGCAAAAGCCGCTCAGATCCATGACTTTATATCAGCTTTGCCTGACGGCTATGAGACGACTGTCGGTGAGCGGGGTCTCAAACTCTCTGGTGGCGAGAAGCAGCGCGTTGGTATTGCCCGAACGCTTCTAAAAGACCCCCCTGTATTGCTGCTTGATGAGGCAACATCAGCCCTCGATACTGAAACAGAACGAGAAATTCAGGACGCGCTACGGGTTGCAGGAGAGGGCCGGACAGTTTTGACAATTGCACATCGTCTCTCAACAATTGCGGACGCTGATAAAATTGTTGTGTTGGAAGACGGGCTAATCGCAGAGCAGGGCACACATGAGGCTCTGCTCAAACTCAAGGGCCGTTATGCCAGCCTTTGGGCGCGACAAGTTACAGAGGAAGACGCTGCTTAAGTCATGTTGGTGCTTTCCTAGCCTGAGTGCGCTTTGGCATAGGACTGGTGATGTCAGGCGCGCAAGCCAAGTTTGCGACTATTTTCTGGACGGATCAGGCTCTCTTTGGGTGAAGTCGCGACCCTGAACCCTTGGAATGAGTGCGCCATGCGGCGCTTAGTGCTAAGGTATGGCATAAGCATGGCTTGCCGGATTATTGCCACTCTAAATAGCGGGCCTTGGCAGCTGGTTGTCGAGGATGTATGAGGGGCAAAACAAAGGGGCAAGACGCGTGAGCGATACAGATAGTTTTATCGAAGAAGTAACTGAAGAAGTTCGGCGGGACCGGATGTTTGCTTGGGTGAAGCGCTATGGCTGGATGGCTATTGCGGCTGTCCTGCTGATCGTGGGGGCCGCGGCTTTCAATGAGTATAGCAAGGCTCAAGCCACAGCCAAAGCTCAGGCGTTTGGAGACAGTGTTCTTCAAGCCCTTGACCTAGACGCGCCGTCCGAACGCGCTGAAGCTTTAATGGCAATAAACGCAGAAGGCACGCCAGAGTCAGCTCAGTCACTCTTGGCGCTCTTGAGTGCAAAAGAGTGGGTTGAAGCAGATCGTGAAGACGATGCAATTACACTGCTTCAAGCTGTGTCAGATGATGCCGAGGTGCCTCTCGTGTACCGTCAGGTAGCGAGCTTTAAGCTGCTCGCTTTGCAGGCAAGTGACCTGAGCATTCAAGAACGCAGCCTCGGGTATCAAGCCTTGATCGGAGGGAACCCACAGTTGAGAGTGTTGGCTGAGGAACAGTTGGCCCTGTTGGACGTCGAGCAAGGCAACACAAAAGAAGCGATTGCAGCGTTTAATGCCATCGTCCAAGATACTGAGGCGACTGCGGGCCAAAAACGACGCGCATCGCAGCTGATAGTAGCTCTCGGTGGAGACCTCGTGAGCACAAACGGCGAATAACGACTAGATTGTGCCATCGCTCAAACACTGGACGTGGCTGAAGGGAAGTTCAAAATGAAAACTGTTTCGCGGACGTCGAGCATGTTTACTCTCTTACTTGGAGGGATAGCACTTTTGGCTCTCAGCGGCTGTGAGGAGCCAGAAGAGATTCTGTCAGGTAAGCGAGAGCCGCTGCGCGTTGAGAGCGACCTGGACACTTCCACCGTTGTTACAAGTGTCGCTGAGAACCAATCGCGCGCGATTTCGCTGGCGCCGACCCAGTCTAATTCCGGATGGCTTCAGCGCCATAACAGCCCTGACACGCGAATTGAGCACGCCGCTTTTGGCGGCGCTCTTGACGCTATTTGGAGCGTCAATATCGGAGCCGGCAACGGGCGCCATGGCCGCATCACCTCCGAGCCGGTTGTCGCCGACGGTAAGGTTTTCACACTTGATTCCGAAGCGCGTGTCGCGGCAACGAGCACTTCTGGCGCTGCGGTCTGGTCTGTTAGCTTGGTACCGGCGCGGGACTCTGCGCGCGACGCTTCTGGCGGAGGACTTGCCTATTCTAATGGTGTCGTTTTCGTTACGTCGGGTTTTGGCCTCGTGACGGCTCTTGAAGCCGACTCTGGGCAAGAGCTTTGGCAACAAAAGCTGCAAGCGCCCGGAACAGGCATGCCAACGGTTAAAGATGGTATCGTCTATCTTGTTTCCGGGGACGCAACTGCTTGGGCACTGGATGCAGGCTCGGGCCGCATTCTATGGCAGCTTGGCTCGGCATCAGACAAGAGTAACGTTTTGGGTGGCCCTGCACCAGCGGTTGACGACCGGATCGCTGTGTTCTCATTTGGATCGAACGAGCTGCAGGCAGCCTTTAAAGAGGGCGGTCTGCGTATTTGGGACGCAGCTCTCTCTGGCCAAAGGGTCGGATTTTCCCGCAGCCGTATAACCGATGTGACAGGAGACCCTGTGATCGTTGGTGACAAGATTTTTGCAGGCACATTCTCAGGCCGCACCGTTGCTTTGGAGGCGGCCACCGGAACACGGATTTGGACAGCTGAGGAAGGGCCGATGAGTGCTATCTGGGCTGCCGGTGATTCAGTGTTCATGGTGACGGACAACAACGAGCTGGCGCGCCTCGACGCTGCGACGGGCGAACGGATCTGGGGCACAAAACTTCCATTTTTTACTAAAGATCGCCCAAAAAGACAGAAAGCTATTTTTGCGCACTATGGTCCTGTTCTTGCTGGAGGGCGGCTTTATGTTGCCTCCAATGACGGTCTGATCCGTGCATTTGACCCCGAAGATGGACAGCTCTTACAAACTGGTGATCTGGCTGGCGGTGCGGCGACAAGTCCGGTTTTTGCAGGTGGGGTGATGTATGTTGTCTCGGGCAAAGGCCAACTTTTCGCTTTCCGTTAAGGCCAATCTAAGTTAGGTGCGGATCTTCGCGACTGGAGCGCCGAAACATGAGTTTTACCTTAGCTATCGTTGGTCGACCGAATGTCGGCAAATCGACTCTTTTCAACCGTTTGGTTGGAAAACGTCTTGCGTTGGTTGATGACCAGCCTGGCGTGACGCGTGACTTGCGCGAAGGTGAGGCGAAACTTGGTGACCTCAGGTTTACTGTGATCGACACTGCCGGCCTCGAAGATGCGACAGATGACTCCCTGCAAGGGCGTATGCGGCGTTTGACAGAGCGCGCGGTCGAAATGGCTGACGCCTGTTTGTTTATGATTGATGCAAGAGCCGGCGTAACGCCAACGGATGAAGTCTTTGCCGATATTTTGCGCCGCAAGGGCAGGCCCGTTTTCGTTGCGGCCAATAAAGCCGAAGGTATGGCTGCGGACGCAGGTGTTATGGAGGCCTACGGGCTTGGGCTTGGCGAACCGATCCGGTTGTCGGCTGAGCACGGTGAAGGCCTGAACGAGCTCTACAGTGCACTAATGCCCATGGCTGATGCATTTGAGGAGCGTGCGAAAGAGATTGCGCCTGAAGTGGATGTGACGGTGGATGAGGACGATGATGTTCCTGATCATACACCCACGATAAAGCGTCCGCTCCAGATTGCTGTTGTGGGGCGGCCTAACGCGGGCAAATCGACTCTCATCAATAAAATTCTTGGTGAGGACCGGCTTCTGACGGGCCCTGAAGCAGGTATTACGCGTGATGCTATTTCTCTGACGCTTGAATGGTCGGGAACGCCAGTTCGCATTTTTGACACTGCGGGCATGCGCAAAAAGGCAAAAGTACAAGACAAGCTTGAAAAGCTCTCCGTTTCTGATGGTCTGCGTGCGGTGAAGTTCGCTGAAGTTGTTGTTGTTTTGTTGGATGCCGCCATTCCCTTTGAGCAACAAGATTTGCGCATTGCCGACCTGGCTGAGCGGGAAGGGCGCGCCGTTGTTGTGGCTGTCAACAAGTGGGATATCGAAGACGAGAAGCAAGATAAGCTGCGCGACTTGAAGGAATCTTTCACACGGTTGCTGCCTCAATTGCGGGGGGCACCGTTGATCACTGTGTCCGCGAAGACAGGGAGAGGGCTTGAGCGCCTTCATGATGCGATTATCAAAGCCCACGATGTTTGGAATATGCGTATTTCCACTTCACATCTAAACCGTTGGTTGGATGGTATGGTACAGGCCCACCCACCGCCCGCACCTCAAGGAAAGCGGATCAAGCTGCGCTATATGACGCAAGCTAAGACGCGCCCGCCAGGGTTTGTTGTGATGTGCTCGCACCCAGACAAGATGCCAACGGCCTATTCGCGTTATCTTGTGAATGGCTTGCGGGAAGACTTTGACATGCCTGGCACTCCGATCCGCCTGTATTTGCGCGGTCAGGGGGATGCCAATCCCTACAAAGGCAAAAAGAAACCCGGGCCGTCAAAGCTGCGCAAACATACTTTGGGCAAGAAGCGAGATTAACGTAGCTTTGGTGCGACGACTGCGCGGGCAAGATACGCAATCCCAACGCCACAGAGCACTATAACGCCTGTGTTCAGCGGCTCGAGATTGCTGAAAATCACACCTGTAAGCGCCCAAATGACCACGAGAGGGTAGGAGACTGTGTCAGGGCGGGCTTTTTGAATAGCCGCGGCGATGATCAACGCCAGACCAAGGCCAATAAACGCGGCTGTCGTTTGGCTGGTGTAACCATAGCCCGCAATAACCAAGCCTAAGGCAACACAGGATGCTGCAGTCAACCAGCCAGCATATGCGCCGATAGATTCGCGGAGCAACCACCTGTCGTCCGAGCCGCTTTTCAAAAGGGCGGCGAGTGCGAATACCAGCATAACCCAGATCAAAACAGTGGCCCAGACGACCGAAACCTGTGCAATGGCTATCCATGATGCGCCGACGGCCAGACTCACAAAAAGAGCAGGGCGCGCATTGATCCAGCTCGCTGAGTTAGACTTTTTCAGCAAGCCATAGGCCGTGCTGATGATCAACCAAATGTAGAGAACACCCCAGATAGAGAAGGCGTACCCAGCGGGCTGAACCGGCGGGTTCGTCTGTGGGAATGGAAACTGATTGGCTGTAAAACCCCTAAACCCATCGGTCAGAAACGGAGATATAGCAAATATCACCGCCGCTACAAATGTAAGTACAGAGAAGACTTTGGTCATTTCGCAAGCCTCAAGACAATGTCCCATCTGCATTCAGGGACGTCTTGCCGCCCATATAAGGGACCAGCACTGATGGAATCTGCACAGACCCGTCTGCTTGCTGGCCATTTTCGAGAACGGCAATCAATGCGCGGCCAACGGCCAGCCCAGACCCATTCAGCGTGTGAACATATTGTGGCTTGCCGCCATCTGCCGGTTTGAAGCGCGCCTGCATACGGCGCGCTTGGAAGTCGCCGCACACGGAAATAGAACTGATTTCGCGATATTTACCCTGACCTGGCAGCCAAACTTCGATGTCGTGCGTTTTTATGGCGCCAAAGCCGATGTCGCCTGTGCACAGCACAACCGTGCGATAGGGCAGTTCTAACTTCTCCAGAATGCCTTCGGCGCAGCGAGTCATGCGGTCGTGTTCTGCAAGACTTTCCTCGGGGTGACATATCGAGACCATTTCGACTTTTTCAAACTGGTGCTGACGAAGCATCCCCGAAGTATCGCGGCCTGCGCTTCCTGCTTCGGAACGGAAGCACTGTGTGTGCGCAACATAGCGACGGGGCAGGGAGGCTTGCTCAACGGTAAGCCCGTTTACAATATTTGTAAGCGTGACTTCAGCTGTTGGAACGAGCCACCAGCCATCGGTGGTCTGATAGCTGTCTTCACCAAACTTTGGTAACTGGCCTGTGCCATACATCATTTCTTCTTTAACGAGCACGGGGGTCCAGGTTTCTGTCAGTCCGTTTTCTTCGATGTGTGTGTTGAGCATGAACTGCGCAAGCGCTCGGTGAAGTCTTGCGACCGACCCTGAGAGGACGACAAAACGGCTGCCTGACAGCTTTGCAGCGGTTTCAAAATCCATGCCTGTCTTTACGGCGTCGATTTCATAGTGTTCACGTGCTTCAAATGTGATCTCGCGAGGGGTGCCCCATGTGCGTAGTTCGGCGTTGTCGTTTTCATCGGCACCGTCTGGAACTTCGCTATGTAAAAGATTGGGCAGGCTTGCGAGAAGCTCTGTCAGCTGCGCGTCGAGAGCTTTGGCAGCGTTCTGCAGTTCGGTCACTTCGGATTTTTTTGCGGAAACCTCTTCGCGCAATCTTTCAAAAGCGGTCGTGTCCCCAGAGGCTTTTGCTGCGCCGATGTCTTTTGCTGCCTTGTTTTGGGCGGCTTGTGCTGTTTCAGCAGCCAAGATCATTGAGCGGCGTTCTTCGTCCAGCTTAAGGACGCTTTCTGACATTGGCGTGAGGCCGCGGCGTTTCATCGCCACGTCAAAAGCATTCGGGTTTTCTCTGATCGCGCGAATGTCGTGCATCTATTTTGTCCTTGCGAGAATTAAAACTTGTTGCCAGTCTTATGGCCCATTTTGCAACCCGAGGTAAACGGGCGTTTCTGCCCGATACTCAAAACCCTTTGGCCATTGCAAACAGTGTTATTCGGGCATAGGTAGAGCTGGATTTAAAGGGCTATGCCCACAACCAGACCACGACGGGGGCGCAAATGAGACCTGGTGACTTGCTGATGTTGGCCGCGATTTTCGCGATCATGTATTTTTTATTGATCCGGCCGCAGCAAAAGAAGATGAAAGAACATCAACAAATGATCGAAAATATCCGCCGGGGTGATCAAGTGATCACGCAGGGTGGTATTATTGGTAAGGTTGTTAAGGTCCGTGATGACGGTGAACTCGAAGTTGAGATTGCCGATAACGTTAAAGTCCGGGTGATCAAAGGGACTGTTGCGCAAGTGCTCAACAAGACCGAACCAGCCAAAGCTTAATCTTTTCAAAATACTATAAGACGAGGCGGAGCCGCCAATGCTTCAGATTGATACATGGAAACGAGTTTTAATCTGGCTCGTTGTAGCGGTTGGCATTGTGCTGGCTCTGCCCAACGGATTTTACACACGCGTCGAAACGCATAATGATGCCGTCAAGGCAGTCGACGCGGGCGGATCGGCTGCGGGACTGGAAGAGCAGGTTGCTCTTTGGCCCAGTTTTTTGCCATCAGGGCTTGTAAATCTTGGCCTTGATTTGCGCGGGGGCGCCCATCTTCTGGCGGAAGTCAAAGTACAGGATGTTTACGCGGCGCGCATAAAGAGTATGTGGCCAGAAATACGGGACCTGCTGCGCGAAGAGCGTGAGAGAGTTGGCACTGTCCGCCTGCAAAACAGCGCTGATAACGAGCTTCGCATCCGTATTTCAAAGCCCGACCAATTGCAAAACGCCGCGAGTCTTATTCGTGGCCTTGCGCGGCCTGTGACAAGTATAAGTGGTGCGGGGGCCAGTGACATTGAGGTGTCTGTGTCTGGCGAGAGCATAGTCGTTCGATTGTCAGAAGCTGAGATGCTCGCCACGGACGAGCGCACTGTGCGTCAGTCTCTTGAAATCATTCGTCGCAGGATCGATGAGGTCGGCACACGAGAGCCGACAATTCAACGTCAAGGCGGTGACCGTATTTTGATCCAAGTACCGGGGCTGGGAAGCGCTGCCGAGCTGAAAGAGATTATAGGTACGACCGCTCAACTGACATTTCATTCCGTTGTTAGCCGTGCAGACCGCGCTGACGCACCCGCAGGTGCAGGGAACTACGTGTTGCCATCGATTGATGAAAGCGGCGTCTATTATATCCTTGAAGAAGCATCCGTTGTGACTGGTGAAGACCTCGTCGATGCGCAGCCCGACTTTGACCAGAACGGTCGCCCAGCTGTGTCATTCAGGTTTAACACATCCGGAGCACGACGCTTTGGCGACTATACGGCTGAGAATATAGGCTCCCCATTTGCGATTGTTCTCGACCAAGAAGTGATCTCGGCTCCTGTGATCCAGAGCCATATCGCTGGCGGTTCGGGTATCATCACTGGTAACTTTTCGCTTGAGGAAAGTACCAACCTTGCTGTCTTGTTGCGCGCTGGCGCTTTGCCGGCTGGGCTTGAATTTCTGGAAGAACGAACAATCGGACCCGAACTCGGTGCAGATAGTATTGAGGCCGGCAAGATCGCGTGCATCGTTGCATTCATAGGCGTGCTCGTTTTTATGGTTTTGAGCTACGGCAGGTTTGGTATTTTCGCCAATATCGCACTCGTGGTGAACGTGGTGCTCATATTTGCTCTTCTCTCAATGCTGGGCGCTACATTGACGCTGCCTGGTATTGCGGGGATTGTATTGACAATTGGGATGGCTGTTGATGCCAACGTACTGGTGTTCGAGCGTATTCGTGAAGAGCTTAAGTCTGCCAAAGGGCCAGCGCGCGCCATCGAACTTGGCTACGAAAAGGCGCTTTCTGCGATCGTTGATGCCAACATCACAACCTTTATCACAGCAGTTATCCTTTATGCCGTCGGGTCTGGGCCTGTGCGCGGTTTTGCGATTACTTTGGGACTTGGTATCATAACTTCTGTCTTCACTGCGATTTTCGTGACACGCCTTATCGTTGTGATGTGGTTTGAGCGCCGAAAACCCAAAACCCTGGAGGTTTAACCCATGCGACTGAGACTCGTTCCGCAAGAAACCAACTGGGACTTCTTTGCACGCTATAAGCTGTGGCTTGGTATTTCAGGGCTTATGATGGTTGTAGCGTTTTTGAGCTTCATTCTACAGGGGCTAAACTACGGCATTGATTTTAGGGGTGGCACGACTCTTAGAACGGATAGCACTCAACCTGTCGTGATTTCGGAATATCGCGCAGCAATTGAGCCGCTTCAGTTGGGTGATATCACAATCACCGAAGTGTTTGACCCGACATTCGGTGAAGATAAAAATGTAGCGATGATCCGTATACAGGCGCAAGACGGGGAGGAAGCTGTCGCAAGCGAAGTGGTTGCTTCTGTCCTTCAGAGTCTGCAGGTTGTTGCCCCCGATATTACCTTTAGTTCGGTTGAAAGTGTCGGGCCTAAAGTCTCGGGTGAGCTAATTCAAACTGCGGCTATTGCCGTAGTACTCGCGATTGGTGCTGTATTGATCTACATCTGGCTGAGGTTTGAGTGGCAATTTGCAGTTGGTGCGGTCGTCGCGCTTGTGCATGATGTTTTGCTAACCATCGGTATTTTCTCGGAACTTCAAATACGCTTCGATTTGGCAATTATTGCCGCATTGCTAACGATCGTAGGATATTCGCTCAATGACACTGTTGTTGTCTTCGACCGGGTTCGCGAAAACCTTCGCAAATATAAGCAAAAACCCCTCAAAGAGATCATGAATATCTCAATCAACGAGACCTTGAGCCGCACGATGATGACATCCGTAACAACCTTGCTCGCGCTCACCGCTTTGTTTGTGTTGGGTGGTGATGTGATCCGTGGGTTTGTTTTTGCGATGATTTGGGGTGTAATCGTTGGAACGTATAGCTCTGTGTTTGTAGCCTCAACGATCCTCTTGTGGCTTGGAGTTAAGCGGGACTGGTCAAAGCCTGATGGCAACTTGGGAAACCAGTTTGCCAACGTTGATGCCTGAAGCCCTTGGACTAGCTTTGGGCCAAGAGGGCCTTCTTTTTCTGATAGCGACTGTTTTTATAGCAGGCATTATACGAGGGTTTTCTGGTTTTGGGACTGCACTTATATTTGTTCCCGTAGCGAGCCGATTTCTTGAACCGGTGTGGGTTTTGATTGCTTTAACCGTTATGGATGCATTCGGGCCTCTCCCCAATTTGCCTCGAGCGTGGCGCGACGGAGACCCTAACGACGTGTCAGTGCTCGGCATTGCCACTGTTCTTGCTCTACCAATAGGACTTGCGCTGTTGTTCGCCGTACCGGCTGAGGTCTTTCGATATATGGTTGCCTCACTGGCGATAATTGTTCCTGTGTCGCTACTGGCTGGGGTCCGTTATCGGGGCGCAATCACAAAGCCTGTGCTGTTTGCCGGGGGAGCTTTGGCGGGTGTCACTGGTGGGGCAGTTGGTCTGCCGGGGCCCCCAGTGATTATGCTTTATGCTGCAAGTACAAAGCCGATAAGTAGCATCCGCGCCAATACCATGATGTATCTTTTCTTTTTTGATTGTGTGCTGCTCATTTGGCTTGCGTTTAAAGGTCAGCTTGCGGCTGTTCCAATTTGGCTTGGAGTCCTATTTTTCGTCCCTGCAATCCTTGGCAATATTCTTGGTGCCGCGCTCTTTGATCCTTCACGAGAAAAGGTGTATCGAGGGATTGCTTACAGCGTGATTGTTCTCGCAGCTTTAACTTCTTTGCCAATATGGGACAAATGAATGAAACTTACTGAAATGCAGTTTGCCGAAGCTCAACCTGTTGACAGTTACGGCGAAGGATTTTTCCGTATCAATGGGCAGCGTGTCGAAGGCGGTATGCTCGTAACGGCAACGGGGGCGTCGGGTTGGAGCGGCTACGAAGAGGCTGATGTACTGCTTGCGTTGGCTGGTGACGTCGATGTGATTTTTATTGGAACAGGTAAGGAGATTTCGCACCTACCCGCAGGGCTCAGAAGTCAAATTGAAGCAGCTGGAATGGGTGTAGAAGTCATGAATTCTCCTGCGGCCTGTCGCACCTACAATGTTCTGGCCGCCGAGGGCCGCCGTGTCGCGCTTGCGGCCCTGCCTGTGTAAGAGACTGGGTATGGATCTCATTGTTGATAATCTTGGTGTCGCTCGTGGGGGTGTCCCTGTTCTAGAGGGGGTCAGCTTTGCTCTTGAAGCAGGGCAGGCGCTTGTGCTGCGTGGGCCAAACGGAATCGGCAAAACGACCTTGCTAAGAACGCTAGCGGGGCTGCAGATGCCTCTGAGTGGAGCCATCAGCCTTGACCGAGAGGCTATGGCCTATGCGGCACATGTGGATGGGATCAAAACCACACTCACGGTTCAAGAGAACTTAGCCTTCTGGGCTAAAGTGTTTGAAGCGGATTGCATCGAGCGCGCAATTTTGTCTTTTGACCTTGATACTCTGAGAGATAGGCCCGCTGGCTTGCTGTCTGCTGGGCAAAAGCGACGCCTGGGTTTGGCCCGTCTTATGGTGACTGGGCGCTCGGTGTGGATCCTCGATGAGCCGACGGTTTCACTCGACATATCTGCTGTTGAGATGTTCGGTCGTGTGGTCGAGGCGCACTTGGATGCTGGCGGTATGGCGATCATGGCCACACATATCGACCTTGGGCTTAATGACGCAATCTCGCTAGATCTTGGGCCGTTCAAAGCGTCCTCCTCATTGATAGAGAATTTTGACGAGGCCTTTTTATGATTGCGCTTTTGATACGTGATTTACGTCTCGCCGTGCGCGCGGGGGGAGGCTTTGGGCTTGGACTGGCATTCTTCTTGATTGTTGTCGTTCTTATTCCCTTCGGCGTTGGTCCGGAAACCGGCCTGCTTGGTGAAATTGCCCCCGGTGTCTTATGGGTTGCTGCATTGCTGGCTTGCTTGTTGTCGCTTGATCGTGTGTTTTCACTTGATTTTGAAGATGGGTCTCTGGATTTGCTTGCAACATCTCCCTTGCCTTTGGAGGGTGTCGTTGCAGCAAAAGCTGTTGCCCATTGGCTTACTACAGGCCTGCCGTTGGTTCTGGCCGCTCCCGTATTTGCTTTGCTTATGAGTCTCCCCCTTCAAGGCTATGTTGCTCTGGTTGTGTCACTTTTGCTCGGCACGCCTGCACTTTCAATCATCGGCGCGTTTGGGGCGGCTTTGACCGTCGGCATCAAACGTGGTGGATTGCTGTTGAGCCTTTTGGTTTTGCCACTTTACGTGCCAACCCTTATATTCGGCGCAGATGTTGCGCGGCGCGGTGCGGAGGGCCAGGGGTATATTTCCCCTCTGCTTATGCTTGCCGGGATTAGTTTTGCCGCATTAGCGCTTCTGCCATTTGCAAGCGCCGCAGTGCTCAGAGTTAACTTGCGATAATGTGACATCTCGGCACTGGAAATTATGAAAGAATTCAGGCAGAGGACTGTGTGAAAAGGGAATGAATTTGATGGCATCTATCTGGCAGTATGCAAATCCACTGAAGTTCATGCGGACAACTGAAGCTGTTTTGCCGTATGTGTCTGCTGCGGCAGCTATATGTCTTGCGACGGGGCTGATCTGGGGGTTCTTTTTTACGCCTGACGATTTTCGTCAAGGATCTACGGTGAAGATTTTCTACATCCACGTCCCAAGTGCTATGATGGCTATCAATATCTGGGTCATGATGCTCGTTACCTCATTGGTGTGGATCATTCGACGACATCATGTGAGTGCACTGGCGGCTCGTGCTGCAGCACCCATTGGAGCGGTTATGACATTGATTGCTCTCTTCACGGGCGCGGTTTGGGGGCAGCCTATGTGGGGAACATGGTGGGCCTGGGATCCACGTCTAACATCTTTTCTTATTCTGTTCCTATTCTATCTCGGATACATGGCGCTTTGGGCTGCAATCGAAGATGATGATACGGCGGCAGACCTGACGAGTGTATTGTGCCTCGTTGGTTCGGTCTTTGCTCTCTTGTCACGCTACGCCGTAAACTTCTGGAACCAAGGCTTGCATCAAGGAGCCTCGCTTTCCCTTGATAAAGAAGAAAACGTTGCCGATGTCTTCTGGTATCCCGCACTTGTTGCAATCGCTGGCTTTGTCTTACTTTTCATTGCCTTGGTTATTGTGAGAACAAATACAGAAATTAGAGCTCGCCGCGCGCGCGCGCTCTTGGCACGGGAGCGTATGAATTGATGCCCGATCTAGGAAAATATGCTGCAGAAGTGCTTTCGGCCTACGGGGTTTCCCTCGTGCTGATCGCTTTGATTGTTTGGGCGAGCCTTGCGCGAGCCCGCAAAGTCAAGGCTGAGTTGGCCGCAATAGAAAAACGGAAAGAGCCTCATGGCTAAAATTTCTCCTATGATGCTCGCCCCACCGCTTATTTTTTTGGCTTTGGCGGGGCTATTGAGCTTTGGGCTTTTCCGCAATGACCCCGACGCGCTGCCCTCTACGTTTGTTGGGCAAATGGCTCCGCCAGTCGTGTCTGCCCCCTTGGGAAGCAAAGCGACTTTTGACAACAGCGATTTGCTCAAAGACGAGGTAAAGCTGGTGAATTTTTGGGCCAGCTGGTGTGCACCATGCCGTGTTGAGCATCCACACCTGAATGCCCTGGCGAAAGAAAGTGTGCCAATTTACGGGGTTAACTACAAAGACAAAGCGACAAATGCGTTAAAGTTCTTGGACGACCTAGGAGACCCGTATGCCGCAGTTATCGCGGACGAGAAGGGGCGACCTATGTCATTGAACTGGGGCGTAGCCGGTGTTCCAGAAACTTTCGTGATAGATTCTGACGGCAAAGTGCTGTTGCGTTGGGCTGGCCCTATTACAGAGCGGGTTATGGAAAATACTATTCGCCCTGCTATCGCAAAGGCGCAAAACGGTTTCTGATCAATCGCCAAGGCGAGTTTCGATTTGATTTGACCGCTCGAGCGTTCGGTGAACAGGACACTTGTCGGCAATTTCGAGCAGCGTTTGCCTTTGTTCGTCACTAAGGGGGCCGCGTAACTTTATGATCCGTTGAAAACGGTCAATTTTTTCTGAGGCACCAGCGCGAGCATCCTGTGCATGAACCTTATCGTGGCTTACATCGACACTGATGTGCTCCAGTGGCCAGCCTTTACGGCGTGCATACATGCGCAAGGTCATAGATGTGCACGCGCCTAGTCCGGCAGACACGAAGCCATATGGGCTCATTCCTTTGTTGGTTCCGCCATATGCCTCAGGTTCGTCTGCCAGTGAGTGATGATCGGGACCCGACATGATATCTTGGAGGAAGCCGCCAGGATCTGTCTCACTGATGCGAGTGATTCCTTCAGGAGCACCCGGTGGTGGGGCGGGGGTGTGAAAATCAAGGTAACGCGTCACCCAAGAGGCAATAACCTCGGCAGTATACTCAGCATCTTTCGGGTTGGTAATAAGATGATTGGCATCATCTAGGGTGACAAAGCTCTTGGGGTGCTTTGCTGCAGTGAACAGCGCCGCTGCATTGTCTACGCTGACGATGGCATCCCTTGGAGCGTGTAGCACCAACAGTGCTTTTCCAAGAGATTTAAGTGCAGCATCGAGTTTGTACTGGGCTATGTCAGTCAAGAAGCTCTGCTTGATCGTAAAGGGTCTCCCACCCAAGCAAACCTCTGCTTGGCCAATTTCAGCTATCTCTGTTTTTTTATGACCAAAGTTTTCGGTAACGTGACCGGGTGCAAAAGGAGCCCCAATTGTGACGACGGCTTTCGCCTCTGGTATATCTCCAGCCACCGCTATGACAGCTGCCCCCCCAAGACTGTGTCCAATCAGAATATCAGGGCTATAGCCTTGGTGCCGCAGCGCTTGTGCTGCTGCTTTCAGATCCTCAAGGTTGGTTGAAAAGCCTGTATTGGCAAACTCACCGTCAGAGTGACCCAAACCCGTGAAGTCAAAGCGGAGCACCGCGATGCCTTGAGATGCAAGGCGTTGAGAAATGCGCCGAGCAGCGGGAATGTCTTTTGAGCAGGTAAAGCAATGAGCAAAGAGAGCGCTGGCGACGTGCGGCCCGTCTGGAATGTCTAGCCGCGCTGAGAGGGTGTGCCCCTGAGAGCTTTTGAATGTGAACTTCTCTGTTGGCATAATTTTCCCTCGTTGCGACTATTGATTAGGGTAGGGGCGCAGCTGTCCAACTTCCAGCCATGTGACAGGAGGGTCACGCTGATGTGACGTCATGGGGGGATTCCGCGTGCGGGCTTCAATAAAAAGCTGATAATGTTTCAAGTAAATCAACCCACGAAATGAGTTGGATTGCGCCAGCAAAGGCGCTTGAATGTGGGTATAACAACTTATTTAGGGGCCAGATCTTGAGCAAACAAAATTACTATGCGCCGCAGGGTGGACTCGCGCCTCAAACACAGCTCCTGACAGACAGGGCCATGTTTACCGAGGCCTATGCTGTCATTCCCAAAGGCACGTTCAGTGACATTGTTACAAGCCTTTTGCCATTCTGGGCGAAAGCGCGTTTTTGGGTCATTGCGCGTCCCTTGTCAGGTTTCTCTGAAACCTTCTCGCAGTATATCGCAGAGGTCCAGCCGGGCGGGGGAAGTGAGCGACCTGAAACAGAAGCAGGCGTTCAATCGGTTATTTTTGTTGTCGAAGGTTGTCTGACACTTACAATTTCGGGGGCCGATCACGAGCTCGCGTGCGGAGGATACGCCTATATCCCAGCAAGTGTGGACTGGACGCTACACAACAACTCTCAAGCTCCAGTACGATTTCACTGGGTTCGAAAGAGATATGAAGCAGTGGACGGACTTGGAGAACCCGAGGCATTTGTGACCAATGAAACGGCGATATCACCAACAGCCATGCCTGGTACTGAGGGGAAATGGGCGACAACCCGTTTTGTCGATCCTGACGATCTACGTCACGACATGCATGTGAACATTGTGACTTTTCAGCCCGGTGCTGTCATTCCTTTTGCTGAGACACATGTGATGGAGCATGGGCTTTACGTGTTGGAAGGGAAGGCTGTTTACAGGCTGAATCAAGACTGGGTTGAAGTCGAAGCTGGTGATTTCATGTGGTTGCGCGCGTTTTGCCCACAAGCTTGTTATGCAGGTGGCCCCGGGCCTTTTCGATATTTGCTCTACAAAGATGTAAACAGGCATATGAAGTTTCCAACAAACCTTTAACAATCTCAGGTGCTAAAGAAAAAGCCGGTGCTTGCAAGAGCGCCGGCTTTTCATTTGGCTTAAGGCTTATTCAGACTTAGTCGCTTTTGGGTAGTGATCCGCGCCCATGTCCAGAATGGCCGCCTGCAACTTCTTCTGTGGCCTCATCCGCGAGCTCTTCTGGCAAAATCAGATTGAGCACGATCGCTATCCCTGCGGCGGGAAGAAGCCCCGATGTTAGCAAGACGCGTGCCGTTGAACCTAAGTGTTGAAGCGCATCAGGTTCAAGCTGAAGGCCTAAGCCTATCGAAAGGGAGATTGCAAAGATAACCATATTGCGACGGTTCCACTCGACATCAGAGAGCATCGAGATGCCCGCTGCAACAACCATTCCAAACATGACAATTACGCCACCACCGAGAACTTCAATGGGGACCGTGCGGATAACACCTCCAACCTTTGGAACAAGACCACAGATGATGAGGAAAATCGCACCGCAGGTTACGACATGACGGCTCATAACACCTGTCATCGCTATGAGGCCAACGTTTTGGCTAAACGAGGTGTTTGGAAAACCGCCGAAAATTCCGGCAACGGCAGTTCCGAAGCCGTCCGCATAGGTTGCACCCTCGATTTCCTTGTTTGTCGCTTCGCGGTTTGCACCGCCTTTGCAGATACCGGAAACGTCGCCGACTGTTTCGATCGCCGAGATGAAGGCCATCAGACAAAATCCAACAACAGCAGCGATGGAAAACTCAAACCCGTACTTGAATGGCTGGGGCAAGGCAAAAGCGGCTGAACGCTCCCAAGACAATGCAATAGACTCAAAGGTCAGCATGCCAACGGCCAAGGCATAGATGTAGCCGGCGATGAGCCCCACCAATACGGCAGAGATAGAGAGCATACCGCGCGTGAAAAATTTCAAACCGAGCGTTACGAAGATTACGACAAGGGCAGCTGACCAATTCAACAGAGAACCATATTCGGGAGTGCCGATTGCGGGTACCCCACCAGCGGCATATTGAATCCCGACTTTGACCAAGGCCAGACCGATCATTGTGACAACCAAACCTGTCACGAGAGGTGGCAGCGCGAAACGGATCTTTCCGATAACGGTGCCCAGTAGGGCGTGGAAGATACCGCCAATGATGACGCCTCCAAAGAGCGCGGCGAGGCCATCAACACCTTTACCAGCTACAAGGGGAATCATGATCGGCAAAAATGCAAAAGAGGTTCCTTGCACGATTGGCAAGCCCGCACCGACCGGGCCCAGAGTTATGGTCTGCAGCAGCGTGGCTACCCCTGCAAAGAGCATCGACATCTGAATAAGATACAGAAGCTCTGGAAAGTCAGGTGAGTTTGATCCGAAGCCAAAACCCGCAGCACCCGCGACGATGATAGCTGGTGTGACGTTAGAAACAAACATTGCCAAAACATGTTGAATACCCAGCGGGATCGCTTTTGCTAGGGGCGGTGTATAGTTTGGATCACGTAATTGCTGTGGTGTCCCGATTGAATTGTCAGTCATGGAATCCTCCTGTTTGACTGTTTTGAATGCCTGCTTCTGTGTCAGGTCAAATTAGTTTGGAGCATCGACGAGAAACGGCGTCGTAAACCAGTGTTCTTCAAGATTAGGCGTGTCGCCAATACGGTCGACTACAATATATTGGCCTGCTCGTCCCAGAGGTGCGAGCACGCCGTGCCATATATTTCGGTGAATGTTGATGCTTTGATGTGGTGCAGATAAAAACACCTGCGGTTTTCCTGGCTTTCCATTTTCATCAGCGGCCACGCTAATGATCATCGGAACGGCTGACAGCGGCACAAAAGCTTGGCTGCCTTCGGGGTGGCGCTCCATCATGTCTAGCTCATGAGGGAAGTGGCGTGCCTTGGCATCAAACAAGCTAATGCCTGCGCGGCCTGATCCGAAGTCTAGCTGGGCCAAATCGTGGTGCCGGCCACACATCCCTTGATTGATGATTTTGTCAGCATCTCCGCGAAGTTCAATAACATCACCAAATGGCGCGAATTTCTCCGCTGTTAAGGGCTCAGGGTACAGAGTCGGGCTCATGGCAGGAGATCCTGTAGTCTAAACTGTGCGATCCGCTCTACCTGAGCGCAAGCCGTCTGAAACTCTGTCGCTTGGTCGTTGTCGATCCGTGTTTGGAATGCGGATAGAATTGAGGCTTTGTCATGGTCTCGGACTGCGATAATAAAGGGAAAGCCATGTTTGCCCACATATTGTGTGTTGAGCTGCGTAAACATGGCGCGCTCTGCATCCGTGAGGTAGTTCAATCCTGCCGAAGCTTGTTCGCTGGTGCTTTCGTCAGTCAGCTTTCCTGCAGCTGCGAGCTTGCCTGCTAAATCAGGGTGCGCAGTGAGCACTCCAAGCTTTTCCGTTTCGCTTGCTGTTCTGAAGATGCGACATAGAACATTATGCACACCGGCTGCGCAGTCATGGGCCGGGCCGAGCTCTAACGCCCAAGCGCGCTCGGCAATCCAAGGAGAATGTTCAAAGATGGAGCCGTAGGCCGCCACAAACCGATCTTTTGTCATCTCGCTAGGGCGCTCGTAGCGCTTATGAGGGTTTGTCTTCGCCCAATGATCGGCAATGTCCAACCTGCGGGGAAGCCATATGTCTTCATGACGCTGCAGGTGCTCAATGAAGCGCTTCAACCCAGCTACTTTTCCAGGCCTTCCTACAAGACGGCAGTGTAAGCCCACAGACATCATAGCTGGCCGTCCTGCTTGCCCTTCGGCGTAAAGCGTATCGAATGCGTCTATAAGGTACGTCCCGAAATCATCGCCGGTGACCCAACCAGGAGCTGTTGCAAAGCGCATGTCATTGGTTTCAAGCGTGTAGGGGACAATTAATTGATCCCGATCTGCGACTTCAATCCAATAGGGAAGGTCGTCATCGTAGGTATCTGAAATGTAGTCGAACTGACCTGTTTCTGCGACCAATTTGACCGTATTTTCAGAGCAGCGGCCCGTGTACCAGCCTTTCGGGGGAGAGCCGACGACCTCCGTATGCAACCGGATGGCTTCGGCGATTGCCTCTCGCTCTTGAGCTTCGGGCATGTCTTTGTGCTCAACCCATTTTAATCCGTGACTGGCAATTTCCCAATTGGCGTCTTTCATGGCCTGTACCTGCTCAGGGCTTCGAGCCAGTGCCGTGGCAACACCGTAAATTGTCAATGGGATATCGTGATTTGTGAACAGGCGATGCAAGCGCCAAAAGCCAGCGCGTGCACCGTATTCATATATAGATTCCATGTTCCAGTGACGCTTGCCTTCCCACTGGGCGGCACCGGGTATGTCTGATAAAAACGCTTCAGACGCGGTGTCTCCGTGAAGTACGCAGTTCTCGCCACCTTCTTCGTAGTTCAGAACAAATTGTACAGCGACTTTGGCTGAATTAGGCCATTTGGCATCTGGTGCTTGTGGCCCATGGCCGCGCATATCGCGAAGGTAGCGTGTCAAAGAATTCTCCTCAGTTACGGTCTTCTATCTGGAAACAAATTTTGTAACTTGCTCTATTTTTTTGAAAGAGCTTTTTGTCTGTTCAGAATGTATTAACTAGCCCGAAGAAGCCATTAGCTTGATAAGAAGGCAAAGGAGATAAACATGTCTGGTTACTTAACAACACATGTGCTTGATACAGCAGCGGGCTGCCCAGCGGCCGGCTTGAAAATTGAGCTTTTTCGGATTGAAGGCAATGACCGCAAACACTTACGTAGTCTTGTCACAAACTCTGATGGCCGAACTGATGAGCAGATATTGCCTGCTGCGGAGTTCGAATTAGGGGTTTATGAGCTGGTTTTCCACGCTGGTGACTATCTTGACGCCGTGGGTGTAGCGCCAGAAGAGCCACGATTTTTGAATGTTATCCCGCTGCGCTTTGGCATGTCAGAGGCTGCGCATTTTCATGTTCCGTTGCTCCTGTCACCATTTGGATATTCAACATATAGAGGCAGCTAAGCTGGCATAGATGCTGTAATATGATCGACCATAAAGTCGATGAAGAGCCGTGCTTTCGGATCTTGCTTGCGGCGATGCATATAAAGGCATGCAAGCTGAATAGGGAGGGGGGGCTCCTGCTCCAGAATGGGAACAAGCAATCCTTTCTGTAGGTGCTCAGAGACCTCAAAAACAGGCTTGAGGATAATTCCGTTGCCCTCGAGCGCCCAAGTCGTCAGAATTTCACCGTGGTCGCTTTCAAATGGGCCTGAGACGGTTACACGGCGTGTTCCGTCTTTTGTCTGCAGGGGCCATTGAAATTCTGGAGCGCCAGGGTAGCGCAGGTTTAGGCAATCATGTGCATCGGTTTTCAGCTCATCACTGCTGCGTGGCATGCCGCGTTCTTTTAGGTATGCAGGCGAGGCGCAAAGAATACGTGGGCAATCAGCAATTTTGCGAATGCGTAGGTTGCTGTCTTCAGGCAAGCCCAGAAAAAAGGCCGCATCAAGCCCCTCCGCTGCAAGATCGAGCTTTCGATCTGACAGGCGCAATCTGATGTTAATGAGTGGGAACTTTTTGTGAAACTTGGGTACAGCAGGTGCAACAAACTTTTGCCCGACGCCAAGAGGGGCCGCAACATATAGCGTGCCGCGTGGCGTCAACGTAATATCGTTGATGTCGGCTTCAGCCTCTTCAACGGCTTCCACTATTTTCAGAGCGCCTCTATAAAAAGTGTTACCTTGTTCTGTCGGGTTCAAAAGACGTGTCGTACGCTGAAAGAGCCGCACACCGAGATGATCCTCCAGCTGTGATATCCGGGAAGATGCGACTGCTGCAGATATGCGTAGATCCCGCGCCGCCGCTGACATATTGCCAAGTTCGTAGACGCGTACGAAGGTCTGAATGTTGTCCAGATAGGCCATTTATTATTCGACTTTTTTTGAAGCTGCTAGGATGTTTTCTGGAATACACGATAGGTGGCTTGTAAGCTAGCTTCCACACCAAACGCGATAGGAGACACAATGCACGAATTTGCCATCATGTGGGATTGGATGGCGTTCGCGGTTCGGTGGCTGCACGTCATCACTGCGATCGCTTGGATCGGATCATCATTTTACTTCATCGCTCTGGACCTCGGTCTCAAGAAAGCGCCTCATTTGCCTGTTGGGGCTCATGGTGAGGAGTGGCAGGTTCATGGAGGAGGGTTCTACCACATCCAGAAATATCTGGTCGCGCCGGCAAATATGCCTGAGCATCTGACTTGGTTTAAATGGGAGAGCTACGCCACGTGGCTTTCGGGCGCTGCACTTTTGATGATTGTTTACTGGGTTGGTGGTGAGCTCTATCTAATCGATGCTGCAAAAGCTGATATTTCGTTGATGCAAGGTATTCTGATTTCTGCCGCATCTCTGACAGTTGGGTGGATTGTCTATGACTTCCTCTGCAAATCGCGCCTTGGTGAGAAGCCTACTGTTCTCATGATACTGCTCTTTGCGCTCTTGGTCGCCATGGGTTGGGGATACGATCAGATATTTACTGGCCGAGCGACCCTTCTTCATCTCGGGGCCTTCACGGCCACAATTATGACGGCGAATGTGTTCGTCATCATCATGCCAAACCAGCGTATCGTGGTTAAAGACTTGCAAGAGGGCAGGACCCCTGATGCAAAATATGGGAAGATCGCGAAGCTACGTTCTACACATAACAATTATCTAACATTGCCTGTTGTTTTTCTGATGTTGTCCAACCACTATCCGCTTGCATTTGCGTCTGAGTATAACTGGATCATCGCATCGCTTGTGTTCCTGATGGGGGTGACAATTCGCCACTACTTCAACACCATACATGCGGGCACCGGCAAGCCAAACTGGACATGGTTGGTTACTGCATTGCTTTTCCTGGCGATCATTTGGCTTTCGACGGCACCTCTAAAGTATACTAGTGTCGAAGACGCTGAGGCGCGAAGCCTTACAAAAACAGAACAGATATTTGCAAGCGCGAGCGGCTTTGAGGAGGTGCAAAACATTGTCTTGGGGCGCTGCTCTATGTGTCACGCGCGGGAGACGTTTTACGATGGTATTCGCATGGCTCCAAAGGGCGTTCATCTTGAGACCACATCTGATATTGTTGCACATGCTCGCGATATCTACCTCCAAGCAGGCGTGACGCGTGCCATGCCTCCCGCAAATGTCACTTACATTGAACCTGCTGAGCGCGAGGCAATTGTAAACTGGTACCGCAATGCGGCCAGTAACATACCGCTCTTCATTGCGGCCAATTGAGCGCGAAAATTTCAGAAGCAGTTGTTGATGCATTTATGTACAGGGCTTGCAAAGGCTCTGTTTGAGAGTTTTGTTACGTAGATGATATTAAACCAGACTATTCCTTACGACCCTCTTTCCCCAAAGCCTTTGCCTGGCGTGTCGCCATTGAGCGCAGTTGACTGGTTGAGGATTGATGAAACCTATGCAGCGCAGTTGTCTGAAAAGCAGCGCGTGGTCTTAGAGCATAGGGAGAAGGTTTTGGCACTTTCTGCTGAGGCACTGCCTGCCGCACAAGAACTGCTTGAAGTGGTTCTTGAAGACCTCTGCACTAAAACGGGATTTAATGTGGGACGTGGCTCTGTATCATGTCCCGATGGGCGGCGAGTGGAGATAATGCGAGCTGATCCAATGTTGACACTCTCCCAGCTGACACAGGAAGACTTCTGTATCCTTGAAAAGCGGGAAGAGGAACACGTGCTTACCGCAGCTGCACTTTGCTTTCCTGCAAGCTGGCTGCTCGCCGAAAAATTTATGCAGCCACTCGTTGAAATTCATGTTCCCGTGGCGTCTTATGACGAAAATATTGCTCGCCGTGTGCAGAGGTTGTTTGATGCTGTGCGGGTTGAGCAACCTCTGTGGAGGTTTAATGCGCTTTGGTATGCGGACCCCGCCTTGCACCAGCCGCGCAGTGCACATGCGCACCGTGATGAGAAATTTTCCCAGTCGGCCAAATATCTGCGCTCTGAGCTGCAAACGATCCGCCGGCTTCCCAAGACGAAGGCGGTCATCTTCGGCATTCATACCTATGTTCTGGCTGAGGCGGTTGTCAGCGGTCTATCTGCGCACCCATGATAGCCAGTGCTTGCTGGTAGACTGTGGCGGCATTCCACGCTTTGAGGACAGGGTGGTTTGGTTCGCCTTGTTGGTAGCCTTGTCCTGGTTTCCAGCCTTTTTGGCGAAGGAAGTTGGCCGTTGATGCTAAAGCATCGGCCTGATTGTAGAAATCAACTGTTCCGTCACCATTCCCGTCGACACCATAAGTAAGTGCGTTGCCTGGTAAAAACTGTGTATGGCCAACCTCACCGTGTTTTGCACCTTTTGTCTTTGACGAAATCGACCCTTGATCAACAAGACGAAGGGCACCAATTGCGTGGGGCTCAAAAAATTTAGAGCGGCGGCAGTCATATGTGAGCGTGACAATGGCCGAGACAACTTCGCTATCGCCCATGAAGCCACCAAAGGCCGTCTCCATACCATGAATAGCAATGATTATTCCCGCTGGCACGCCGTAGCGAGCTTCAAGGTTGGTATAAAAAGATGCGTTTTGTCCTTTGCGCTTTCGACCTTGAGCCACAATCGTGGTTGATCCGCGCACCTGCATGAACTTCTCTAAACTGTACTTGAAACTTTTCTGGTTCCTGTCGGCGCTGATTGTACGCGTCGCATAAGTTGCTGTTGCGAGGGCGTCCAGCCCAGCGGCTTTTACGCCAGCAGCCTTGGCCGTTTTAGCGAAGTCTGCCTTCCAGGACTGAAAACCTGAGGATGTGTTGCCACAAGGAGCGGCTGCTGCCGACCTGGCGAAAATAAGTGCCGCAATTATGGCAAGAGAGAATAAACGCATAAAAATTACTCCAATTCACACGCGTCCATCTTTATGCGTTAGCTTTGGAAGCACAAAGAAAAAAGGCCCATCTAATATGATGGGCCTTTCTCATAATCTTGTTAAGCTTAGCAGCTATAGTACATGCCAAACTCTACCGGGTGAGGTGTGTGCTCATAGTGCAGCACTTCTTCCATTTTCAGTTCGATATAGCCTTCGATCTGATCTTTGGTGAAAACGTCACCTGCAAGCAGGAAATCATGATCTGCTTTAAGGCAGTCAAGGGCTTCACGGAGCGAACCACAGACTGTTGGGATGCCCGCGAGCTCTTCTGCTGGAAGATCATAGAGGTTCTTGTCCATCGCTTCGCCTGGATCGATCTTGTTCTTGATGCCATCAAGGCCAGCCATAAGGAGCGCAGAGAAACACAAGTAGGGGTTTGCTGAAGGATCAGGGAAACGGGCTTCAACACGCTTAGCTTTGGGGCTTTCTGTCCACGGGATACGAACGCAGCCAGAGCGGTTGCGAGCAGAGTAGGCACGCAAAACAGGCGCTTCAAAGCCTGGAATCAAGCGCTTGTAGCTGTTTGTCGACGGGTTGGTGAAGGCGTTAAGCGTTTTCGCGTGCTTCAGGATGCCACCGATGAAATACAGAGCTTCTTGGCTCAGATCCGCATATTTATCACCAGCAAAGAGTGGCTTGCCGTCTTTCCAGATAGACATGTTGACGTGCATACCTGTGCCGTTGTCGCCGTAGATTGGCTTTGGCATGAATGTGGCCGACTTGCCGTAAGCATGTGCCACGTTGTGGATCACGTACTTATATTTCTGGATTTCATCAGCTTGCTTTGTCAGCGTACCGAAGATGAGGCCAAGCTCGTGCTGACAGCTCGCAACCTCATGGTGATGTTTGTCAACTTTCATGCCGAGGCTCTTCATCGTAGAGAGCATCTCAGAGCGTAGGTCTTGTGCGTCATCGATCGGGTTTACCGGAAAATAACCCCCCTTAAGGCCAGGACGGTGACCGGAGTTGCCCATCTCATATTGGGTGTCCGTGTTCCAAGATCCGTCAACAGCATCAACTTCATAAGATACTTTGTTGATTTTGTTTTCGAAACGAACATCATCAAAGATGAAGAACTCTGCTTCTGGGCCCATGAAAGCTGAGTCGCCAATACCTGACTCGATCAGGTAGGCTTCAGCTTTTTGGGCTGTGCCGCGTGGGTCGCGCTCATATGACTCGCCCGTGTCCGGCTCAACGATAGAGCAGTGCAGGCAGAGTGTTTTTTCAGCGTAGAAAGGGTCGATGTAGGCACTGTCTGTGTCTGCGATCAATTTCATATCTGAATTTTCGATCGACTTCCAACCAGCAATGGAGGAACCGTCAAACATAAAGCCTTCTTCAAGGAAGTCTTCGTCGACCAGGTCAACATCAACAGTTACATGCTGAAGCTTGCCGCGAATATCCGTGAAGCGGATGTCTACGTAGGCAACTTCTTCGTCTTTCAGCGTCTTGAGAACGTCTTTGACACTCATTCTCTTGGTCCTTCTTGCTAGAAAATATATTGATTAGAGAGCTTCTGGGCCAGTCTCGCCTGTCCTGATCCGTACCGCTTGTTCAACGGGTGACACAAAAATTTTGCCGTCACCGATTTTGTCGGTTTTGGCCGCGTCGACGATAGCCTCGAGGGCCTGATCCACCAGATCATCGTCGATGACGATTTCCAGTTTAACTTTTGGAAGAAAATCCACCACATATTCGGCGCCACGGTAGAGCTCAGTATGGCCTTTCTGACGACCGAAGCCTTTGACCTCGATAACGGAAAGTCCCTGAACGCCAACGTCTTGAAGCGCTTCTTTTACTTCATCAAGCTTGAACGGCTTGATAATGGCTTCGATCTTTTTCATCGCACTGGCCCCTTGGATATTTCTCGGACCTTTGAGACCACTTTTTAGGCAGTGCCTCAATCTAATAGGTTGCCGGTCATCCCGCTGGGGCCCTCATCATGCGGACATGCACACTTTTTGATCTGAGTGATTAATTTTTGGGCTAAATATAAATGTCGCTAATCTGGTCAGCTTGGGCGCTATGCTGCAGAGTGAGAGTGGCTTGAGCACAAGGGTATCGGGGGTAGAGTTGTCTGGGGAAAATCAAAATCACACGGGCGCGCGCGCGGCTACCCTTTGTAAGAGAAATCCTGCTCACAAATTTTGCTATGGCCACGCGCTGGTTGTCTCGGGTGGCGCAGGGTGTACAGGTGCCGCGCGGCTCGCAGCACGTGGCGCACTTCGGGTTGGTGCCGGATTGGTTACCCTTGGGGTGCCTGCTTCCGCTCAATTGGAGGTCGCCAGTCAGATCACCGCACTAATGCTGGCGGAGGTGGACGGTGCGAGACAGCTTGAGTTTGTGTTGAATGACGCTCGCATTAATGCGCTGTGTCTCGGGCCTGCGTTAGGCTTGTCTCGAGCGCTCGCGCTTGTGCCTGTGGCTCTTGCTTCAGGCAGGCCTTGTGTGTTGGATGCTGATGCCCTGACAGCTTATGTAAATGCGCCCCAGCAGCTCTTTGAGCAGGTGCATTCTGCGTGCGTGCTCACGCCACATGGGGGTGAGTTTAGTAAGCTGTTCCCCGATTTAGCCAGCGATTATGCGGGCGGCTCAGCGGGAGGGCGGCTATATGTCAAGGCGGATGCTGCCCGCGATGCCGCGGCGCGTTCGGGCTGTGTTGTGCTGCTTAAAGGGGCCGAAACAGTCATTGCCGCACCAGATGGGCGTATTCTAACGCAAGAGGCTTTTGGTGAGGAAGCTGCGCCTTGGTTGGCTACAGCTGGGTCGGGCGATGTTTTGGCAGGGTTCATCACGGGGTTAATGGCGCGTGGATTGCCCGCCTTTGAGGCTGCGGAGATGGGCGCTTGGCTTCATGCGGCTTGCGCGCGCAGCTTTGGGCCTGGCTTGATCGCGGAAGACTTGCCTGAGGAGCTTCCCAAGGTACTCAGGGATTTGGGCTGCTAAGCGGCAGCTCTCAAGGTTGCTTTTTGGCAGCTACACTCCATTTCCAGGCCGTCTACATAGAGAATATGGGGCTTTGCAAATGTGAGGCTGAAGAGCCTCACTCGCTGTAGCCCTACAGGGCGAATAAACTCATTGTTGGTCAAGGATCCTACGGCAGACAAGACCTGCTTTTTGCCAGTGAGAGCAACCGCGCGCCAGCCACGCAGCAGAATTTGCTGATCTACAGGTACAGATATGTCTGCCAGGGGGCTGTTCTGTCCTAACGCACCTTTGGCAATGGCAACCAAGTTGCACTCTGTTTGTGTTACATGGATTGCCTGCAACACGGCCATACCTGTGTCGCGGGTTATCACTCGATCGCCCACACAGAGGTGTTCGACAGGCAATTCGCCGTCTAACGTAAGTATTTTGCTTCCGACCAAAAAGCCGGAGGTTCTGGGCAGAGTCTGAGTCTGCGCAGAGTCTTCTGCTGAAAAGGGCTTCATTTTGCACCCGTATGTTTTTTACTGCCTCAGTTTTTTAACCAAGATAGTAGAACAAAGAATAAATGTCGC
The DNA here is from genome assembly GCF_965658795.1 of Lentibacter sp. Lineage (NCBI taxonomy): Bacteria > Pseudomonadati > Pseudomonadota > Alphaproteobacteria > Rhodobacterales > Roseobacteraceae > Lentibacter > Lentibacter sp. Next base: position 1,170 of record NZ_CBFHTG010000006.1, on the reverse strand, counting down.
TCTCTTTTTAAGGCTGTGAATGCAGTTTTCTCTCGCATGCGCTGTTTTGCTTTGCTAAAGGGGCCGCAATGCGGGTGTGGCGGAACTGGTAGACGCACCAGATTTAGGTTCTGGCGCCTTTGGCGTGGGGGTTCGAGTCCCTTCACCCGCACCATCGATTTCCCTAAAATAATTCGGAGCCTTCGCGAGCATGCTGTTTGGTTATGTTCGGTCTGAACTCCGACATATCGATACGAGCAAGCTTAGCGGTTCAAAAGATTGAACTTGAGTTTTCAGCGTTCAGTTTGCTTAGGCTCCAGACTTATTGATTTATAACCAGAACAAGATGGTTGCTGCGAGGGCGATTGCAGACAGGAATACTTTTGGGCATCGGTCATATCTGGTTGCGATCCTTCGCCAGCCTTTCAGGCGGCCAAGCATTATCTCGATGCGGTTGCGTCGTTTATAGCGACGCTTGTCATATTTGACGAGCTTGGCGCGCAACGTTCTTCCCGGGATGCAGGGCTTTATTCCCTTATCTACAAGGGCCTCCCGGACCCAATCTACGTCATATCCCCGGTCTCCTGATAACCAGTCGGCGGCGGGTAGGCTTGCCATTAGCGCTCTGGCTCTAGTGTAATCGCTAGCCTGGCCTGCGGTCATGAAGAGCCGGATCGGCTGTCCAATCGTGTCGATGACGGCTTGCAACTTTGTGTTCATACCAGCTTTTGGCTGCCCCCTCTCGGGACATTGCTGCGCAATACTCTGCCGGGCAGTGGATCAGGCGTCCACGCCCCCCTTTTTTAACCGCAGGCTTGAGGAAGTGCGCTGCGCTTTGAGGTAGGTGGCGTCGATAGAGATTGTTTGATTATCAGGTGCCTCCGCAGCCGGCCTGGTCATAATCCTTACGAACACCCCCATGTCGCTCCACCGTTTCCAGCGGTTATAAAGCGTCTTGGGAGGCCTATACTCTAGGGTGCATCACACCACCGCAACCCATTGCGATTGATGAGGATAATACCACTGAGCACGGGTCGATCATCAACGCGTGGAACACCATGGCACTTCAGAAAATACGGCTGGAGCCGCGCCATCTGGGCTTCGCTCATCCAGCAAAGATTGCCCATTATACTCCCAAAGCTTTGGGAACTTGAGTCACGCTACCCTGATGGTCTCAAGCGGATTAATGGG